>NZ_JAHWIW010000013.1:0-147456 GCF_025377065.1 Pseudomonas sp. HD6422 | reverse complement strand
CCGTTGTTACCGGTCGTATCGAGCGTGGTATCGTCCGCGTTCAGGATCCGCTGGAAATCGTTGGTCTGCGTGACACCACCACCACCACCTGCACCGGTGTTGAGATGTTCCGCAAGCTGCTGGACGAGGGTCGTGCTGGCGAGAACTGCGGCGTTCTGCTGCGTGGTACCAAGCGTGACGACGTTGAGCGTGGCCAGGTTCTGGTCAAGCCAGGTTCTGTCAAGCCGCACACCAAGTTCACCGCAGAAGTCTACGTTCTGTCGAAGGAAGAAGGCGGCCGTCACACTCCGTTCTTCAAAGGCTACCGTCCTCAGTTCTACTTCCGTACCACTGACGTGACCGGTAACTGCGAGCTGCCGGAAGGCGTTGAAATGGTAATGCCAGGTGACAACATTCAGATGACTGTCACCCTGATCAAGACCATCGCAATGGAAGACGGTCTGCGCTTCGCTATCCGTGAAGGCGGTCGTACCGTCGGCGCCGGCGTCGTAGCCAAAATCATCGAGTAATCCCTCGATCGATTGAAAAAACCCCCGCTCAGCGGGGGTTTTTTTTATTGGGTTGACACTAAATTGGGTCGTCTATAGAATCACGCCTCCTTTTAGCGGGCGTAGTGCGTCCGTTGGGAACAGCCTGGAGTCTGAAATCCAATGCAAAATCAGCAAATCCGTATCAGGTTGAAGGCTTTCGACCATCGCCTGATCGACCAATCCACCCAGGAAATCGTGGAAACCGCGAAACGTACTGGTGCACAAGTGCGTGGTCCAATTCCACTGCCTACCCGCAAAGAGCGTTTCACCGTTCTGGTTTCTCCGCACGTCAACAAAGACGCGCGTGACCAGTACGAGATTCGCACTCATAAGCGTGTTCTGGACATCGTCCAGCCTACGGATAAAACCGTTGACGCGCTGATGAAGCTTGATCTCGCGGCAGGTGTGGAAGTGCAGATCAGCCTCGGCTAAGACTTCGGTCTGGTCGTGTAACGCTCTGAAATGGGCGGCCATAGCGGGTGAAAGCCCCGTACACTCATGAGGTTTACAACATGACTATTGGTGTAATCGGTCGCAAATGCGGTATGACCCGCATTTTCACCGAAGAAGGTGTCTCCATTCCGGTTACGGTCATCGAGATCGAGCCGAATCGCGTCACCCAGTTCAAAACTGAAGAAACCGATGGCTACCGTGCAGTGCAAGTCACTGTCGGCGAGCGTCGTGCTTCGCGTGTGACTGCCGCTCAGGCAGGTCACTTCGCCAAGGCTAACGTTGCCGCTGGTCGCGGTGTTTGGGAGTTCCGTCTTGAAGAAGGCGATTTCCAGGCTGGCGATCTGATCAAAGCTGAACTCTTCACTGCAGGCCAGCTGGTAGACGTAACCGGTCAGTCCAAAGGTAAAGGCTTCGCCGGTACCATCAAGCGCTGGAACTTCCGTGGCCAGGACAACACGCACGGTAACTCCGTGTCGCACCGTGTCCCAGGTTCCATCGGCCAGTGCCAGACTCCTGGTCGTGTGTTCAAGGGCAAGAAAATGTCCGGTCACATGGGCGCCGAGCGCGTGACTGTTCAGTCCCTGGAAGTAGTACGCGTAGACGCTGAGCGCAACCTGCTGCTGGTCAAGGGTGCCGTACCTGGCGCTACTGGCGGCGACGTGGTTGTACGTCCAGCTGTCAAGGCTCGCGGTTAAGGGGAAACTGACATGCAACTTAATGTAAATGACGCTCAGGCGATCGAAGTTTCCGAACTGACTTTCGGTGGCGAATTCAACGAGACGCTGGTACACCAAGCAGTCGTGGCCTACATGGCCGGCGGCCGTCAGGGCACCAAGCAGCAGAAGACCCGTTCCGACGTAGCTGGTGGCGGTAAGCGCCCATGGCGTCAGAAGGGTACTGGCCGTGCTCGTGCTGGTACCACTCGTGGTCCGATCTGGCGTGGCGGTGGTGTTACCTTCGCAGCCCGTCCTCAAGATCACTCGCAGAAGCTCAACAAGAAGATGTATCGCGCAGCTCTGCGCTCCATCCTCGCTGAGCTGGTGCGTAGCGACCGTCTGGTCGTGGTTCAGGACTTCGCTGTTGAAGCCCCGAAAACCAAAGATCTGCTGAACAAGCTGAACGGCATGGGTCTGAACGACGTACTGATCGTTTCCGACGCTGTTGATCAGAACCTGTACCTGGCTGCTCGCAACCTGCCGCACGTCGACGTACGTGACGTTCAAGGTTCCGACCCGGTCAGTCTGATCGCATACGAGAAAGTGTTGATCACTGTCTCGGCCGTGAAGAAATTCGAGGAGCTGCTGGGATGAACCAGGAACGCGTATTCAAAGTCCTCCTTGGCCCGCACGTTTCCGAGAAGGCTACCGTTCTGGCTGAGAAAAAAGGCCAGTTCGTATTCAAGGTTGCTACTGATGCAACCAAGCTGGAAATCAAGAAAGCTGTCGAAGGCCTGTTCAACGTAAAAGTTGAAAACGTGTCGACTGTTAACGTTCTGGGTAAAACCAAGCGTACCGCACGTGGTCTGGGCAAGCGTAATGACTGGAAGAAGGCGATCGTCTCCCTTCAGCCAGGCCAAGATCTCGATTTCAGCAGCAGTGCTGAGTAAGGAAGGGGTGCATCATGGCAATCGTTAAATGCAAACCGACTTCCCCTGGCCGCCGTTTCGTGGTCAAGGTGGTCAACCAGGAGCTGCACAAAGGCGCTCCTCACGCACCGCTGATCGAGAAAAAATCGAAGTCTGGTGGTCGTAACAACAATGGCCGTATTACCACTCGTCACGTTGGTGGTGGTCACAAGCAGCATTACCGTCTGGTCGACTTCCGTCGCAACGACAAAGATGGCATCCCAGCCACTGTCGAGCGTATCGAATACGATCCAAACCGTACTGCTCACATCGCCCTGCTGTGCTACGCAGACGGTGAGCGTCGCTACATCATCGCCCCTAAAGGCGTGAGCGCTGGCGACCAGCTGATCGCAGGTGCACTGGCCCCAATCAAGGCCGGTAACTCCCTGCAACTGCGCAACATTCCAGTGGGTAGCACCATTCACGGCATCGAACTGAAGCCGGGTAAAGGTGCTCAGATCGCTCGTTCCGCTGGTGCCTCGGCTCAGCTGATCGCTCGCGAAGGTGTCTACGTGACCCTGCGTCTGCGCTCTGGTGAAATGCGTAAAGTCCTGGCTGAGTGCCGTGCGACCCTGGGTGAAGTCTCGAACTCCGAGCACAGCCTGCGTTCGCTGGGTAAAGCTGGTGCCAAACGCTGGCGCGGCGTTCGCCCAACCGTTCGTGGTGTTGCCATGAACCCGGTTGACCACCCGCATGGTGGTGGTGAAGGTCGTACCTCCGGTGGTCGTCATCCGGTATCGCCATGGGGCTTCCCAACCAAGGGTGCGAAAACCCGTGGTAATAAGCGTACCGACAACATGATCGTCCGTCGTCGCAAGTAACTAGAGGGATACGACAGTGCCACGTTCTCTGAAAAAAGGTCCTTTTATCGATCTTCACCTGCTGAAGAAGATCGAAGTGGCGGTGGAGAAGAACGATCGCAAGCCAGTTAAAACCTGGTCGCGTCGCTCGATGATCCTGCCACAAATGGTCGGTCTGACCATCGCGGTTCACAACGGTCGCCAGCATGTCCCAGTTCTCGTGAACGAAGACATGGTCGGCCACAAACTGGGCGAGTTCGCCGGTACCCGCACCTATCGCGGGCACGTGGCTGACAAGAAAGCCAAGCGTTAAGGGGTAAGGAAATGGAAGTAGCCGCTAAGTTGTCGGGCGCTCGAATCTCCGCCCAGAAAGCCCGCTTGGTCGCCGACCAGATCCGCGGGAAGAAGGTGGGCGAAGCGCTCAACCTGTTGGCCTTCAGCAGCAAAAAAGCCGCTGAAATCATGAAGAAAGTCCTCGAGTCGGCCGTAGCCAACGCCGAACACAACGAAGGCGCAGACGTTGATGACCTGAAGGTCTCCACCGTCTTCGTCAACGAAGGGCGTTCGCTGAAGCGCATCATGCCGCGTGCCAAAGGCCGCGCTGATCGCATCGTCAAGCGGTCTTGCCATATCACTGTCAAGGTTGCGGACAAGTAACGGAGTCGATCAGATGGGTCAGAAAGTACATCCCACTGGCATTCGCCTGGGAATCGTCAAGGAGCACACCTCCGTCTGGTACGCAGACGGTGCTACTTACGCAGATTACCTGTTGAAGGATCTGAAAACGCGTGAGTACCTCCAAGACAAACTAAAAAGCGCGTCCGTAAGCCGTATCGATATTCATCGTCCGGCTCAAACTGCACGCATCACCATCCACACCGCTCGTCCCGGTATCGTTATCGGCAAGAAAGGTGAAGATGTCGAGAAGCTGCGTCAGGACCTGACCAAGCAGATGGGTGTGCCTGTGCACATCAACATCGAAGAGATCCGCAAGCCGGAACTCGACGCTATGCTGGTTGCGCAGAGCGTAGCTCAGCAGCTGGAACGCCGCGTAATGTTCCGTCGTGCCATGAAGCGCGCCGTACAGAACGCCATGCGTATTGGTGCCAAAGGCATCAAGATCCAGGTGAGCGGTCGTCTCGGCGGTGCTGAGATTGCTCGTACCGAGTGGTATCGCGAAGGTCGTGTGCCTCTGCACACCCTGCGTGCCGATATCGACTACAACACCTACGAAGCTCACACCACCTACGGTGTGATCGGTGTGAAGGTTTGGATCTTCAAAGGCGAAGTGATTGGTGGTCGCCAAGAAGAACTGAAACCACAAGCACCAGCGCCTCGTAAAAAAGCTGCTAAGTAAGGGGTACGCCAAATGTTGCAACCAAAGCGTACAAAATTCCGCAAGCAGATGACTGGCCACAACCGTGGTCTGGCACTGCGCGGTAGCAAAGTCAGCTTCGGCGAATTCGCCCTGAAAGCTGTTGCTCGCGGTCGCCTCACCGCTCGCCAGATCGAGTCGGCACGTCGTGCTCTGACTCGTCACGTAAAACGTGGCGGTAAGATCTGGATCCGTGTGTTCCCGGACAAGCCGATCTCCAAGAAGCCTCTCGAGGTTCGTATGGGTAAAGGTAAGGGTTCCGTGGAATACTGGGTTGCCCAGATCCAGCCAGGCAAAGTCCTGTATGAGATCGAGGGTGTTTCTGAAGAGCTGGCGCGCGAAGCTTTCGCCCTGGCTGCTGCAAAGCTGCCTCTCGCCACCTCCTTTGTTAAGCGGACGGTGATGTGATGAAAGCGAATGAACTTCGTGAAAAATCGGCACAGCAACTGAATGAGCAACTGCTCGGCTTGCTGCGCGACCAGTTCAATCTGCGTATGCAGAAAGCAACTGGCCAGTTGGGGCAGTCGCACCTGCTCTCGCAAGTTAAGCGTGACATCGCTCGCGTGAAAACTGTGCTCAACCAGCAGGCAGGTAAGTGATCATGGCTGAAGCTGAAAAAACCGTCCGTACGCTGACTGGCCGTGTCGTCAGCGACAAAATGGACAAGACCATCACCGTTCTGATCGAGCGTCGCGTAAAGCACCCGATCTACGGTAAATACGTTAAGCGTTCGACTAAGCTGCACGCGCACGACGAATCCAACCAGTGCAAGATCGGCGACAAGGTTTCCATCCGTGAAACCCGTCCGCTGGCCAAGACCAAGTCCTGGGCACTGGTTGAAGTCCTCGAACGCGCTGTTGAAGTCTAAGGGCTAGGGGTCGGAGAAATTTTATGATTCAGACTCAATCCATGCTCGATGTGGCCGATAACAGCGGCGCTCGTCGCGTCATGTGCATCAAGGTGCTCGGTGGTTCGCACCGCCGTTACGCCGGCATCGGTGACATCATCAAAGTTACCGTCAAGGAAGCAATTCCGCGCGGTAAGGTCAAAAAAGGCCAGGTGATGACCGCTGTTGTCGTCCGTACCCGTCACGGTGTACGTCGCGCTGACGGTTCCATCATTCGTTTCGACGGCAACGCTGCTGTTCTGCTGAACACCAAGCAAGAGCCGATCGGCACTCGCATCTTCGGGCCAGTGACCCGTGAACTTCGTACTGAGAAGTTCATGAAGATCGTCTCGCTCGCCCCTGAAGTGCTGTAAGGAGATCCGACATGCAAAAGATTCGTCGTGACGACGAGATCATCGTGATCGCCGGCAAAGACAAAGGTAAGCGCGGTAAGGTGCTGAAGGTTCTCGCTGACGACCGTCTGGTCGTTGGCGGTGTCAACCTGGTCAAGCGTCATACCAAGCCTAACCCGATGGCGGGCGTTCAGGGCGGTATCGTCGAGAAAGAAGCGCCTCTGCACGCTTCCAACGTTGCCATCTTCAATGGCGAAACCAACAAGGCTGACCGCGTTGGTTTCAAAGTAGAAGACGGTAAGAAAATTCGTGTCTTCAAGTCGACCCAAAAAGCGGTTGATGCTTGAACACTGCTAGGTAGAAGACCATGGCACGACTGAAAGAGATTTACCGGAACGAAATCGCTCCCAAGCTTAAGGAAGAACTTAAGCTGTCGAACGTGATGGAAGTTCCGCGCGTTACCAAGATCACCCTGAACATGGGTCTGGGCGAAGCGATCGGTGACAAGAAAGTCATCGAGCACGCTGTTGCCGACCTGGAAAAGATCACCGGTCAAAAGCCGGTCGTGACTTTCGCTCGTAAATCCATCGCGGGCTTCAAAGTCCGTGAAGGCTGGCCGATCGGTGTCAAGGTGACCCTGCGTCGCGAAAAGATGTACGAATTCCTGGACCGCCTGCTGGCGATCTCCCTGCCTCGGGTTCGCGACTTCCGCGGCCTGAATGCCAAGTCCTTCGATGGTCGTGGCAACTACAGCATGGGCGTGAAAGAGCAGATCATCTTCCCGGAAATCGATTACGACAAGATCGATGCTCTGCGCGGTTTGGACATCACCCTGACCACCACTGCTCGTTCGGACGACGAAGGCCGCGCTCTGCTGCGTGCTTTCAAGTTCCCGTTCCGCAACTGATTGGAGTAGGAAAATGGCCAAGAAGAGCATGAAGAACCGCGAGCTGAAGCGTCAGCTCACGGTAGCCAAGTTCGCTAAGAAGCGTGCTGAGCTGAAAGCGACCATCGTCAACGTCAACGCCTCTCCAGAAGAGCGTTTCGCTGCCGTTGTCGCGCTGCAGAAGCAACCCCGCGACGCCAGCGCTTCGCGCCTGCGCAACCGTTGCCGCCTGACCGGTCGTCCTCACGGTGTATACCGTAAGTTCGGCCTGGGCCGTAACATGCTGCGTCAAGCTGCAATGCGTGGCGACGTACCAGGTCTGGTCAAAGCCTCCTGGTAAGTGCTGCAGGTGTGATCCCGGTGGAAGGGGAGCAATCTTCCGACCACCGGTGACCTCGCCAACGAACAAGCCCCTTCATGGGGCTTGTTTCGTTTCTGCCTTGTGTCTAGAATGACCGGCTCACCTGAGCCTGGGTTTTTTGCCCTGCCTGCTCGGGTGGTTGTGATAGCCGCAAGGCTAATTATTCTTGTATCAGGAGCATCTAGCCCATGAGTATGCAGGACCCGTTAGCGGACATGCTAACTCGCATCCGTAATGCCCAGATGGCTGAAAAGTCCGTCGTAAGCATGCCTTCCTCCACCCTGAAGGTCGCGGTTGCCAAAGTTCTGAAAGACGAAGGTTACATCGCTGGCTACCAGGTGACTGGTGAGGCCAAACCTTCCCTCTCGATCGAACTGAAGTACTTCGAAGGCCGTCCGGTCATCGAGGAGCTGAAGCGCTCCAGCCGTCCAGGCCTGCGCCAGTACAAGTCCGTCGCAGAGCTGCCGAAAGTACGTGGCGGCCTGGGCGTGTCTATCGTCTCCACCAACAAAGGTGTGATGACTGATCGCGCTGCGCGCGCTGCCGGTGTCGGCGGCGAAGTTCTGTGCACAGTGTTCTAAGGGGAGATAGGCATGTCTCGCGTCGCTAAGAACCCCGTTAAGCTGCCATCTGGTGTCGAAGTCAAATTCGCCGGCCAGCAGCTTTCGGTGAAGGGTGCCAAAGGCACTCTCGAACTGAACGTTCACTCGTCTGTTGAAGTTACCGAAGAGTCTGGCGAGCTGCGTTTCGTCGCTCGCAACGGTGATCAGCAAGCTCGCGCCATGGCCGGTACCACCCGTGCTCTGGTCAACAACATGGTCCAGGGCGTAAGCCAAGGCTTCGAGCGCAAGCTCCAGCTGGTCGGTGTTGGTTACAAGGCACAGGCCAAGGGCACCGTCCTGAACCTGGCTCTGGGCTTCTCGCATCCAGTGGACTACGAACTGCCAGCCGGTATCACCGCTGAAACGCCTAGCCAGACCGACATCCTGATCAAGGGTATCGACAAGCAGCTGGTAGGTCAGGTGGCCGCTGAAATCCGCGGGTTCCGTCCGCCAGAGCCTTACAAAGGCAAAGGTGTGCGTTACGCGGACGAAGTAGTCCGTCGTAAAGAAGCCAAGAAGAAGTAGGGCCTAGCAAATGACCGACAAAAAAGTTACTCGACTGCGTCGCGCTCGCAAAGCACGCCTCAAGATGCACGAACTCGAAGTCGTGCGCCTGTGCGTGTTCCGCTCTTCGCAGCACATCTACGCCCAGGTCATTTCGGCCGACGGCAGCAAGGTTCTGGCAAGCGCCTCGACCTTGGACAAAGAACTGCGTGATGGCGCCACTGGCAACATCGACGCGGCCACTAAGGTTGGCAAGCTGGTAGCTGAGCGTGCGAAAGCCGCCGGTGTATCTCAAGTTGCCTTTGACCGTTCCGGCTTCAAGTACCATGGCCGCGTCAAAGCGCTGGCTGATGCTGCTCGTGAAGGCGGGCTGGAGTTCTAAGTTATGGCAAATAACGATCAAAAGCGCGACGAAGGCTACATCGAGAAGCTGGTTCAAGTTAACCGCGTAGCTAAAACCGTAAAAGGCGGCCGTATCTTCACCTTCACCGCGTTGACCGTGGTAGGTGATGGCAAGGGTCGCGTCGGTTTCGGCCGTGGCAAATCGCGTGAAGTACCTGCCGCGATCCAGAAAGCCATGGAAGCTGCCCGTCGCAACATGATCCAGGTTGACCTGAAAGGCACCACCCTGCAGTACGCCACCAAGGCCGCCCACGGCGCCTCGAAGGTCTACATGCAGCCTGCCTCGGAAGGTACCGGTATCATCGCCGGCGGCGCCATGCGTGCCGTCCTGGAAGTTGCTGGTGTTCAGAACGTCCTGGCCAAGTGCTACGGTTCGACCAACCCAGTGAACGTGGTCTACGCCACTTTCAAGGGTCTGAAAGCCATGCAATCTCCTGAGTCCATTGCTGCCAAGCGCGGCAAGAGCGTTGAGGAGATCTTCTGATCATGGCAACTGTAAAAGTAACGCTGATCAAGAGCACCGCTGGCCGCCTGCCTAACCACATCCTGTGCGTTAAAGGCCTGGGTCTGCGTCGCATCGGTCACACTGTAGAAGTCCAGGATACTCCCGAGAATCGCGGGATGATCAACAAGGCTTACTACATGCTGCGCGTCGAGGGTTAATCGATGAAACTCAATGATCTGAGTCCAGCGCCGGGTTCCCGTCGCGAGAAGCATCGTCCGGGTCGTGGTATCGGTAGCGGTCTGGGCAAGACTGGTGGCCGCGGCCACAAAGGTCAAACCTCCCGTTCCGGTGGTTCGATCGCTCCGGGCTTCGAAGGCGGTCAACAGCCGCTGCACCGTCGTCTGCCGAAGTTCGGCTTCGTTTCCCTGAAAGCCATGGACCGCGCCGAAGTGCGTCTGTCCGAGCTGGCCAAAGTGGAAGGCGACGTGGTTTCCGTGCAATCCCTGAAGGATGCCAACGTGATCGGCCAGAACGTACAGCGTGTGAAAATCATGCTGTCTGGCGAAGTCACTCGCGCAGTCACCATCAAGGGTATCGCAGCCACCAAGGGTGCGCGTGCGGCTATCGAAGCAGCTGGCGGCAAGTTCGAGGAATAAATGGCTAAGCAAGGTGCTCTCTCTTCGCTCGGTAAGGGCGGGATGTCGGAACTCTGGGCTCGTCTGCGCTTTCTGTTCATGGCGATCATCGTCTATCGGATAGGTGCGCATATCCCGGTTCCAGGCATCAATCCAGACCGTCTGGCGGATCTGTTTCGGCAGAATGAGGGGACCATTCTTAGCTTGTTCAACATGTTCTCCGGTGGCGCGCTCGAGCGCATGAGCATCTTTGCATTGGGGATCATGCCGTACATCTCGGCATCGATCATCATGCAGCTGATGACTGCGGTCAGCCCGCAACTGGAGCAGTTGAAGAAGGAAGGTGAAGCTGGCCGTCGCAAGATCAGCCAGTACACCCGCTACGGCACCGTTATTCTGGCGCTGGTCCAAGCCATTGGCATGTCCATTGGCCTGGCCAACCAGGGCGTGGCGTTTTCTGTTGGGCTTGGCTTCTATGTCGTCGCCGTCTCCACCTTCGTGGCAGGCGCGATGTTCATGATGTGGCTGGGCGAGCAGATCACCGAGCGCGGTGTGGGCAACGGTATCTCGATGTTGATCTTCGCAGGTATCGTTGCCGGTCTTCCGAGAGCAATCGGGCAGTCTTTCGAGTCTGCACGCACAGGCGATATCAATATTTTCGCCCTGGTCGCTATCGGTTTGCTGGCAGTAGCGATTATCGGTTTCGTGGTGTTCATCGAGCGTGGTCAGCGTCGTATCGCCGTTCACTACGCCAAGCGTCAGCAGGGCCGCAAGGTCTTCGCTGCGCAGACCAGCCACTTGCCGTTGAAGGTGAACATGGCAGGGGTCATCCCGGCCATTTTCGCGAGCAGCATTCTGCTGTTCCCGGCTTCGCTGGGTGCCTGGTTCGGTCAGTCCGAAGGTATGGGCTGGCTGCAGGACATCTCGCAGTCGATCGCTCCTGGTCAGCCGTTGAACATTCTGCTGTTTAGTGCAGGGATCATTTTCTTCTGCTTCTTCTACACAGCGTTGATGTTCAACCCGAAAGACGTAGCGGAAAACCTGAAGAAGTCCGGTGCCTTTATTCCGGGTATCCGTCCTGGTGAGCAGTCGGCACGCTACATTGATGGCGTTCTGACCCGTTTGACCATGTTCGGTGCTCTTTACATGATGGCCGTCTGCCTTCTGCCCCAGTTCCTGGTGGTGGCAGCAAATGTGCCGTTCTACCTTGGCGGGACCTCGTTGCTGATTGTGGTAGTGGTTGTGATGGACTTCATGTCCCAAGTACAATCGCACCTCGTTTCGCACCAGTACGAATCCCTGATGAAGAAAGCCAACCTGAAAGGCTACGGCGGCAGCGGTCTGCTGCGCTGATTTAGCCCCTTAAGGTTCGAGGAGTCGGTAATGAAAGTTCGTGCATCGGTGAAAAAGCTGTGCCGTAACTGCAAGATCATCCGTCGCGAAGGCGTCGTACGAGTGATCTGCAGCGCGGAACCGCGTCACAAGCAGCGCCAAGGCTGAGTGTGATCTGCGCTTCAAACCCAGCAGCTAGTGTGCTGCTGGGTTGATTAATCGTTTCTACAGCGATATTATCTCGCGCCCTATTTCTTGGCTTCCGGGGCGTAGGTAGCTGTCAATTGGAGTCCCACTGAATGGCCCGTATTGCAGGCGTCAACATTCCAGATAACAAGCATACTGTTATCTCGCTGACCTACATCTATGGTGTCGGTCGCACAACTGCACAGAAGATCTGTGCAGACGCTGGTGTAAACCCAGCCGCTAAGATCAAGGATCTGAGCGACGAGCAAATCGAAACCCTGCGTGGCGAAGTCGCGAAGTTCACCACCGAAGGTGACCTGCGCCGTGACGTCAACATGAAGATCAAGCGCTTGATGGACCTGGGTTGCTACCGCGGCCTGCGTCATCGTAAAGGTCTGCCGGTCCGCGGTCAGCGCACCAAGACCAACGCACGCACCCGTAAGGGCCCGCGTAAGCCGATCCGCAAGTAATCGCCCAGGAATATAGACATGGCAAAACCTGCTGCTCGTCCTCGTAAGAAAGTCAAAAAGACAGTGGTTGATGGCATCGCCCACATCCATGCGTCTTTCAACAACACCATCGTGACCATCACCGACCGTCAGGGCAATGCTTTGTCCTGGGCGACCTCCGGTGGTTCGGGTTTCCGTGGTTCGCGCAAATCCACCCCGTTCGCAGCTCAGATCGCTGCTGAGCGTGCTGGTCAAGCTGCGCTGGAATACGGCCTGAAAAACCTCGACGTTAACGTCAAGGGTCCAGGTCCAGGTCGTGAGTCCGCCGTTCGTGCACTGAACAGCTGCGGCTACAAGATCGCCAGCATCACCGACGTGACGCCAATCCCGCACAACGGGTGCCGTCCGCCGAAGAAGCGTCGCGTGTAATCAGGAGACAGAAGAATGGCACGTTACATTGGTCCAAAATGCAAACTGTCTCGTCGTGAAGGCACTGACCTGTTCCTGAAGAGCGGCGT
Organism: Pseudomonas sp. HD6422; assembly: GCF_025377065.1. Lineage (NCBI taxonomy): Bacteria > Pseudomonadati > Pseudomonadota > Gammaproteobacteria > Pseudomonadales > Pseudomonadaceae > Pseudomonas > Pseudomonas sp. HD6422. The sequence continues at coordinate 135,115 of NZ_JAHWIW010000013.1, read as the reverse complement.
TCGCGCTCTGGAATCGAAGTGCAACATCGAAGCAGCCCCAGGTATCCACGGCCAGCGCCGTGGCCGTCAGTCCGACTACGGTACCCAGCTGCGCGAGAAGCAAAAAGTCCGTCGTATCTACGGTGTTCTGGAGCGTCAGTTCCGCGGTTACTACCAAGCTGCTGCCTCGAAAAAAGGCGCAACCGGTGAGAACCTGCTGCAACTGCTCGAGTGCCGTCTGGATAACGTCGTCTACCGTATGGGCTTCGGCTCGACTCGTTCCGAGTCCCGTCAGCTGGTTTCGCACAAAGCGATCAGCGTCAACGGTAAGACTGTAAACATTCCATCCTACCAAGTTCGTCCGGGTGACGTGGTCGCGGTTCGCGAGAAGTCGCTGAGCCAGCTGCGCATTGTTCAAGCCCTTGAACTGTGCGCCCAGCGTGGCCGCGTTGAGTGGGTTGACGTGGATGCTGCTAAAAAGTCGGGCGTTTTCAAGAACGTTCCTGCTCGCAGCGACCTGTCTGCCGACATCAACGAGAACCTGATTGTCGAGCTCTACTCCAAGTAAGGGCTAGAAAATAGGTGCATCCATGCAGATTTCGGTAAATGAGTTCCTGACTCCCCGCCACATTGATGTGCAGGTAGTCAGTCCGACCCGCGCCAAGATCACCCTCGAGCCTCTCGAGCGTGGTTTCGGCCATACCCTGGGCAACGCGCTGCGCCGCATCCTGTTGTCCTCCATGCCTGGCTGTGCAGTAGTCGAGGCCGAGATCGATGGCGTACTCCACGAGTACTCCGCGATCGAAGGTGTTCAGGAAGACGTAATTGAAATCCTGTTGAACCTGAAAGGCCTGGCTATCAAACTGCACGGTCGTGACGAAGTTACGCTGACCTTGTCGAAAAAGGGTTCGGGGGTGGTTACCGCTGCCGATATTCAGCTGGATCACGATGTCGAGATCGTCAACCCCGATCACGTAATCGCGAACCTGGCGTCCAACGGCGCCCTGAACATGAAGCTCACCGTAGCTCGTGGTCGCGGTTACGAGCCGGCCGACTCCCGTCAGACTGACGAAGACGAAAGCCGTAGCATTGGCCGTCTTCAGCTGGACGCTTCGTTCAGCCCGGTGCGTCGTATCGCCTATGTGGTCGAGAACGCCCGTGTTGAGCAGCGTACCAACCTGGACAAGCTGGTCATTGATCTGGAAACCAACGGCACCCTGGATCCTGAAGAGGCTATCCGTCGCGCTGCGACCATCCTGCAACAGCAGCTGGCCGCGTTCGTCGACCTCAAAGGTGACAGCGAGCCTGTCGTAGTCGAGCAGGAAGACGAGATCGATCCGATCCTGCTGCGTCCGGTTGACGACCTGGAACTGACTGTACGTTCGGCCAACTGCCTCAAGGCGGAGAACATCTACTACATCGGCGACCTGATTCAGCGTACCGAAGTAGAGCTGTTGAAGACTCCTAACCTGGGCAAGAAGTCCCTGACTGAAATCAAGGACGTCCTGGCCTCTCGTGGTCTGTCTCTCGGCATGCGCCTCGACAACTGGCCGCCTGCAAGTCTTAAGAAAGACGACAAGGCGACCGCCTGATCGTCGTAATCACCGAACGTAGTGTTTGGTAAGGAATGAATCATGCGTCATCGTAAAAGTGGACGTCACCTGAGCCGTACCAGCTCTCACCGCAAGGCTATGTTCCAGAACATGGCAGTGTCGTTGATCGAGCACGAGCTGATCAAAACCACCCTGCCGAAAGCCAAGGAACTGCGCCGCGTTGCCGAGCCGCTGATCACCCTGGCCAAGGAAGACAGCGTTGCGAACCGCCGCCTGGCCTTCGATCGTACCCGTTCGAAGTCCGCTGTAGGCAAGCTGTTCAACGACCTGGGCAAGCGTTACGCCACCCGTCAGGGCGGCTACCTGCGCATCCTGAAGTGCGGTTTCCGCGCTGGCGACAACGCCCCTATGGCGTACGTCGAGCTGGTTGATCGTCCGGTCGGTGGTGCTGTAGAAGCTGCCGAGTAAGACGTTCTGTCTGCTACAAAGAACCGGGCCTAGCGCCCGGTTTTTTGTGGTTACTTGTATTGTTAATTTCTATTGCTTTAAGTCATTCAATGAATTTGTTCTAGCTAGGCCCCTCGCCGATACTCCTTTCAAGCCAAGCCGATTAGCCGGCCTTCGAGACCGATAAGGAGAGCTCATGAGCAAGATTCTCACCACCGCCAGCGGTGCCCCTGTAGCTGACAATCAGAATTCCCGTTCCGCTGGCCCACGTGGTCCGCTGATGCTTGATGACTTCCATCTGATCGAGAAACTCGCTCACTTCAACCGTGAAAATATTCCCGAGCGGCGCGTCCACGCCAAGGGATCCGGTGCCTATGGCACTTTCACGGTGACGCGCGATATCACTGGATACACCAGCGCCAAGTTGTTCGAACAAATCGGCAAGCAGACTGAAACCTTCTTGCGCTTCTCCACCGTTGGCGGCGAACGTGGCTCCGCCGACACCGAGCGCGATCCGCGCGGCTTCGCGGTGAAGTTCTATACCGAGGAAGGCAACTGGGACATCGTCGGCAACAACACCCCGGTGTTCTTCATCCGCGACCCCCTGAAATTCCCAGACTTCATCCACACCCAGAAGCGTCACCCACAGACCAACCTGAAGAATGCCCAGATGATGTGGGACTTCTGGTCGCATTCCCCCGAGGCATTGCACCAGGTCACCATCCTTTTCTCGGATCGTGGCATTCCGGATGGCTATCGTCATATGCACGGCTTTGGCAGTCACACCTATAGCCTGATCAATGCGCAGGGCGAGCGCACTTGGGTGAAGTGGCATTTCAAGACTCAGCAAGGTATCAAGAACCTCGCTCCGGCAGAGGCTGCACGGCTGGCCGGCAGTGACCCAGACTATGCCCAACGCGACCTCTTCGAGGCCATCGAGCGAGGCGACTTCCCACGCTGGACGGTGTGCATCCAGGTCATGAGTGAGGCCGAGGCCGCACAACGCGCCGAGAATCCTTTCGACGTGACCAAGACCTGGTCGCAGAAGGATTACCCTTTGATCGAAGTGGGTGTACTCGAGCTCAACCGAAATCCGCTCAACTATTTTGCTGAAGTCGAGCAGGCCGCGTTTGGTCCGAGCAACATGGTCCCCGGGGTCGGCTTGTCGCCGGACCGCATGCTGCAAGGCCGTGTCTTCGCCTACGCCGATGCCCACCGCTATCGGGTCGGTACCAATCACCAGCAACTGCCAGTGAATGCCCCGCGGTGCCCGGTCAACAGCTACCAGCGTGACGGTTCGATGGCGATGGGCAGCTATGGCAGTGCACCGAACTACGAGCCAAACAGCTACGCCGACGCACCCAAGCAGTCGCCACGTCACGCCGAGCCTGCGCTGGCCCTGAGCGGCGCAGCGGATCGTCACGATCATCGTGAAGATTCCGATTACTACAGCCACGCCGGCGCGCTGTTCCGTTTGATGAGCGACGAGCAGAAAGCACTGCTGATCAACAACATCGCCGGCACCATGGCAGCCGTCAGCGAAGATGTGGTCCAGCGGCAGTTGCAGTACTTCTTCAAGGCCGATCCGGCTTACGGAGAGGGGATCGCCAAGGCCTTGGGCTTGAATCTCGACTAAGTCGAAGTGATAAGAAGAACCGCCCTCATTTGGGCGGTTTTTCAATGAATATCACTACTGTTTAACCGATTTTTTGCTTCTAATTGCGCATTTCTCAGTGACCGCGACCAAAAGCTGGTTCACACTATGCTCATTGGCGTTTTCATATGGAGAAACAGGGCGATGCAAGGCCACCCGGACGTAATCAACTACCTCGTCACGTTGCTGAAGGGCGAACTGGCCGCACGTGACCAGTACTTCATTCACTCGCGCATGTACGAAGACTGGGGGCTGACCAAGCTCTACGAGCGTATCAACCACGAGATGGAAGAAGAGACCCAGCACGCTGACGCCCTGATGCGCCGTATCCTCATGCTGGAAGGCACCCCGGACATGCGCGCCGATGACCTCGAAGTGGGTACCACCGTGCCGGAAATGATCGAGGCCGACCTCAAGCTCGAGTACAAGGTGCGCGGCGCCCTGTGCAAAGGCATCGAGTTGTGCGAACTGCACAAGGACTATGTCAGCCGCGATATCCTCCGTGCGCAGCTGGCCGATACAGAAGAAGATCACACCTACTGGCTGGAGAAGCAGCAAGGGCTGATCAAGGCCATTGGTCTGGAGAACTACCTGCAATCGCAGATGTAAGTTATCCACAGCAGGCAAAAAGCCCCTGGTACCGTCGGTGCCAGGGGCTTTTTCATGCTATCGAGAATGATCAGGCTCGATCGCGTTCCAGCAGCGGCTTCAGGTAGTGGCCGGTGTAGGACTGCTTCATCTTGCTCAGTTCTTCCGGCGTACCGCAGGCAATGATCTGTCCGCCCTTGGAGCCTCCTTCCGGCCCCAGGTCGACCAGCCAGTCGGCGGTCTTGATCACATCCAGATTGTGCTCGATCACCACCACGGTGTTGCCGTGGTCGCGGAGGCGATGCAACACATCCAGCAGTTGTTGTATATCGGCAAAATGCAGGCCGGTGGTCGGCTCGTCGAGGATGTACAGGGTCTTGCCGGTATCACGCTTGGACAACTCGCGCGACAGCTTGACCCGCTGCGCCTCGCCGCCCGACAGCGTGGTCGCCGACTGCCCCAGCTTGATGTAGGACAGGCCGACGTCCATCAGGGTCTGCAGTTTGCGCGCCAGCGCCGGCACCGCGTCGAAGAACTCCCGGGCATCCTCGATGGTCATTTCCAGGACCTCGTGGATGTTCTTGCCCTTGTACTTGATCTCCAGTGTTTCGCGGTTGTAGCGCTTGCTCTTGCACACATCGCACGGCACGTAGATGTCCGGCAGGAAGTGCATTTCCACCTTGATCAGGCCATCGCCCTGGCACGCTTCGCAGCGCCCGCCCTTGACGTTGAACGAGAAGCGACCCGGGCCGTAGCCCCGCGAACGGGATTCCGGCACGCCGGAGAACAGTTCGCGGATCGGCGTGAAGATGCCGGTGTAGGTCGCCGGATTGGAGCGCGGCGTTCGACCGATCGGGCTCTGGTCGATGTCGACCACTTTATCCAGGTGCTGCAAGCCGTCCATGCTGCTGTGCGGCGCGGCCTCCAGGCTGCTGGAGCCGTTGAGGGCTGTGGCTGCCAGGGGGAACAGAGTGTTGTTGATCAGGGTCGATTTACCCGACCCGGACACACCGGTCACGCAGGTGAGTAGGCCGATCGGGATTTCCAGGTCGACGTTCTGCAGGTTGTTGCCGCGCGCACCCTTGAGCTTGAGCTGCAGCTTCTTGTTGCGCGGGGTGCGCTTGGCCGGAACCACGATCTTCTTGCGCCCGGACAGGTATTTGCCGGTCAGCGAATCGGGGTGGTCCATGACCTCCTGGGGCGAGCCCTCGGCGACGATCTGGCCACCGTGCACGCCTGCCCCCGGGCCGATATCGACGACGTAGTCGGCCAGGCGAATGGCGTCCTCGTCGTGTTCCACCACGATCACCGTGTTACCCAGGTCGCGCAGGTGGTTGAGGGTGGCCAGCAAGCGGTCGTTGTCCCGTTGATGAAGGCCGATGGACGGTTCGTCGAGGATGTACATCACCCCGACCAGGCCAGCACCGATCTGGCTGGCCAGGCGGATACGCTGCGCCTCGCCACCGGACAATGTTTCGGCGCTGCGATCCAGGGTCAGGTAATCGAGGCCAACGTTGACCAGGAACTGTAGTCGCTCACAGATTTCCTTGAGGATCTTCGCGGCGATCTCACCGCGGCGACCGGTGAGGGTCAACGCGGCGAAGTACTCGCTGGCATCGCCGATGGGGAGGTTGGTCACGGCCGGCAGCGTCTTCTCGCCGACCCATACGTGACGGGCCTCGCGGCGCAGGCGAGTACCGCGGCAATCCGGACAAGGCTGGGTCCCGAGGAACTTGGCCAGCTCTTCGCGCACGGTAGCCGATTCGGTTTCGCGGTAGCGGCGTTCGAGGTTGGGTACGATGCCTTCGAAGGGGTGCGAGCGCTTGACGATGTCGCCCCGGTCGTTGAGATACTTGAAGTCGACACTCTGCTTGCCGCTGCCCTGCAGAATCACCTTCTGGTGCTCGGCCGACAGCTCACCGAATGGCTCTTCGAGGCTGAAGCCATAATGCGCGGCCAGCGAGCCGAGCATCTGGAAGTAATACACGTTGCGCCGGTCCCAGCCACGGATGGCGCCTTCGGCCAGGGTCAGCTCGGCATTGACCAGGCGCTTGGTATCGAAGAACTGCTTGACCCCCAGGCCGTCGCAGGTCGGGCAGGCGCCTGCCGGGTTGTTGAAGGAGAACAGCTTGGGTTCCAGCTCGCTGATGGCGTGCCCGCAGACCGGGCAGGCGAAGCGCGCTGAGAAGATCATCTCCTCACCGTCCTCACCATCCATCGGCGCCACCAGGGCGATACCGTCGGCCAGCTTCAGCGCGGTCTCGAACGATTCGGCCAGGCGTTGTTGAAGGTCGCCACGGGCCTTGAAGCGGTCCACTACCACATCAATGCTGTGCTTCTTTTGTTTGTCGAGCTTGGGCAGCTCGTCCAGTTCGTACAGCTTTCCGTTGACCCGTGCGCGCACGAAACCTTGGGCGCGCAGTTCATCGAACACCGCCAGGTGCTCGCCCTTGCGCTCGCGGACGACCGGCGCCAGGAGCATCAGCTTGGTGCCCTCGGGACGCTCCAGCACCAGGTCGACCATCTGGCTGATGGTCTGCGCCTCCAACGGGATGTCGTGGTCTGGGCAACGCGGCGTACCCACACGGGCATACAGCAGACGCAGGTAATCGTAGATCTCGGTGATGGTGCCGACGGTCGAGCGTGGGTTGTGGGAGGTCGATTTCTGTTCGATGGAAATCGCCGGTGACAAGCCTTCGATGGTGTCGACGTCCGGTTTTTCCATCATCGACAGGAACTGCCGGGCATAGGCCGACAGCGACTCGACGTAGCGGCGCTGGCCCTCGGCGTATAGGGTGTCGAAGGCCAGGGAAGACTTGCCGGACCCAGACAAGCCGGTGATCACGATCAGTTTGTCGCGCGGCAGTGTCAGGTCGATGTTCTTCAGGTTGTGGGTCCGTGCCCCACGAATCAGGATCTTGTCCACTACGGCCTCGCTTGGCGGGCATAAACAAGGAAGTATACGGCGCACTGCCAGCACGCGGCAAAGCGTCGCGTAGATGCCGTCAAGCTGTCGGACTGATAGAATCGCCGCCGGTTCACACGAGGTTAATCCATGCACGACACCCACACCGAGCGCATGAGTGGCAGCGAAACACGCGCCGCAGGGGGCCTGGCCCTGGTCTTTGCCTTCCGCATGCTGGGCATGTTCATGGTCCTGCCGGTGCTGGCCACCTACGGCATGGACCTGGCTGGCGCGACGCCCGCGCTGATCGGCCTGGCCATCGGTGCCTACGGTCTGACCCAGGCGGTGCTGCAGATTCCATTCGGGGTGATATCCGACCGTATCGGCCGTCGGCCGGTGATCTACCTCGGCTTGGTGGTCTTTGCCCTGGGCAGTGTACTGGCGGCCCAGGCCGACTCGATCTGGGGCGTGATCGCCGGGCGCATCCTGCAAGGTGCCGGGGCAATTTCCGCGGCGGTCATGGCGCTTCTATCGGACCTGACCCGCGAGCAACACCGCACCAAAGCCATGGCCATGATCGGCATGAGCATCGGTCTGTCGTTCGCTGTGGCAATGGTCGTCGGCCCGCTGCTGACCCGCGCCTTCGGCTTGTCAGGATTGTTCCTGACCACCGCAGGACTTGCCCTGGTAGGCGTCGCTCTGATTGCGTTCGTCGTGCCCAACACCCACACCACCCTGCAGCATCGCGAGTCAGGTGTGGCGCGTCAGGCCCTCGGCCCGACCCTGCGCCATCCGGACCTGCTGCGGCTGGATGCGAGCATTTTCATCCTGCATGCGATCCTCATGGCAAGCTTCGTCGCCTTGCCGCTGGCCTTCGTCGAACGGGGCGGGCTGCCGAAGGAACAGCATTGGTGGGTCTACCTGACCGCACTGTTCGTCTCATTTTTCGCAATGGTTCCCTTCATCATCTACGGGGAAAAAAAGCGCAAGATGAAGCGCGTGCTGGCCGGTGCGGTTGCCGTGCTGCTGCTGGTCGAGGTGTTCTTCTGGGAGTGGGCTGACAACTTGCGCGGACTGGTGATTGGCACCGTGGTATTCTTTACTGCCTTCAACCTGCTGGAGGCTTCGCTGCCTTCACTGGTGAGCAAGGTGTCGCCCGCTGGCGGCAAGGGAACGGCTATGGGGGTGTATTCCACGAGTCAGTTCCTCGGTGCCGCCCTGGGAGGAATTCTCGGTGGCTGGTTGTTCCAGCACGGTGGGCTGGACAGTGTGTTCCTCGGCTGCGCGGTGCTGTGTGCCGTGTGGCTGGTCGTTGCGTTGCGCATGAACGAGCCGCCGTATGTGACCAGCGTGCGCATGCCGCTGACGCCGGAGGCGGTTCGGGAAGCCGGGCTGACCGAGCGCCTGATGGCCGTGCCGGGTGTGACCGACGCTGTCGTGGTGGCAGAAGAGTCTGCCATCTACATCAAACTGGATACGAAAATTTTGGACCGCACGACCCTCGAGCGTTTGGTAAACCCAGCCTCATCGGCGTGCGAAGCCTAGGAGAACGTTATGGCCCGTGGGGTTAACAAAGTCATTCTGGTCGGTACCTGTGGCCAGGATCCCGAAGTCCGCTACCTGCCCAACGGTAACGCCGTGACCAATCTGAGCCTGGCCACCAGCGAGCAGTGGACTGACAAGCAGTCGGGCCAGAAGGTCGAGCGCACCGAGTGGCACCGTGTCTCGCTGTTCGGCAAGGTCGCCGAAATCGCCGGCGAATACCTGCGCAAAGGTTCGCAGGTGTACATCGAGGGCAAGCTGCAGACCCGCGAGTGGGAAAAGGACGGCATCAAGCGCTACACCACCGAAATCATCGTCGACATGGGCGGCACCATGCAGCTGCTCGGCGGTCGTCCGCAGAACCAGCAGCAGGGCGGTGATCCGTACAACCAAGGTGGTGGCAACAACTACAACCAGGGTGGGGGTCAGCAGCAATACAACCAGGCTCCGCCACGCCAGCAGGCCCAGCGCCCGCAGCAACAGCAGCGCCCGGCGCCACAGCAGCCTGCTCCGCAACCGGCGGCTGACTTTGACAGCTTCGATGACGATATTCCGTTCTGATTCGAACGGTAGGCGTCCAGCTGAACCAGAAACCCAGGGCCTTGGCCCTGGGTTTTTTTTATGGGTTGTTGGCGGTGGGGCGGGTAGGGGCTTGTCTTGAGATTTATGGTGTTCTCGAGATCGAGCGCCGCTACATCTCTCAAGCGAACCCCCCGAACACCCCACCCCTGACCCACGTCATCGCACCTTCTCGATTCTTGACTAGTCTTAACCTCTGGCAGCCATCAAAAAGCCGCCACCGTGACTACCAAGAGGCGCCGGCCATGATCCGTGCGTCCACCACCTGATCAGGAGTGCACGATGGATCTCAACCGTCGGCAGTTCTTCAAGGTCGCTGGTATCGGCCTTGGAGGCTCGAGCCTCGCAGCGTTGGGCATGGCCCCGACGCCGGCGTTCGCCGAGCAGGTGCGTCATTTCAAGCTGACGCACACCAAAGAAACTCGCAACACCTGCCCCTACTGCTCGGTCGGCTGCGGCTTGATCATGTACAGCCAGGGCGATGCGGGTAAAAACGTCAAGCAGAACATCATCCACATCGAAGGCGATGCCGATCACCCGGTCAACCGTGGGACCTTGTGCCCCAAAGGTGCCGGCCTGCTCGACTTCATCCACAGCCCCAGCCGCCTCAAGTACCCCGAGGTACGCAAGCCAGGCAGCAATGAGTGGGTGCGGGTCAGCTGGGACGAGGCGCTCGACCGCGTCGCGACCCTGATGAAGCAGGACCGTGACGCCAACTTCATCGAGAAGAACGCCCAGGGCCAGACCGTCAATCGCTGGCTCAGCACCGGTTTTCTCGCTGCGTCGGCTGCCTCCAGCGAGGCAGGCTACCTGACCCACAAGGTCGTCCGCGCAACAGGCATGCTGGGGTTCGATAACCAAGCACGTGTCTGACATGGCCCGACGGTGGCAAGTCTTGCCCCGACGTACGGCCGTGGCGCCATGACCAACCACTGGTCCGATATCGCCAACGCGAATCTGGTCCTGGTGATGGGTGGCAACGCAGCAGAAGCGCATCCGTGCGGCTTCAAATGGGTGACCGAAGCCAAGGCGCACAACAAGGCGCGGCTCATCGTGGTCGATCCAAGATTTACCCGTACTGCCTCGGTGGCCGATTACTACGCGCCTATCCGTACCGGCAGCGATATCGCCTTCATGGGCGGGTTGATCAATTACCTGCTGACTACCGACAAGATCCAGCACGAGTACGTGCGCAACTACACCGACGTGTCGTTCATCGTCAAGGAAGGTTACGGCTTCGAAGATGGCCTGTTCAGCGGCTATGACGCAGCCAAGCGCGTGTATTCAGACAAATCCAGCTGGGGCTACGAACTCGGCGAAGACGGCTTCGCCAAGGTCGACCCGACGCTGCAGCACCCGCGGTGCGTGTTCCAGTTGATGAAGCAGCACTACAGCCGCTACACACCGGAAGTCGCGAGCATGACCTGTGGCATGCCCCAGGAGGCCATGATGAAGGTCTGGGACGAGATCGCTACCTGCTCGGTTCCCGGCAAGACCATGACCATTCTCTACGCGCTGGGGTGGACGCAGCACTCGATCGGCGCGCAGATGATTCGCAGTGCAGCCATGCTCCAGCTGTTGCTGGGTAACGTCGGCATGCCTGGCGGTGGGGTCAACGCGCTGCGTGGCCACTCCAACATTCAGGGGCTGACCGACCTGGGGCTGTTGTCGAACCTGCTGCCGGGTTATCTGACTCTGCCGGGCGATGCCGAGCAGGACTACGCCGCCTATATCGACAAGCGTGCGTCCAAGCCGCTGCGCCCTGGACAGCTGTCTTATTGGCAGAACTATAGCAAGTTCCATGTCAGCCTGATGAAGGCCTGGTATGGCGCCAATGCCACCGCCGACAACAACTGGGGTTACGACTGGCTGCCCAAACTTGACGTGCCAGGCTACGACGTCCTGCGCATGTTCGAGATGATGGGGCAGGGCAAGGTCAATGGCTACATGTGCCAGGGCTTCAACCCGATCGCCGCGTTGCCGGACAAGAACCGCGTCACCGCGGCCCTGGGCAAACTGAAGTGGCTCGTGGTAATGGACCCGCTGGCCACCGAGACCTCGGAGTTCTGGCGTAACGCCGGGCCGTTCAACGACGTCGACACCTCCAGCATCCAGACCGAAGTCATCCGTCTGCCCACCACCTGTTTCGCCGAGGAGGACGGATCGCTGGTCAACAGCAGCCGTTGGCTGCAATGGCACTGGAAAGGCGCCGATGGTCCGGGCGAAACCCGCACCGACGTGCAGATCATGAGCGAGCTGTTCCTGCGCCTGCGTCATCGCTATCAGGCTGAAGGCGGTACGTATCCAGACCCATTGCTGAACATCAACTGGCCTTACAAGATCGCCGAAGACCCCTCGCCAGAGGAGTTGGCCAAGGAAATGAACGGCTGGGCGGTGACCGATATCACCGATCCGACCGGCACCCTGCTCAAGGCCGGCCAGCAGCTTTCGGGCTTCGGTCAGCTCAAGGACGATGGCAGCACCGCCTCTGGCTGCTGGATTTTCTCTGGCTGCTGGACCGAGCAGGGCAATCAGATGGCCCGACGCGACAACAGCGATCCCTATGGCATGCACCAGGTGCAGAACTGGGCTTGGGCCTGGCCTGCGAACCGGCGGATTCTCTACAACCGTGCCTCCAGCGATGTGCAGGGCAAGCCGTGGGACCCGGAGAAGAAGCGCTTGGTGTGGTGGAACGGCAAGGCCTGGACCGGAACCGACGTCCCGGACTTCAAGGCCGACTCGCCGCCGGAGGCCGGGATGAACCCGTTCATCATGAACCCCGAGGGGGTGGCGCGTTTCTTCGCCATCGACAAGATGGCCGAAGGACCATTCCCCGAGCACTATGAGCCGTTCGAGACGCCGATTGGCATCAACCCGCTGCATCCGCAGAACAAGAAGGCCACCAGCAACCCGGCTGGCCGGGTGTTCGATTCGGTATGGGACTCCCTCGGCACGCACGATGAGTTCCCCTACGCGGCCACCACCTACCGGCTGACCGAGCACTTCCACTTCTGGAGCAAGCACTGCCGCTTGAATGCGATCATCCAGCCCGAGCAGTTCGTCGAGATCGGCGAGGTGCTGGCCAACGAAAAGGGCATCAAGGCCGGCGACCGAGTGCGGGTGTCGAGCAAGCGCGGGCATATCGACGCAGTGGCGGTGGTGACCAAGCGGATCCGTCCGCTGCAGGTCAACAACCAGACCGTGCACCAGATCGGCATCCCGTTGCACTGGGGCTTCACCGGTTCGACCCGACATGGCTATCTGACCAACACCTTGGTGCCGTTCATCGGTGATGGCAACACGCAGACGCCGGAGTCCAAGTCGTTCCTCGTCAAAGTGGAGAAACTCTGATGGCCAGCCAAGACATCATTGCCCGCTCGGCCACCACCACCGTACCGCCATCGGTACGCCAGCTGGAGGAAGTCGCCAAGCTGATCGACACCACCAAGTGCATCGGTTGCAAGGCGTGCCAGGTGGCGTGTTCGGAGTGGAACGAACTGCGTGACGAGGTGGGCCACAACCACGGTACCTACGATAACCCCCAGGACCTCACCGCCGAGACCTGGACCCTGATGCGCTTCACCGAGCACGAGCGCGACGATGGCAACCTGGAGTGGCTGATCCGCAAGGACGGCTGCATGCACTGCGCAGAGCCCGGTTGCCTGAAGGCGTGCCCGAGCCCAGGGGCGATCATCAAGCACGCCAACGGTATCGTCGACTTCAACCAGGACCACTGCATCGGTTGCGGCTACTGCATCACCGGCTGTCCGTTCAACATCCCGCGGATCTCGCAGAAGGACCACAAGGCGTACAAGTGCACCCTGTGCTCCGACCGGGTGGCCGTGGGCCTGGAGCCGGCCTGTGTGAAGACCTGCCCGACCGGGGCGATCGTCTTCGGCAGCAAAGCGGAAATGAAGGTGCATGCCGACGAGCGTATCGTCGACCTGAAGTCACGCGGCTACGACAAAGCCGGACTGTATGACCCGGACGGTGTCGGCGGTACCCACGTGATGTATGTACTGCACCACGCCGACACACCGAAACTGTACGCCGGCCTGCCGGACCAGCCGGTGATCAGTCCGCTGGTAGGACTGTGGAAGGGCTTCACCAAACCGCTGGCGCTGTTGGCCATGGGCGCGGCGGTGCTGGCAGGTTTCTTCCATTACGTGCGTGTGGGCCCGCAGCGAGTCGAGGAAGAAGAGCATCCGACACCGTCGGGCGATGGCGTTCATCAGGTGGACCCGTCGGTGCATGTCTACGATCCGAACCGGCCCGGCGGGCAAGGGGAGCAGCGGCCATGAACGACGATAACAAACCCATCCTGCGCTACAACGCCAACGAACGGACCAACCACTGGATCGTGGCCATTCTCTTCGTCACGGCGGCTTTGTCCGGTTTGGCGCTGTTCCACCCGGCGCTGTTCTGGCTCAGTCACCTGTTCGGTGGTGGGCCGTGGACGCGGATTCTGCATCCGTTCCTGGGCGTGGCGATGTTCGTGTTCTTCCTCGGCTTGGTGATCCGTTTCTGGCGCGCCAACTTCATCACGGCCAACGACCGCCTGTGGTTACGGCGTGTCGATAGAGTGATGCTCAACCAGGAGGAAGGTGTGCCGCCGATCGGTAAATACAATGCCGGGCAGAAGCTGCTGTTCTGGACCCTGTTGGCGTGCATGCTGATCCTGCTGATCAGCGGCGTGCTGATCTGGCGGGCGTATTTCAGCCACTACTTCGACATCGGTGCCATTCGTCTGGCTACCTTGCTCCACGCCCTGGCGGCCTTCGTGCTGATCCTCAGCATCATCGTGCATATCTACGCCGGGATCTGGATCAAAGGATCGATCGGGGCCATGCTGCATGGCTGGGTCAGCCGCGCCTGGGCGCGCAAACACCATGAGTTGTGGTATCGCGAAGTGACCGGCGACAAGGCCTCTTCGGATCACCGAAGCAAAGAAGGATGAGCGCTTGAGCACGATACTCGAACCTGGGCAGATCGAAGCGTCGGCAGTGATGCCGGCGTTTCTTCACCTGCCGCCCCGCAATCTGTTCGAACGGCGCGCTGAGCGCCTGGAGCAGTTGGCCGAGGGCAACGCCCTGGGCGATTACCTGCGATTGGTGGCGCGACTTTGTCGTCGCCAACAGCAGCTTGTGGATAACCCTCCCAGCGAATTGCCGCTGGCCGAAGAGCGCCAGCGCCTGTGCATAAGTCACGGGTTGCCGCCGTTGGCAGCCGACAGCCTGGTGCGCGAAGGGCCCTGGCTGATCTGGTTGCAGGCGCTGCTGACCGGCTTCGACGAGACCGGCGACGGCCCACTGGGTGATGCCGTGAAAACGTTACGCGCCAGTGCCGAAAGCCAGCGCAAGGGCTGGGGCGTCGCTTTGCTTGCGGGCCAATACGATGCAGTCCCCGCCGCGCTGGTGCCATTCATCGGCGCGGCGCTGCAGGCGGCCTGGTCAAGCTGGTTGCTGGCGCTGCCGGAAGCCGAACTCAAGCCCTCCGGTAGCCTGGCCCAGTGTCCGGCCTGTGGCTCCCAGGCCATGGCCGGTATGGTGCGTAACCGGGGCAAGCACAATGGGCTGCGCTACCTGGCCTGCTCGCTGTGCAGTTGCGAATGGCACGTGGTGCGGGTCAAGTGTGTGTACTGCGAGTCGAGCAAGGGCCTTCGTTACACCAGCCTGGAGGACGATCGTCATGCGCCGGGCAAGGCGCCGCTGCGGGCTGAATGCTGTCCGGAGTGTCAGAGCTACCTCAAGCACCATTACCTGGAGAACGATGCCTACGCCGAAGCGCTGGCCGACGACCTGGCCAGTCTTGCTCTGGATATACGCCTGGACGAGGAGGGCTTCCATCGGCTGGCGCCGAACCTGATGCTCGCACCTGGCTAGGTGGGAGTGTCTACACTGCAATACCGAGTCGCCCTTTTCGCGGGCAAGCCCGCTCCCACAGGGACATCACAGGTCTTGACACCTGCGCCGGTCCTTGTGGGAGCGGGCTTGCCCGCGAAAGGGCCATCACAGACAACGGATCAGTCCAAGGTAGTACCGCATGTCATCCAGCCCAGCCAGCGACACCCCCCGCCTGCCCTCGATCGACACCCTCCTGCGCCACCCGGCCGGCCTCCCGCTGATCGACCGCCACGGCCGCGATGCCGTGCTCAACACCCTGCGGCAACTGCTCGACGACCTGCGCGACCCGGCCCGCCACGGCCAACTCAGCCCGGCCGAGCTGGCCGCTGAAGTCCTCCTGGGCCGCGCCGGCGAACGCCTGGTCGTCCAGCAGCGCAGCCAGGTGCGCCGGGTGTTCAATCTCACCGGCACGGTGTTGCACACCAACCTTGGGCGTGCGTTGTTGCCGGAAGAAGCGGTCGAAGCCATGCAGACCGCCGCCCGCTACCCGCTCAACCTGGAATTCGACCTGGCCACCGGCAAGCGCGGCGACCGCGACGACCTGATCGAAGGCCTGATCCGCGAATTGACCGGCGCCGAAGCCGTCACCGTGGTCAACAACAACGCCGCCGCCGTGCTGCTGGCGCTGAACAGCCTCGGCGCGCGCAAGGAAGGCATCATTTCCCGTGGCGAACTGATCGAAATCGGCGGCGCCTTTCGCATTCCTGACATCATGGCCCGCGCCGGAGTACGCCTCCACGAGATCGGCACCACCAACCGCACCCATGCCCGCGACTACGAAGCCGCCATCGGTCCGCGCACCGGCCTGCTGATGCGCGTGCATTGCAGCAACTACAGCATCCAGGGTTTCACCACCCAGGTGCCGACCACCGAGTTGGCGCGTATCGCCCGGCAGCACCAACTGCCACTGCTCGAAGACCTCGGCAGCGGCAGCCTGCTCGACCTGACCCGCTGGGGCCTGCCAGCCGAGCCCACGGTGCGCCAGGCCCTGGACGATGGTGCCGACATCGTCACCTTCAGTGGCGACAAGCTGCTCGGCGGTCCTCAGGCCGGCATCATCGTCGGGCGCAAGGAGCTGATCGCCAAGATCAAGAAGAATCCGCTCAAGCGCGCCTTGCGCGTCGATAAGATCACCCTGGCCGCGCTCGAAGCCGTGCTGGCGCTGTACCGCAATCCGGACCGCCTGGCCGAGCGCCTACCCAGCTTGCGCCTGCTGACTCGGACTCAGGCCGAGATCCAGGCTCAGGCCGAGCGCCTGGCGCCTGAACTGGCGGCGCAACTGGGCGATCCATGGATCGTCAGCGTAGCGCCCGCCCTGGGCATGATCGGCAGTGGCAGCCAGCCGGTGGCGCGGCTACCCAGCGCAGCGCTGTGCCTGCGCCCACAGGTGCCGAAGAAGCTGCGCGGACGTAGCCTGCACGTGCTGGAGCGGGCCCTGCGGGCCTTGCCCGTGCCAGTGCTGGGGCGTATCGACGACGATGCCCTGTGGCTCGACCTGCGCCAACTGGACGACGAAGCCCAGTGGCTGGCGCAGCTGTCCTCCCTGCAGTTGGGGCCGGTGCAGTGATCGTCGGAACCGCCGGCCACATCGACCATGGCAAGACCGCCTTGCTTCAGGCGCTCACCGGCCAGGCCGGTGACCAGCGCCAGGAAGAGCGCGCACGCGGCATGACCATCGACCTCGGTTACCGCTATGCGGCCCTGGCCGAAGGTGCGCCGCTGACCGGTTTCATCGACGTGCCGGGTCACGAGCGGTTCATCCACAACATGCTCGCCGGTGCCCATGGCATCGACCTCGTGCTGCTGGTGGTGGCCGCCGATGATGGGGTGATGCCACAAACCCGTGAGCACCTGGCGATCATCGAGCTGCTGGGCATTCCCCAGGCACTGGTGGCGGTGAGCAAATGCGATCGGGTCGAACCGGCTCGTTTGGCTCAGGTACAGGCGCAGGTTACCGAGCTGCTGGCGCCGGGTCCGTATGCCGGTGCGCGGCAATTCCCGCTGTCCAGCGTGACCGGGGAGGGGGTCGATGCGCTGCGTCAGGCATTGTTGGATGCCGAACGGCAGGTGTGCAAGCGCAGCGCCCGCGGTGGCTTGCGCCTGGCTGTCGACCGAGCCTTCGCCGTCACTGGCGCGGGCGTGGTGGTCACTGGCACGGCGTTGGCCGGGCGCGTCAGTGCCGGCGATACCCTGCTGCTGGGCAAGACCGGCAAGCCGGTGCGCGTACGTGGTCTGCATGCACAGAACCAGGCGGCATTGGTGGCCGAGGCAGGGCAGCGGGTGGCGCTGAACATCAGCGCCGACCGCCTGGCGGTCGAGCAGGTGCACCGTGGCGATTGGCTGGTGCCGGAATGGTTGCATGCGCCCAGCAACCGGGTGGACATCGAGTTGAACCTGCTGCAGACCGAGAGCCGAACCTTCGAACACTTCAGCGCGGTGCATGTGCACCTCGGCACCCAGGATGTCACGGCGCGGGTCGCCCTGCTCGAGGGCGAGGCGCTCGCCCCAGGCCAGCGCATGTTCGCCCAACTGCTACTCAATGCCCCGCTGCAGGCTGTGCACGGCGACCGTTTGGTGCTGCGCGACCAGCGTGCCCAGCGCACCATCGGGGGCGGGCGTGTGCTCGATCCATTCGCACCGAGCCGACAACGCCGCAGTGAAATGCGCCTGCGCCAGTTGCACGTGCTACGCGATGCCGATGACCTGGAGCAGGCATTGCCGGCCTTGTTGACCAGCGCTCCTGGCGGGCTCGACCCGCAACGCCTGGAGCGCCAGTTCAATCGCCTACGTGAAACCTGGACGCTGCCGACAGAGGTCAGGGTCATTGCGACGCGGCAGGGGCCCCTGTTGTTCGCCGACGCCCAGTGGCAAACGCTCAGGCAGCAGGTCCTGGCTCAGCTGGCGCTGTTTCATGAGCAGGAGCCGGACCAGCTTGGTCCTGACCGCGATCGCCTGCGCAGGTTCTGCGCCTTGCCGTTGGAACGCCCCGCCTTTGTCAGTCTGGTCGATGAACTGCTTGATGATGGCGTCATCTCCAGCAGTGGACCGTGGCTGCATTTGCTGGACCACAAGGTGCAATTGAGCGAAGCCGACAACGCATTGTGGGAGCGCCTGCAACCGCGCTTGCTGGAAGGGCAGTTCGACCCGCCCTGGGTGCGCACGCTGGCTGGCGAGGAAAACCGTGACGAAGCCGATGTGCGCTTGTTGCTACGTAAGCTGGCCCGACTTGGGTTGGTGCACCAGGTGGTGCGCGATCTGTTCTACCCGCAGGCCACATTGCAACGCATGGCCGAGCTGTTGCTGGCCCAGGCCGATGAAACGCCGATAGTGCAGGTCGCCGCGTTTCGCGATATGTTGGGCATCGGTCGAAAGCGCAGTGTGCAGATTCTCGAGTATTTCGACCGCATCGGTCTGACCCGGAGGGTCGCCGACCAGCGTCATATCCGCGCCGACAGCGCCCTGGCGCAACAGCAGGCCAGGCACTGAGTTCAAGGAAGGCAATCGCGCCCGGTGGCGCGGCCGGGCTTCAAACCCGGTTGGGGACGGCAGCCGTTCCCGGGCAGGTTCGACTCCCGCTGCCTTCCGCCATTTTCAGCCTGTCAGGGCCTCTTCGCGGCTAAGCCCGCTCTCCGCACAGATCCAGGGCAAACCACTGCTCTGCCGCTTCGACATCCAGCCCCGCCCCGAGCAAGGCGAACATCTTGCCCAGTGCCGCCTCCCGGGTCATGCCGCCGCCACTGACCAGCCCGGCAGCTCGCAAGCGGTTACCCGCCGCATAGGTATCGAACACCACAGAACCTTCGGGACACTGGCTGATGGCTACCAGCATCACTCCACGTGCACGCGCCTCGCGCAGCACGCCCAGCAATGCCTGGTCATCCGAAGGCCCGGTGCCGCTGCCATAGCACTCCAGCAGCAAGCCCTGAACGCCGCTGTCGAGCAGACCGCGCAGGTGACCGGCCTGCAGCCCCGGGAACACCGGCATTACCGCCAGATTGACTGGCTGACGCTGTTGGCGGTAGTCGAGTTCGCCAGGCACGGCCCCTGCACGTTCGCCTTCGCGATGGCGCGGTAGTGCGGCGAAGGCGTCGAAAGCCTCGCTGCGCAGCTTCGAGGCGCGGCTACCGTGCAGCAACTGGCCATGGAAGTACAGCTGCACGCCCGCATCCAGGCCCTGTTCGAACTGGCGCAAAGCCCCGCACAGGTTGCTCCAGGCGTCACTGCCCGGCGCCCCGGCCGGCAGCATCGAGCCGGTCAGCAGCACCGGTACCGGCAAGCCCAGCAGCAGGAACGACAGCGCCGCGGCGCTGTAGGCCAGGCTGTCGGTGCCATGTAGCACCAGCACGCCGTCGTGGCCGTGGGCTTCGACCGCTGTGACGATCGCGTCACGCATGGCCAGCCAGTTGTGCTGTTGCATGTTGGCGCTGTCGAGCAGCGGATTCATTTCCTGCAAGGTCCATGGCACCTGCGGGGCTTCAGGCAGCAAGGCAAGGTGGGCGCGCATGCGCGCATCGAAACCACCGGCCGGCGCCAGGCCTTCGGCCGTTTCGAGCATGCCGATGGTGCCCCCGGTATAGAGGACGAGAAGATTCTTGACTACACGCATGGAAAGCATCCGTAGCGGTGAGCGGAGGTGAAGCAGCCGCCCACGAACGGGGCGGCTGGGCAGGAGAGGATATCAGCGCTGCAGCTGGGCTTGGGCCGGGGCTTTGTCAGCGGCTGTTTCGGCCTGAGGATTGGCCGGCCAGACGTTGGTGTCCAGGTCCAGATCGGCGAACTTGGCCGAATCGAACACTGGCTGGGCGATACCCGCCTTGCGCTGGTCGTCGTAGTCGCGCATCACTCGCAGGCCGACCTTGAACAGCAAGGCCAGGGCCACCAGGTTGACGAATGCCAGGCAGGTCATGGTGATGTCGGCGAAGGCGAACACGGTCGACAGGTCCTGCATCGAACCCCACACCACCAGCGCCAGCACCAGGCCGCGGAAGGCCAGCAGCACCGCGCGGTTGCGGCTGAGGAACTGCAGGCTGTTCTCGCCCAGGTAGTAGTTGTAGAGGATGCAGGTGAACACGAACAGCGACAGCGCGACGCTGACGAACAGGCGACCCCAGTCACCCACCACGGCGGCCAGCGAGTTCTGGGTCAGGACGATGCCATCACCTTCGAAGCCTGGGGTGTAGAAGCCCGACAGCAGAATCAGCAGCGCGGTGCAGGTACAGATCAGGAAGGTATCGAGGAACACACTGAAAGCCTGGACCACACCCTGGGCACCGGGGTGCTTCACGGCAGCCACGGCGGCTACGTTCGGCGCACTGCCAAGGCCCGCTTCGTTGGCGAACACGCCACGTTTCACGCCCATGACGATGGCGCTGCCGAGCAGACCACCAAACGCTGGGTCAAGGCCGAACGCGCTCTTGAAGATGGTTTCCAGCATGGCGGGTACGTGTTCGATCTGGGTGCCGATCACATACAGGGTCACGCCGATGTAGGCCAGGGTCTTGATCGGCACCAGCAGGTCAGAGACCGCAGCGATACGCTTGATGCCACCGATGAAGGTGATGGCCAGCAACACGGCCAGAACGATACCGGTGTGGGTAGGTTCGAAGGCAAAGGCGTTCTGCAGCGAATGGGTCACGGTGTAGGACTGCAGGCCAATGAAGGCGAAGCCGTAGGTTACCAACAGCAGGATCGAGAACACCACGGCCATGCTCTTGCGCTTGAGGCCATGCTGGATGTAGTACGCCGGGCCACCGCGATACAGGCCGTCGCCATCGGCGCGCTTGTAGACCTGGGCCAGGGTGCATTCGAAGAAGCTGCTGGACATGCCCACCAGGGCGGTGACCCACATCCAGAACACCGCGCCTGGGCCGCCCAGGGTCACGGCGATACCGACACCAGCGATGTTACCGGCACCCACGCGGCCAGCCAGGCTCAGCATCAGCGCCTGGAACGAGCTTAGTTGGCCTGCCTGACCCCGCAGGGATTCCTTGAATACAGCGAACATGTGGGTGAAATGGCGGAACTGGACGAACCGCGAGCGGATGGTGAAGTAACCGCCGAGACCGACGATCAGCACGATGAGCAGTTTCCCCGAAAGGAAATCGTTGAGTGCTTCGAGCATTGGAAAATGACCTCGATTCTTATTGTTCGCATGGAATGACCAGCGGGCGTCAGGCGCACCGCTATTCGTTGGGCGCATGGTTGGCCATGACAAGAGCGGTTACAATTTCGCGGGTTGCTCTTACTTGATGCGACTTGATGCTAGAATGGCGTCATTAGCGTCAGGTGAGTCCTGCCATGAGCGAACATTTCGCAACCAATCTCAAATTGGCCTGTAGCCATTACCGCTCTATCTCAGAGGTCTGCCGCCAGCTTTCGATCAATCGCGCCCAGTTCAACAAGTACCTGGGCGGGCAGAGCCGTCCGACGGCCTACAACCTCAAGCGCATCGGCGACTTCTTCGGCGTCGAGGACTACGAACTGAACTTGCCGCCCGAACAGTTCGCCCGGCTGATCGGCGCGCGAGTATCGCCGTTGGCCGAGACCCCGCGTGATCCGCTGAGCGAGCTGTTCCAACCTCTGCAGACGCAGGCCGGCAACCTCTCGCGCTATTGTGGTTACTACTTCGAATACTCCAACTGCATGTCGGTACCCGGCTCGATCCTGCTGTCGCTGGTGCACCTGCGTGAAGAACGCGGGCATTTCGTATTTGAGCGCCAAGAGCGCCAGGAGCGCTCCACCGCCACCGACCCTCACGCCGAGGTGCGCTGCCGTTACTTGGGCGTGGCCTATCAACTGCAGGACCGACTGTTCCTCATCGACTATGAGTCGCTGACACTCAACGAGATGAGCCAGACCATCCTGATTCCCAGCTTCAAGAGTCGCATCACCCGCCTCAATGGGCTCAAGACCGGCGTGTCCAGCGGTGACCGCCGCAATCCGGCCTGCACCCGGGTGGTGTGGGAATACCTAGGCGAGGAAATCAACCGCATCAACGCCTACCGCCAAGTCAAGCTGTACCGTCCGGAGGACCCTCGCATCGACGACGATGTGCGCCAGCGCCTCACCGTGGGGCCGCTGAGCAACGGCTTGTTCGAGATCGAGTGAGGTGGCCAAAACCACCCCAGCGCCTGCTGGTTGGACTTCCCAGGCAGGAAACCGCAAAATGATCGCTTTCCCCCTATCAACCTGTTCGGATCTGCTGACTCTATGCGTATGCGCCTGATGCTGTTGGGTGGTGGCAATGCCCTCGGGCAAGCGCTGATTCGTCTCGGGGCCGAGGAGGACATCGCATTCCTGGCGCCGCGTCCCCCGGAAAATGGCTGGACCCCGGCCAACCTCACCCAGTTGCTCGACGATCATCGCCCCGATGCCCTGGTCAACCTGGCCTATTACTTCGACTGGTTCCAGGCGGAGTCGGTGAGTGACCAGCGCCTGGCTCAACAGGAGCGGGCGGTCGAGCGTCTGGCCGAGTTGTGCCAGCACCATCAGATCACCTTGGTGCAGCCTTCCAGCTACCGGGTGTTCGACGGTTCGCGCGCCACGGCCTACAGCGAAAAGGATGAACCCGTGCCGCTTGGTCAGCGTGGCCAGGCATTGTGGCGAATCGAGCAGAGCGTGCGCGCGGCGAGTCCGCAGCATGTGCTGCTGCGCTTCGGCTGGTTGCTCGACGAGAGCATCGATGGAGCGCTGGGCCGTTTCCTGACCCGTGCCGAGCAACCTCAGGAGCTGCTGCTGGCCGATGACCGACGCGGCAACCCGACGCCGGTCGATGACGCCGCACGGGTGATCCTCTCGGTACTCAAGCAGCTCGACTGCAACGCGCCACTGTGGGGCACCTACCATTACGCCGGCAACGAGGCCACCACATTGCTGGCCTTGGGCCAGGCGATCCTCGCCGAGGCCGGTCAGTACCGCCAGTTGGCGGTGCAGGCGCCGACCCCGCAGGCCCACGCCGCACGCCCCGACGCCAGCGAAGAGCCGCAGCACGCGGTGCTGGCCTGCAAGAAGATCCTTCACACCTTCGGTATCAAGCCACGCGCCTGGCGCGCCGGCTTGCCGCCACTACTGGACCGATTCTACCGCCATGGCTGACGCCCCCATCCTGATCACCGGCGGTGCCGGCTTCATCGGCTCGCACCTGTGCGATGCGTTGCTGGAAAAAGGCTACGCGGTGCGTATTCTCGACGACCTGTCGACCGGCAAGCGCGCCAACCTGCAGATGGACAACCCGCGACTCACCTTGATCGAAGGCGATGTCGCCGATGCCGAACTGGTCCAGCGCGCCGCACAGGGCTGTGGCGCCGTCGTCCACCTGGCGGCAGTGGCCTCGGTGCAGGCATCGGTCGAAGACCCAGTGAAGACCCACCAGAGCAATTTCATCGGCACCCTCAACGTCTGCGAGGCGATGCGCGTGCATGGCATCCGCCGTGTGCTCTTTGCCTCGAGCGCTGCGGTCTACGGCAACAATGGCGAAGGCCAGTCGATCGCCGAGGACACGCCGAAAGCACCGCTGACGCCTTACGCGGTGGACAAGCTGGCCAGCGAGCAGTACCTGGACTTCTATCGCCGCCAGCATGATCTGGAACCGGTGGTGTTCCGCTTCTTCAACATCTTCGGACCACGCCAGGACCCTTCTTCGCCGTACTCCGGGGTGATCAGCATCTTCAGCGAGCGGGTCAGCCAGGGTTTGCCCATTACCGTGTTCGGTGACGGCGAGCAGACCCGCGACTTCCTCTACGTGGGTGATCTGGTGCAGGTGATGGTGCAGGCCCTGGAGCAACAGCAGGTGGAGGAGGGGGCGGTGAACATCGGCCTGAACCAGGCCACCTCGCTGAACCAGCTGCTCAAGGCGCTGGAGCAGGTGGTCGGCAGCCTGCCGGCGATCAGCTATGGCCAGGCACGCTCGGGCGACATCCGTCATTCACGGGCGGACAACCAGCGTCTGCTGGCGCGCTTCGACTTTCCGCAGCCCACGCCAATGGTCGAGGGGTTGGCGCGGCTGCTGGGCAAGGCTTGAGCGAATGACGTCTGCCCTGCAGTCCTGACGGCACAAGGCCGCTGTCATCGGGTCAACGCGAGTCCCGATAGCAGCGGCCTTGTGCTACGAAGGGACGCCAAGCGCCCCTGGCAGATCAGAACTTGTAGCCCAGTCCGACCATGTAGACCCATGGATCGACATCGACGTCGACCTTGGTCTTGCTGTAGCCCAGCGCGGTCGGGCCGTTGACGCTGGCCTTGGTGTCGATGTCGACATACCAGACCGAGGCGTTGACCAGCAGATTGTCGGTGAGCATGTAGTCCATGCCCAACTGCCCGGCGAAGCCTACCGAGTCCTGCAGCTTCAGGTTGCTGAAGCCCTGCTGCTTGCGCTGACTGCTGAGGTCTTCGTCGAAGAACAGGGTGTAGTTGATACCGACGCCGGCGTATGGCTGGAACTTCGAAGTCGGCTCCATCGGGTAGTACTGCAGCGACAAGGTCGGTGGCAGTTGCTTGATGTCGGCCAACTTGCCATCCAGGCCGCCACCCAGGCCCTTGACCCCTACGGTGTGCTTGAACGGGGTGGCCGCCAGCAGTTCCAGACCGACGTGATCGGTGAGCATATAGGCGAAGGTCAGGCCCAGCTGAGTGTCGCTGTCCAGGGTCGCCTTGGTGCCGGAAACCTTGTTGCCGTCGAATTTCAGTGCGCCGCTGTCTTCGTTGGGAGCGGTGGTGATGGCACCTGCGCGAAGGATCATGTCCCCCGCTTGGTAGGCGTTGGCGACAGGGGCTGCGAACGCCAGGGCAATGAGCGAGGCGCCGAGCAAGGACTTGTTCATGGAAGCTCCCAAAGGACGTGAGTAATCGAGTAGTCCAATGGTACGGAGAGGTTCAAACCAAACGTTTGACCCAGCTCAACGAAGCGCTTTCATAATTTCGAAGCGGTTCTCAATTCAGCTCATATGCGTATATTTTCTCGGCTTCCATCTGATAACCCGCGTCGGCCAGTTCACTGCTGGAGTCTTTGACCTGCATCGTGCCCTCGATCCAGTAGGGCTGGTAGAGATCTTCGACGCGCACGCCCATTTCACTGAAGATATGCACGATCTGGTTCGACGGCGGCGGTGGTACATGGATGCATGCGCCGTAGTAAGGCACCAACAGGAACTCGGTGGTGCGGCCTTCTTCGCTCACCTCCAAAGGCACGATGAACCCCGGCAGTTTGACCAATTGCCCGTCCAGGCTTTTTTCAACCGGCGCGTGGGGCGCTTGCTGGGGCGCCGGCGGTGCCGATTCGGCGAGGGCATCGCTCAGTTGCGACAGGTCGTGCATTGGCGTGAGCTGCGGCGCGACGACCGGCGCGCCCTCGGGAATCAGCGCGGGCCAGTCCAGCTCGCGGGGCTCGCCGGCCAGCGCAGGCTGCGCCAGGAAGACCAGCAGGAGCGCGAAGAGGGCACAGAGGTTTCGGATCATGGCACGGGACTCAGAGGTTGATCGACAGGCCATCGGCCAACGACTGCCGATAGGCGCGCCACGCTGGCACGCTGCCCATCAGCAATGCGGCCCCCAGGATGATCGCCAGCAGCGTCCATTCATGGCCGCTCGGCCAGGCCAGCGGCAGGTATAAACCGTAGTTGGCCTGTACGTAGCCCTGGGCCAGGGCAATGCCGCCGTATAGCAGACCCAGCCCGGCGACGCAGCCCGCCACGGCCAGGGCCAGTGCCTCGAGTACCAGCAAACCCGCCACATGCCAGGGGCGCGCCCCTACCGAGCGCAGTATCGCCATTTCCCGGCGGCGCTCGTTGAGGCTGGTGAGAATCGCGGTGAGCATGCCGATCAGTCCGGTCAGCACCACGAACAGCGACACCACGAACAATGCCTGCTCAGCCGTGCCCATCAGGCTCCACAACTCCTGCAGGGCCACGCCGGGGAGGATCGCCAGCAGCGGCTCGCTGCGGTACTCGTTGATCTCGCGCTGCAGGCTGAAGGTGGCGATCTTGCTGTTCAGCCCGAGCATGAAGGCGGTGATTGCCGTGGGCTGCAGATCCATGCTGCGGGCCTGCTCGGCACTGATGCGTCCGGCACCGCGGGCCGGTACGCCGTTGTGCCAGTCGATGTGGATGGCTTCCATGCCGGCCAGGCTGATGTGCAGGGTGCGGTCGACTGGCGTCCCGGTGCGCTTGAGCACGCCGACCACGGTGAAGGGCTTGTCGTCATGCTTGACCAGGCTGATGGCGGCCACGCCATGGGCCAGTACCAGCTTGTCGCCGAGCTTGTAGTGCAGAGCGTCGGCCACTTCGGCACCCAGCACCACCTCGAAGGGATCGCTTTCGAAGGTTCGGCCCTGGCTCAGTTCCAGGTGTTGGCGGTGACCGTACTGGTAGTGGCTGAAGTAGTCGCCGGTAGTGCCCATCACCCTGTAGCCGCGGTGCGAGTCGCCCAGCGAAATCGGGATCGCCCATTTCACACGTGGGTCCTGGGCGTAGTGCTGGTAGCTGTCCCAGCGAATGTTGTTGGTGGCATTGCCGATCCGAAATACCGAGTACAGCAGCAGGTTCACCGACCCCGAGCGGGCGCCGACGATCAAGTCGGTACCGCTGATGGTACTGGCGAAACTGGCCCGGGCCTCGGTGCGTACACGCTCGACGGCCAGCAACAGGCACACCGACAGGGCAATGGCGAAGGCGGTGAGAAAGGCGGTGAAGCGGCGGTTGGCCAGGCTGGCCAGGGCAAGGCGAAGCAGGTACATCAGGCCTCCCGGGGCTTGGCGGCGCGGTTGAGTTCGGCGAGCGACAGGTGACGGTCGAACAGGGGAGCCAGGCTCTGGTCGTGGCTGACGAACAGCAGGCTGGCGCCGGCATCGCGGCATTCGTCGAACAGCAGGCGGATGAACGCTTCGCGGGCATCGGTATCGAGCGCGGAGGTGGGCTCGTCGGCGATCACCAGCTCAGGCTGGCCGATCAGCGCCCGGGCGGCGGCGACCCGCTGCTGCTGGCCGATCGACAGGCTACCGGCGCGCCGGCCGAGCAGGGCTGGATCATCCAGCCCGAGGTGAGACAGCAGTACGCCGGCTGCCTGATCGACGCTGCCATGGCGGCGCGCCGCACGTTCGGCGCGGCTGCGTGAGAAGTGGCAGGGCAGCTCGACGTTTTCGCGCACCGAGAGGAACGGCAACAGGTTGAATTGCTGGAAGATATAGCCGGTGTGATCGACACGAAAGCGGTCTCGCGCGCCCTGGCCCAGGTCTGCGAGATTCTGGCCGAGCAGGCGGATGCTGCCCTGGCCAGGCAGGTTGACCCCGCCCAGCAAGCCCAGCAGCGTGGTCTTGCCGCTGCCACTGGGGCCTTTGAGGAACAATGCCTCGCCGGCCTCCAGGCGCAGTGCGGGAATATCCAGCAGCGGAGCCTGGCCAGGCCAGGCAAACAGCAGGTCATGCAGTTCGAGCAGCGGCTGGTTCATATTCAGAATTCGACCATCGCCTTGGATGGGCTGGTTTCCACACCCTTCTGACCGTTCGGGCCGATCAGTTGCACGTTGATCTTCTGGGTTGCCGGGAAGGCTTTGAACAGTGGGCCGAGGTCGAGTTGGACGAGCTTGGCCGGGGTCGCGCAGGTCAGCTGGTAGTGGGCACCGATGTCGCTGTGCACATGGCCATGTTCGTGCTCGTCACCGTCATCGTCAGCGTGGGGAGCATCACCGAACAGCGGGCTCTGCAGGTCCTGGGATTCTTCCTTGCAGCCTGCCGCAGCGGCCAGGCCGAACAGCTTCAGGGGTTGTTCGAGTTGTTGGCGCACCGCCGCTACCTTGGCCTTATCGGCATCGCTGTTGGCGGCGTGTTCGAAGCCGACCAGGTTCATCGCCGGGCTGTCCAGCTCCAGTTCCAAGGTGTTGCCGTCCAGTGCAACATTGAGCTTGGCCACGCCATGTTCATGGGCGCCGAGGGTGCCATGGGCGTGTTCATGGTCATGATCGTCATGGGCGTTGGCCATGGCCAGGGGCAAGAGGGCGAAAGGCAGGGCGAGCAACAGGCGGCGCATGGACGACTCCGGAGCGAGAGAAATGATTTGGTAATGTTATAACAACTTTTATCGGCGTCGCCAGCCTGCCTTTCGCAGGTTTCATGTTGCTGTAGCATGGTCGCCATCGACCTCCCTTCAAGGAACGCATCGTGAGAATTCGTGGACAGATTGGTGACTGGCCGGTGGACCTGACCATCGAGCTCGAGCCTGAAGAGTGGGCACAACTGGGGCGCCCCAGGGATGTACCTGGGGTCGCCGAGGTGCCTGCGGCGACCACGGCGGCGCCACGCCAGGACGACGGGCAGTGGACGGCAGCGCGTGATCTATTGCGCCAGGCCGGGGAGATGAATGGGCCTGAGCTGCTCGATCGGCTGGAAGGGCTGGCAGGCAGTACCGCGGCGGGCAAGCGGCTACTGGTGCGGTTGCGCCATAGTGCCGATGTGAAGGTGGAGAGTGGCGTGGATGCGCCGGTGTATCACTGGGTGGGATGAGGTTGACGTTAGTGGCTCGCCACTAGGTTTGCAGGGCGGCGCTCGATATCCGCAGCGCCACCCCTCTCCAGCGCACGCCTCAGAACATCGCCGACGACAACCTGCGACGGTACACGCCCACCAACGGATGATCGCCACCGAGCAGCTCGAACACCTGCAACATGGCCTTCTGCGGCAGCCCGTTCTCATAACCTCGATTACGTTGGAACAGCTTCAGCAGCCCATCCAACGCAGCCTCGTATTGCTGGCGCGCCAGTTGCTGAATGCTCAACTGGTAGGCGGCTTCGTCATCCTGTGGGTTTTGCGCCAAACGGCTCTTCAGGTCGGCGACTTCCGGCAGGCTGGCTGCCTGGCGCAGGAAGGTCAGCTGGGCCTTGGCGCCAGCCAGGGCGGCCTTGTGCTCATCGCTCTTGACCGCATCGAGTACGGTCTCGGCTTCGCCCAGTTCACCTCGTTCGGCCAGGCAGCGGGCGTACAGGATCAGCCCTTCGGCATTGCTGTTGTCTTCACCCAGCAGAGCCACCAGCAGCGCCTCGGCCTCGGCGAAGCGGCTCTCGGCGAACAGCGCCTTGGCTTGCTCCAGCGGTGCGGCGGTCGGCGGCGCGGGCATCTGTACGTGCGGTTCGAGCATCGCCCGAATGGCCGACTCAGGCTGGGCGCCGGCAAACCCATCAACCGGCTGGCCATCCTTGAACAGCACCACGGTGGGCAGGCTGCGGATGCCGAACTGGGCAACCACCTGTTGCTCGACATCGCAATTGACCTTGGCCAGCAACAACTCGCCCTGGTAACCCTCGGCGATTTTCGCCAGCAGCGGCATCAGCGCTTTGCAGGGCGCACACCATTCGGCCCAGAAGTCGACCAGCACCGGCTTGTGAAACGAGTTCTCGATCACTGCCTGCTGAAAGTTGGCATCGGTGGCATCGAAAATGTACGGGACTTCTTCGCTGTAGGGAGCTTGGCTCATCATGACTCTCGCAAATCCGTGAATGGCACCACTATAAAGGCTCGCGGCTGGCGTGGTACAGGCTGACCCGGCGGAATTCGTGTGGCTCGGCCAGGTCCGGCAGGGTCAGGGCATCGAGCGTGCCCAATTGCCGATACAGCGGATGGCTGAAGTCGCGCACCCGCGAGTCCGCCACCAGTGCTTGCCGGCCACGGCCGAGGAAGGCATCGAGCAGTGGCAGGTTGGCGCGGTCGTAGAGGACGTCGGCCACCAGAATCAGGTCGAAGCGATCGGCCTCGGCGAAAAAGTCGCTGCTGTAGCCAAGCGTCACGCCATTGAGCGCCGCATTCGCCTGGCACGCTTGCAGAGCCAACGGATCGAGATCGCAAGCCACCACTTCCAGGGCCCCTGCCTGGGCGGCGGCGATGCCGGCAATGCCGGATCCTGCACCGAAGTCCAACACCCGCTTACCTTCGACCCAGTGCGGGTGCTCAGCCAGGTAGTGCGCCATGGCCAGCCCGCTGGCCCAGCAGAAGCACCAGTAGGGCGGTTCTTCGAGGATGCGCCGGGTTTCGTCGCTGCTGAAGGCGCGGTCCATGTTCTGGTCGTCGATCAGCCAGAGTTTCAGGGGGCTTGCAGGCAGTTCACTGACCACCAGGCGCGCTTCGCCGATCAGGCCAGTGAGGGCCTGTTGCAGGGCGCTGGGGACCATTATGGGGCTTTCTCGAAACGCAGCGGGCCGGTGGCCTGGGTCTGGGCCTGGGTGATGCGCAGGGGTGGCAAATGCAGGATCAACTGGCCGGAGCGGCTGGCACGCCCACGCAGTTCGACGCGAGCGCCAGCCGGAAACGCTTCGGGGTTGAAGCGCAGCTGGTAGGGCAGGGCCTGGCCGGTGCCGGTCAGGTTGCTACTGGCCAACAGGCGCTTCGGGCGGTCTCGCTCGTCGATCACCAGCAGCGCCAGCTCGACCTCGGCGCCCGCGGGGACCTCCAGCAAGGTGCCGCTCAGTTCGCGTTGGTAGGCAGGTAGCGGACCCAGGGGCTCGGCTTTTTTCGCCACCTTGGCAGGGCTGGGCGCCGGGGCCTGTTCGGGCTTGGGCCGGTCGCTGCCACAGGCGGCGAGGAGGCCGGAGAGGCACAGTACGACGAGCGCACGAGGCTGCATGGAGTCATCCTTAAAGGGCAGATTTATCTGGATGGTAAACCCTTTGTCTTGTCTTGCCAGTGCAATGCGCTACCATGGCTCTCCCTTTTTTTGTTGCCTGCCACCATGCACTGTCCATTTTGCGGTGCCAACGACACCAAGGTCATCGATTCGCGCCTGGTCGCCGAAGGCGAACAAGTGCGCCGCCGCCGCGAATGCGTCGCCTGCGGCGAGCGCTTCACCACCTTTGAAACCGCCGAGCTGGTGCTGCCCCGGCTGATCAAGCAGGACGGCACCCGCCAGCCTTTCGATGAAGACAAACTGCGCGCCGGGATGCAGCGGGCCCTGGAAAAACGCCCGGTCAGTGTCGAGCGCCTGGAAGCGGCGCTGGCGCATATCAAGAGCCGCCTGCGCGCCACCGGCGAACGCGAGGTCAAGTCACTGGTGGTCGGGGAAATGGTCATGGCCGAGCTGCGCAAGCTCGACGAAGTCGCCTATATCCGCTTCGCCTCGGTGTACCGCAGCTTCCGCGACCTTGACGAATTCCGTGAAGAAATCGACCGTCTGGCCCGCGAGCCCGCCAAAGAATGAGCATGCCCAGCCAGACCGCGATCCTCGACGCCCACTACATGGCCCGTGCACTGGAACTGGCCCGCAAGGGGGTCTACACCACGCACCCCAACCCGCGTGTGGGCTGCGTGATCGTGCGCGACGGCGAGGTGGTGGGCGAGGGCTGGCATGTGCGTGCCGGCGAGCCGCATGCCGAGGTGCATGCCCTGCGCCAGGCCGGTGAGCGTGCCCGTGGCGCCTGCGCCTACGTCACTCTCGAACCGTGCAGCCACCACGGGCGTACCCCGCCGTGCGCCGAGGCGCTGGTCAAGGCCGGCGTAGCACGTGTGGTTGCGGCCATGCAGGACCCCAACCCGCAGGTGGCCGGCACTGGCCTGCGGCGCCTGGCCGAGGCCGGTATCGAGGTGACCAGCGGCGTGCTCGAGGCTGATGCGCGCGCGCTCAATCCAGGTTTCCTCAAACGCATGGAACACGGCCTGCCGTTCGTACGCGCCAAGCTGGCGATGAGCCTGGATGGTCGCACCGCCATGGCCAGCGGCGAGAGCCAGTGGATCACCGGCCCCGCCGCCCGCTCGGCGGTGCAGCGCCTGCGCGCTCGTGCCAGCGTTGTGCTGACCAGTGCCGCCAGCGTGCTGGCCGACAATGCGCGGATGACCGTGCGCGGCGCCGAGCTTGGCCTGGATGTCGAAACCACTGCGCTGGCATTGAGCCGCACGCCGCTGCGCGTGCTGATCGATGGCCGCCTGCGTCTGCCGCTCGACGCGCCATTCTTCCAGGCCGGCCCAGCCCTGGTTGTCACCGCTCAGGCGGCAGACTCGCGGTATGCCGAGGCCGGCCACGAACTGCTCAGCCTGCCTGGCAGCGATGGCCAGGTCGACCTGCCCGCGTTGCTGCGCGTCCTGGCCGCCCGTGGCGTCAACGACATCCTCCTCGAGGCCGGCCCCGGCCTGGTCGGCGCCTTCGCCCGGCAAGGGCTGATCGACGAGTACCAGCTGTTCGTCGCCGGCACCTTCCTCGGTTCCCAGGCCCGGCCGCTGCTGGACTGGCCGCTGAGCCAGATGAGCGAGGCGCCTCGGCTGAAAATCATCGAAATGCGCGCAGTGGGCGATGACTGGCGGGTCACAGCCATCCCTCTGCCAGCACCCGGCGTATAATGCCGGGCTTGCCCCGCGCAACCGTTCCTGAGGAAGCATCATGTTCACCGGCATCATCGAATCCATCGGCACCATCCGCAGCCTGACCCCGAAGGGCGGCGACGTGCGCGTCTACGTCGAGACCGGCAAGCTCGACCTGGGTGACGTCAAGCTCGGCGACAGCATCGCGGTCAATGGCGTGTGCCTGACCGCCGTGGAGTTGCCCGGCGATGGCTTCTGGGCCGACGTCAGTGTCGAGACCCTCAAGCGCACCGCCTTCATCGACCTCAAGAGCGGCAGCAAGGTCAACCTGGAAAAGGCCCTGACCCCCACCACCCGCCTGGGCGGCCATCTGGTCAGCGGCCACGTCGACGGTGTCGGCGAAATCATCTCGCGCAGCGATAACGCCCGCGCCATCCAGTTCCGCCTGCGGGCGCCGAAGGAGCTGGCCAAGTACATCGCCCGTAAGGGTTCGATCACCGTCGACGGCACCAGCCTGACGGTCAATGAGGTCGACGGCGCCGAGTTCGAGCTGACCATCGTCCCGCACACCCTGTCCGAAACCATCATGGCCGACTACCGCGCAGGGCGTCGGGTGAACCTTGAGGTCGATCTGCTGGCCCGTTACCTGGAGCGTCTGCTGCTGGGTGACAAGGCGGCCGAGCCGAGCAAGGGCAGTGGCATAACCGAAAGCTTCCTGGCCGCCAACGGCTTCTTGAAATCCTGATTGAGAGGGGGTGCCAGTGGCGCTCAACAGCATCGAAGAACTGGTCGAAGACATCCGCCAGGGCAAAATGGTCATCCTGATGGATGACGAAGACCGTGAGAACGAAGGCGACATCATCATGGCGGCCGAGTGCTGCCAGCCCGAGCACATCAATTTCATGGCCAAGCACGCTCGTGGCCTGATCTGCATGCCGATGACCCGTGAGCGCTGCGAAACGCTCAAGCTGCCGCTGATGGCGCCGCGCAACGGTTCCGGCTTCGGCACCAAGTTCACCGTGTCGATCGAGGCCGCCGAAGGCGTGACCACCGGCATCTCCGCTGCCGACCGCGCCCGCACCGTGCAAGCTGCCGCAGCCAAGGACGCCAAGGCCGAGGACATCGTCAGCCCGGGGCATATCTTCCCGCTGATGGCCCAGCCCGGCGGCACCCTGGCCCGCGCCGGCCACACCGAGGCCGCTTGCGACCTGGCACGCATGGCCGGCTTCGAGCCGAGCGGCGTGATCTGCGAAGTGATGAACGACGACGGCACCATGTCGCGCCGCGCCGAGCTGGAAGTCTTCGCAGCCGAGCATGGCCTGAAGATCGGCACCATCGCCGACCTGATCCACTACCGCATGATCCACGAGCGTACCGTCCAGCGTGTTTCCGAGCAGCGTATCGAGAGCGAGCTGGGCGAATTCAACCTGGTCACTTACCGCGATGCGGTGGAAGGCGATGTGCACATGGCCCTGACCCTGGGCACCATCTGCGCCGAACAGCCGACCCTGGTGCGCGTGCACAACATGGACCCTTTGCGCGACCTGCTGCTGGTCAAGCAACCGGGTCGCTGGAGCCTGCGTGCCGCCATGGCCGCGGTGGCCGAGGCCGGGAGTGGCGTGGTGCTGCTGCTGGGGCACCCGCTGGACGGCGACGTGTTGCTGGCGCACATCCGCGAAAGCGCGGGCGACGCGCCGGTCAAGGCGCCGACCACCTACAGCACCGTCGGTGCCGGCTCGCAGATCCTGCGCGACCTCGGCGTGCGCAAGATGCGCCTGATGAGTTCGCCGATGAAGTTCAATGCGATATCCGGATTCGATCTGGAAGTTGTAGAATACGTGCCCTCCGAGTGACTTGAGGCGGCGTTCGCGCCCCTGCGCTCGAGTCCAAACCCTGCAGAGGCCGCCCTTGCGCGGCCTCGCTCTTGAAGATGAGAACATCGGAATGACCCTGAAGACCATCGAAGGTACCTTCATCGCCCCCAAAGGTCGCTATGCTTTGGTGGTTGGCCGCTTCAACAGCTTCGTCGTCGAAAGCCTGGTGAGCGGTGCCGTTGATGCCCTGGTACGCCACGGTGTCAGCGAAAGCGACATCACCATCATCCGTGCCCCGGGCGCCTTCGAAATCCCGCTGGTGGCACAGAAAGTCGCCCAGCAAAGCGAATACGACGCGATCATCGCCCTGGGCGCCGTGATCCGTGGCGGTACCCCGCACTTCGAATACGTGGCGGGCGAATGCACCAAGGGCTTGGCCCAGGTGTCGATGGAGTTCGGTGTGCCGGTAGCCTTCGGAGTCCTGACCGTCGATTCCATCGAACAGGCCATCGAGCGTTCCGGCACCAAGGCCGGCAACAAAGGTGCTGAAGCTGCCCTGTCCGCTCTGGAAATGGTCAGCCTGCTGGCGCAGTTGGAGGCCAAGTGATTAGCGACGAAAGCGATCGTTTCAACCCGCGCGATCCAAAACCCGCGGATGCCGGCAAGCCCTCGAAGAGCGCCAAGCGCCGCGAAGCCCGTAAGCTCGCGACCCAGGCCCTCTACCAGTGGCACATGGCTCAGCATTCGCTGAACGAGGTCGAAGCGCAGTTCCGGGTCGATAACGATTTCTCCGATGTCGATGGCGCTTATTTCCGCGAAATCCTGCATGGGGTTCCGGCGATCAAGAGCGAAATCGACAAGGCCCTGGTTCCATGCCTGGACCTGGCCTTGGAAGAGCTCGACCCGGTCGAGCTGGCTGTACTGCGTCTGTCCACCTGGGAGTTCATCAAGCGCGTCGACGTACCGTACCGCGTGGTGATCAACGAAGGCGTGGAACTGGCCAAGGTGTTTGGCGCCACCGACGGGCACAAGTTCGTCAACGGCGTGCTGGACAAGCTCGCGCCGATCCTGCGCGAAGCGGAAGTCAAGGCGGCCAAGCGCTGATTCCAGCGCTGTCCGGCCATGGGTGAGTTCGAGCTGATCAACCACTATTTCGCCGCCGCGCAATGCGCGCAGGGCGGCGAAGGCGTGGCGTTGGGTATCGGCGATGACTGTGCCCTGTTGGACCTGCCTCCCGGCGAGCAACTGGCGGTGTCTACCGACACCCTGGTTGCCGGCGTGCACTTTCCCCGGGTCTGTGACCCTGGCCTGCTCGGCCAGCGTTCGCTGGCCGTGGCCGCCAGTGACCTGGCCGCCATGGGCGCGACCCCGATCGCCTTCACCCTTGCCCTGACCTTGCCGGAAGTCGGCGAGGCCTGGCTGCGTGCCTTTGCCGATGGGCTCGACCGTATGGCGCGACGCTGCCGGCTGGGGTTGATCGGTGGCGACACCACCCGCGGTCCCCTGAGCATCACCGTGACCGTGTTTGGCCGTGTGCCAGCTGGGCAGGCCTTGCGCCGCAGTGGCGCGAGGCCGGGCGATTTGCTGTGCGTGGGCGGCGAGCTGGGCAATGCCGCCGGCGCCCTGCCGTTGGTGCTTGGCGAGCGCGAGGCGCCCAACGCCCTGGCGCAACCCCTGCTCGATCACTACTGGTCACCCTCGCCGCAGTTCGCCCTCGGCCAGTTGCTGCGCGGGCGCGCCACCGCGGCGCTGGACATATCCGATGGCCTGTTGGCCGATTGCGGGCATATTGCCAAGGCATCCGGGGTGGCACTGGAAGTGAACCTGCACCAGGTACCGGTGTCAGCCGCTTTGCAGGGCTTTGTCGGCCCGCAGGCGGCCTTGCAGGCCGCTGTGGCCGGTGGCGACGATTACGTGCTGGCGTTCACCTTGCCACCAGGGCAGCTGTCATCCCTGCAGGCGCAGACCCCCGTTCATGTCATCGGGCGTGTGCTCGAGGGGCAGGGCGTGAGCCTGCGCGATCGCCAAGGTCAGGACATCACCCCGCTGCAGCGGGGCTATCAACATTTTAGGGAGACACCGTGACCGATCACCCCAATCAGGTGCCCGCGGAGTTCGTGCCGCCTTCGGTCTGGCGCAATCCGTGGCATTTCATTGCCTTCGGCTTCGGCTCGGGCACCCTGCCCAAGGCCCCAGGGACCTGGGGCTCGCTGGTGGCTCTGCCATTCATCCCGCTGTGGCAGATGCTCCCGGACTGGGGCTACTGGCTGCTGTTGGGCGTCACCATGCTGTTCGGCTTCTGGCTGTGCGGCAAAGTGGCCACCGACCTGCGCGTCCATGACCACGAAGGCATCGTCTGGGACGAAATGGTCGGCATGTGGATCACCCTCTGGCTGGTGCCGGAGGGCTGGCAATGGCTGCTGGCGGGGTTCCTGCTGTTCCGTTTCTTCGACATCCTCAAGCCATGGCCGATTCGTTGGATCGACCGTCACGTGCATGGCGGCGTAGGGATCATGCTTGATGATATCCTGGCCGGTGTGTTCGCCTGGCTGGGGATGCAGGTCCTGGTCTGGGCGGTGGGCTGATACAGGGAATGGGGCGAAGGTCATGAAGACGTTGTTATTGGCAATGCTGCTGAGCCTGGCCCCCTGGGCCGCTGCCGCCGACGGCCTGCCCAAGCAGGTCCATCTGGTCAGCGAGGAATGGATCGACTATACCAATGCCGATGGCAGCGGAGTGGCCTGGGATGTATTGCGCAAGGTGTTCGAGCCCGCCGGAGTCAAGGTGGTGACCCAGAGCGCGCCCTACAGCCGCGCGATCGGCCTGGTCAAGCGCGGTGAGGCCGATGCCTGGGTCGGTTCGTACAAGGACGAGAACGAAGACAACCTGTATCCGCGTTGGCACTTCGACATGGACCACATCTATGCCCTGGGTCTGGGCAGCAAGCCGATACCAACCCCGCAGACCATCGGCCATTATCGGCTAGCCTGGGTGCGCGGCTATGACTACGGCAGTTACCTGCCCAATGTGCACGACTTTCGCGAGATCCAGCGCCGTGAAGGCATCCTGCCGATGCTCGAGCATGACCGGGTTGATTTCTACATCGATGCCCAGACCGAGGTCGACTATGTGCTTGACCAGACCTCGCAACCCCAGCGGTTCCGGCGCACGCACATCGCCGAACTGCCGTTGTACCTGGCATTTGCCCGCAGCGAGCAGGCCAAGGCCCTGCGTGACCTGTTCGACAGGCGCATGGCCGAACTGGTACGCAGCGGCGAACTGAAGGCGATTTTCGCGCACTGGAAGCAGCCCTATCCGTTCAGTGCCGACAGCAAGCCGCAGTAATGCCAGGGTGGGCCCCATAAGCATCGAACTTTTCGATCTTAAGCGACGGTATTCAGCGCGCCCATACCTGCCAACCTGCTGATACAATCGCATCCAGAGAAATGTCCTACTTATTCCAGGAGCACAACGTGCCCGTCGTCTTTGTTGCCGCCTCTAAGCTTCCGACTCCTTTTGCGACTTTCACCATGCATGGCTTTCTTGACGAAGCCACCGGCCGCGAGCACGTGGTGCTGAGCCTGGGTGATATCGCCGATGGCGAGCCGGTACTGGGGCGTCTGCACTCCGAGTGCCTGACCGGCGATGCCTTGTTCAGCCAGCGCTGCGACTGCGGATCGCAGCTGGAAGCCGCGCTGCAGGCCATCGCCCGAGAAGGCCGTGGCGTGCTGCTGTATCTGCGCCAGGAAGGTCGTGGCATCGGTCTGCTGAACAAGATCCGCGCCTACGAGCTGCAGGACGGCGGCGCCGACACCGTCGAGGCCAACGAACGCCTGGGCTTTGCTGCCGACCAGCGTGACTACGCCATGTGCCTGCCAATGCTCGAGCACCTGGGCGTCAAGTCTCTGCGTTTGATGACCAACAACCCGCGCAAGGTCAAGGCGCTGACCGACATGCACATCACAGTCGCCGAGCGGGTGCCGCTGCATACCGGGCACAACCCGCATAACCGCCTGTACCTGGCCACCAAGGCCGACAAGCTGGGCCACATGATGGGCAACAAGCACCAAGGCGAAGTCCCCCACGCCTGATCGGCTGCGCCGATGCGCCTGTTGCTCTGCCTCCTTGCACTGCTGGCCTGCATCGCCCGGGCCGAGCCGCTGCGGGTGATCAGCCTGGCGCCCTCAATGACTGAAATCATGCTCGAACTGCAGGCCGACGGCCTGCTGGTCGGCGTACTCGACGGCGGCGAGCGACCCGCTGCGCTGCAGGCCTTGCCCTCGGTCGGGCGCCAGGGACAGCTGGATCTCGAACGCCTGGTCAGCCTGCGGCCCGACCTGTTGCTGTTGTGGCCGGGCAGCATTGCCCCGGCCCAGCGCGAGCAGCTCACGCGGTTGGGCATCGCCACCTACAGCGCCGAGCCGCACACCCTTGCACAACTGATCGATCAGATCGATACCCTTGCCCAGCGCCTGGGCCTGGCCGAACGGGGGCAGGTATATGCCAGTGGGTTGCGTCAGCGCCTGCGCCAGTTACGCGAGCGCTATCACCGCGAGCAACCGCTACGGGTGTTCTACCAGGTCTGGGATCGACCGCTGTATACCCTCGGCGGACGGCAGGTGGTCAGCGATGCGTTGGCAGTGTGCGGGGCACGCAATATCTTCGACGACCTGAACCAGCCGGCACCTCAGGTGAGTGTGGAGTCGGTGCTGTTGCGCAATCCGCAGGTGATCCTGGCAGGCGACGCGGCGCAACTGCAGAGCTGGCACGCCTGGTCAGCCATCGACGCGGTGGCGCAGGGGCGTCTGCTGGTGATACCGGACAAGGGGATCGAGCGCCCCAGCGGCCAGATGATCGAGGCCACTGCTCGGCTATGCGCGATGCTTGCGGCTAAAGCGCCGGTGTCCAGGTGAGGCTCAGCAACGCCGTGCGGCCTTCTTCGCGGTAGCCGTAGCTGGCCCCCTCGTAGCTATACAGCGCCCGGCTGTAGCCCTTGTCCAGCAGGTTATCCAGCTTCAGTTCAAGCCTGAGTTCATCGGTTGCCGCCCAGCCTCCGCGTAGGCCCAGCAGGCCATAGCCGCCCAGGCGGTTGCGGTTGGCTTCGTCGTCGTAGCTGGCGCTCACCGCTTGCCAACTGACGCCGAGATCGAAACGCTCGACCTGGCGGTCCAGGTCCAGGCTCAGCGTGCGTCGGGCACGGCGGGCAAGGGTGTGACCGCTGTCGCGGTCGCGGGGGTCGATCAAGGCCAGGCCGAGCTGGCTGTGCCAGGCACCCCATTGCTGATCGAGGGCGATTTCCACGCCGTTGATGCGCGCCGAGGCGACGTTACGGGGGATCGAGTCCTGGCCGAAGATGATCGCATCGCGCAGGTCGGTGCGGTACAGCGAGGTTTCCAGACGGCTGTCGGCGGTCAGTTGGCTGCGCCATTGCAGCTCATAGCTCTTGGACCGTTCGGGCTTGAGGTCCGGGTTGCTGAACTGCGGGTAATACAGATCGTTGAAGGTCGGCGCACGGAAGCCCTCGCTGTACGACAGCAGCAGATCGTTGTCGGCGTTCAGCGGCAGGGTGAGGGTGCCGCTCCAGGTGGTCTGGCCGCCAAACTGCTGATTCTGGTCGCGACGCACGCCCAGCTCGGTGGAGAAGCGCTCAGCGCTGTAGCGATGCTGGATGAAAACTGCACGGTTCCAGCGGCTGTCCTCGGTGAAGTCGGTGCTGGCATGCACGCGATCCTCGTACCAGTCGCCCCCGACCATCAGGTTGTGCTGCTCGGTCAGCGCCAAGTCGTTCTGCCAGGTGATCTGGTCGCGATAGGTATTGAACACGAAGCGCTCGTCGCTGAGCTTGTCGCGTTTATCGTCGCGGTTTTCGCTGTGTGCCACCTCCAGACGCGAGTGCCAGGTGTCGGTCAATTGGGCGTCGAAGTAGGTGCCCAGACTACTGACGCTGAAGTCGGTGTAGGGTTTTTGTCCGAAGCTGTCGAAGGTGACCGGGTCGAAGCGGCCGAATGGGTTGTCGTACTCGCTGCGCCCACGGCTATCGAGCAGGTTCAGCCCGGCTTCGAAGCGTTCGCCGAAGGTATGGCTGAGGCTCAGGTTGAGCGACTGGTTACGGTAGGCATCGTGATCGTTATCGCTGGCGAACGAAGGACCGGTGGCGTCGATGCCGGCGGTTTCGTCCAGGCTGGCGCCGAGGTTGAAGCGCGTGGCGCCGTCATTGCCGGACACGCCCAGGCTGCGTTGCCAGGTGTGATTGCTGCCAGCAGCCAGGCGCAGCCGAGGGTGCAGGCCGGCACCGCTGGCGCGGCGGGTGAAGATCTGGATCACCCCACCGATGGCATCGCTGCCGTACAGCGCCGAGCGCGAGCCACGCAGCACCTCGACGCGCTCGATCTGGTCGACATCGAGAAACTGCAGGCCGCTGTCGCCGGAGGTGGCGTTGGCGATGCGTACCCCGTCCACCAGCACCAGACTTTGGGCCGCCTTGGTGCCGCGGATGAAGATGCCCGGCAGGCTGCCACGGCCACCGGTCGGCGCCACCTGCACGCCGGGTACGCGGGTGAGCAGGTCGGTGACGCTGGTGGGCTGCAGGCGGTCGATGTCGTCACGGGTGAAGACGGTGTTGGCGGCACTGGTGGCGATGCGCGATTCGACCTGGCGGTTGGCGCTGATGAGTACATCGGGGAGTTTCAGCGCGTCGTCGCGTTCGGCGGCCAGCAGGAATGTGGGGGCGCAGAGTAAAGCGGCACAGGCAGATTTTTTCATTGGCGGTTCCAACGTATTCGCGGGACAAGCCCGCTCCCACAGGCACACCACAAGTCTTGAAATTTGTGGGGTCCCTGTGGGAGCGGGCTTGTCCCGCGAAAGGGCCCTACAGACCCAGCTTGGCCATCCGGGCCTTCACCGAGGCTTCGATGCCAGTCACATCCAGGCCACATTCTGCGAGCATCTGCGCAGGTTTTGCATGCTCCACGTAGATGTCCGGCAGCCCCAGGTTCAACAGCGGCTTGACCACTGCCTCACGGGCCAGGAACTCGCCTACGGCAGCGCCGGCGCCGCCCATGATGGCGTTTTCCTCGATGGTCACCAGCAACTCATGGCTGCCGGCCAGCTCAAGTACCAGAGCTTCGTCCAGCGGCTTGACGAAGCGCATGTCGACCACGGTGGCGTCGATCTGCTCGGCCACCTGCAGGGCTTCGGCCAGTTGCACGCCGAACACCAGCAGGGCGACTTTCTGGCCCTTGCGACGAACCACGCCCTTGCCGATTTCCATTGGCTCCAGATCGCCGCTGATCGGGGCGTTGGGGCCGGTGCCACGGGGATAGCGCACCGCCGCCGGACCGTTGTAGAGGTGGCCGGTACTGAGCATCTTGCGCAGTTCGTTTTCGTCGCTCGGGGTCATCACCAGCATGCCGGGGATGCAGCGCAGGTACGAAAGGTCATAGCTGCCAGCGTGGGTCGGGCCGTCCTCGCCGACCAGGCCCGCACGGTCGATGGCGAACAGCACGTCGAGGTTCTGTACCGCCACATCGTGGATCAACTGGTCGTAGGCGCGCTGGAGGAAGGTCGAATAGATCGCCACCACCGGCTTGGCGCCTTCGCAGGCCATGCCGGCAGCGAAGGTCACCGCGTGCTGCTCGGCGATCGCCACGTCGAAGTAGCGCTCCGGGTAGCGTTCGCTGAAGGCCACCAGGTCGGAGCCTTCCTTCATCGCCGGGGTGATGCCGACCAGGCGGTTATCGGCAGCCGCCATGTCGCACAGCCATTGGCCAAAGACTGCAGAATACTTCGGCCCGCTGGGCTTCTTCGGCGCTGCGGGCTTGTCGGCAGGCTCGAGCTTGGTGATCGCGTGGTAGCCGATCGGATCGATTTCGGCCGGAGCGAAACCCTTGCCCTTCTTGGTCACCACGTGCAGGAACTGCGGGCCTTTGAGGTCACGCATGTTACGCAGGGTGGCGATCATGGTCGGCAGGTCGTGCCCGTCGATCGGGCCGATGTAATTCCAGCCCAGTTCCTCGAACAGGGTGCCAGGCACCAGCATGCCTTTGGCGTATTCCTCGGTGCGACGGGCGATTTCCCAGGCACCCGGCAGGCGCGACAGCACTTTCTTGCTGCCTTCGCGCATGCTCGCGTAGGTGCGGCTGGAGAGGATCTTGGCCAGGTAGTTGGACAGGCCACCGACATTGCGCGAAATCGACATGTCGTTGTCGTTGAGGATCACCAGCATGTTGGCGTCCACTTCCTGGGCGTGGTTCAGCGCCTCGAAGGCCATGCCTGCGGTCAAGGCGCCGTCGCCGATCACGGCGATGGCCTTGCGTGGGTCATTCTGCAGCCGGGCGGCGATGGCCATGCCCAAGGCGGCGCTGATCGAGGTGCTGGAGTGACCGACGCCAAAGGTGTCGTACTCGCTCTCGCTGCGGCGCGGGAAGGCGGCGATGCCGTCCTTCTGGCGCAGGGTCAGCATGCGGTTGCGCCGCCCGGTGAGGATCTTGTGCGGGTAGGCTTGGTGGCCGACGTCCCACACCAGGCGGTCATCCGGTGTGTCGAAGACATAGTGCAGGGCGATCGTCAGCTCGATGACACCAAGGCCGGCGCCGAAATGCCCACCGGTCTGACCCACGGTGTAGAGCAACTCCTGGCGCAACTCGTCGGCCAGGGTCTCCAGGTCGGCTTCGGCCAACCGGCGCAGGCCGGCGGGCGTGTCAGCGCGGTCGAGCAACGGCGTGACCGGGCGTTCGCGGGGGATCTCTTGAAACGTCGTGGGCATCAGGCGAGTCGTTATAGGTGTGAAGACGCGGCAGTTTACCCCATTGTAGGAAAAGCTGCCCCTGTGGGAGCGGGCTTGCCCGCGAAGGGCTGCAAAGCAGCCCCGGTCAATCAATGGCGGCGTTCGACGATATAGCGCGCCAACGCCCGCAAAGGCTCTGCATTTTCGCCGAACCCTTCCAGTGCGACCAGCGCCTGGTCGCGCAGTTCGATTGCATAGGTCTTGGCGGCATCCAGGCCGAGCAGAGCAGGGTAGGTCGGCTTGTCGCGGGCGATATCTGCACCCTGGCGTTTGCCCAGGGTGGCAGTGTCACTCTCCACGTCGAGGATGTCGTCCTGCACCTGGAACGCCAGGCCAATTGCCTGGGCATAGATCTGCAGGGCATCCAGCTGGGGCTGCTCGGCGCGAGCGCTGGCCAGGGCGCCGAGGCGCACGCTGGCCTCGATCAGGGCGCCGGTCTTGTGCCGGTGCATGTATTCCAGGGCCTTCTGGTCGAGCTTGATGCCCACCGAGCCCAGGTCGATAGCCTGCCCACCGACCATACCTGCGGGGCCTGCGGCCTTGGCCAGGGTCTGGACCATGGCC
Source organism: Pseudomonas sp. HD6422 (assembly GCF_025377065.1). Taxonomy (NCBI): domain Bacteria; kingdom Pseudomonadati; phylum Pseudomonadota; class Gammaproteobacteria; order Pseudomonadales; family Pseudomonadaceae; genus Pseudomonas; species Pseudomonas sp. HD6422. The sequence goes on along the minus strand of NZ_JAHWIW010000013.1, from coordinate 91,539 downwards.
AGACGAATGGCATCCGGCTGCGGGCTCAGGCGTGGGTCGAGCAGGGCGCTGAAGGCCAGGCTCTGCAGGCCGTCACCGGCCAGAATGGCGCAGGCTTCGTCGAACGCCTTGTGGGTAGTCGGTTGGCCACGGCGCAGGTCGTCGTCGTCCATGGCCGGCAGGTCGTCATGGACCAGCGAATAGGCGTGGATCAGTTCCACCGCACAGGCGGCGCCGTTGGCCTGTTCGGCCGGGGCGCCGAGGGCTTCGCAGGCAGCATAGGCGAGCAGCGGGCGGACCCGCTTGCCGCCGTTCATCACGCTGTAACGCATCGCGGCGTAGAGCCGTTCAAGTTCCTTGGACGGTGCCTGGAACAGCGGCTCGAGGGCGTTGTCGACACGTGCCTGGCTGCTGGCCTGGTAGCTGGCGATCATTCCTCTGGCTCCGCGTCGAAGGGCTGGGCGGCCAGCTCGCCGTCGCGTTCCAGGAGAATCTGCACCTTCTGTTCGGCCTGGGCCAGCGCCCCCTGGCAGTCGCGGGTCAGGGCGATGCCCTGCTCGAACGCGGCCAGCGAGTCTTCCAGCGACAGTTCGCCGTTCTCCAGGCGCTCGACCAGGGCTTGCAGGTCAGCGAGGGATTGTTCGAAATCGATGGAGGCTTTTTTGCGGGCCATGGCGACTGTCTCGGAGGCTGGTCAGAACGGCGCGACACTAGCAGAGAGGGGCGGGGGGAGCAAACTTGTGTGGGGTGTTGGAGGGGCCTGGCTGGGGTTTGGCGGCGCTCGACATCCGCGGCGCCAAACCTACCAAGACGAACACTCATCCGCCATCAAACGCTCTCGGCCTCCACCTCCAGCTCCACCAGCGCCTGACGATAGCGAGCCAGTTCCTCGATGGTCAGCACCGGCAGGTTGTACTGGCGCGCATACACGGCGACCTCTTCCCCCCGGGCCATGCTGCCATCTGGGTTCATCAGCTCGCACAGTACGGCAGCCGGGCGCAGGCCGGCCAGGCGCGCCAGGTCCACCGATCCTTCGGTATGACCACGCCGGGTCAGCACGCCGCCGTCACGTGCGCGCAGTGGGAACACGTGGCCTGGGCTGACGATGTGGCGCTGCTGCGCGGTCGAGCGCAGGGCGGCTTCGATGGTGGTGATGCGGTCCTGGGCCGAAACGCCGGTGGTGACCCCTTCGGCCGCTTCGATGGTGACGGTGAAGCCGGTGCCGTGGCGGGCCTGGTTGTTCTGCACCATCGGCGCCAATTGCAAGGCGTCGACGGTGGCTTCGTCCAGGCACAGACAGACGATGCCGCTGCAGTCGCGGATCATCATGGCCATGGTCTGCAGCGAGAGGTTCTCGGCGGCGGCAACGATGTCCGCTTCGTCCTCGCGATCGTCGTCATCGAGCAGCAGAACAGGGCGCCCGGCCTGGAAGGCGGCGATAGCGGCGGTGACGTTGGGGTATTGCTTGAACAGCGTGGAAGACATGAAACGCTCCTCGTAAAGGTCGATGAACGTCTCGGGGCGAACAAAATGCGCGCGCAAGGGCGCCCGAATGGCCCTTGGCTGACGCCTTCTTTCATCCGGACTATGACCGTCGGCCCTGGAATCTCACCAGGTCTGCTGACCCCCGACATGGTCGGGGCGCTCGCGGGCTCATCTTTCGATTTACCGCCGGTGGGGACTTTCACCCCGCCCTGAAGACCGCGCCAGCATACAGCAGTCTGCCACGGGTGTGGCAAGCCGCAGGCCTACGACCTTCGGCGATAGCGTAGATAGGCGAGGGAAGTGGCTATCTACCATCTTCGGTTCTGTGCGCTGCCCTAGAGTGGGCCTCCGTCCGCCAGGTACTGTGCCACAGTCGATGCGAAAACCCCGAAAGCCTAGTGCCCCACCCGGACTACAATGGCGCACCATTCGCCAACGTGCCGCACCTGGACCGGACGTTCAGTATCGAGCGTAACCCCAAGGCCAACTTCCCCTGTTCCTATCTGCAATACGCAGAGGTTGTGCATGCCGGCATGATCGCCAAAGAGACCCGCCAGCGCATGGTCCAGGCCTGCTGCTCGACCCTGCAGCGGGCCCAGGCGCAAATGCCGAACATTTCCATCGAGGCGTTTCGCGAGCTGAGCCTGTATGTGCTCAAGTACATCTACCCTTGAGGCACGGGCCGGGCGTGCTCCTGGGGATTGGACATCAACTCGATCACCCGGTGCAGCGAGGCGGGCAGCATCGGGCCATGCCCCAGGCCATCGAAGCGTTCGAAGCGTACTGTTAGCCCCCGGACGTTGCCCAACTGCGCTGCGAGCCTGCGTGCGGGCCCTTCTTCGTCACCCTTCGACGGCTTGCCGGGGCGTGCGGGCTCGACGCCGCCGCGCATCAGCAACAGGTGCGCACGGCTGCGGCCCAGACGCTGTTGCAGGCCCTCGGCCTCGTTCACGATGGCGCCGTCATGCCACCACAGTGACGGGCTGGCAGCCGCATAGTCGCTGAACTCGCCTGGGTGGTCGAACAGTGCGTGCAGCACCGCCAGGCCGCCGTAGGAGTGGCCCCAAAGGGTCTGGCGGGTGGGATCGATTGGCGCGACGCTGGCAACCATCGGCCGCATGCGCTGACGCAGCAATTCGAAAAACACCTCGACGCCGCCGCTGGCTTGGCCGGTCAACGGATCGAGTTGCTGCGCCTGCCCCGGCAGTGCCGGGGTGTAGTCGTAGGTGCGGCCAGTGCGCTCGATACGCTGCTCGGTCTGGTAACCCACTGCCACCAGCAGCGGCGCCTGGCCGGCGGCGAGCTTGTTCAGCAGGTCGGCATCATCCAGCGCGCCGATCGCGGCGTTGCCATCGAGCATCCACAACACCGGGTAGCCCGCAGCGGGAGCAGGGCGTTCGGGCTTGCCGATCCACAGGCGGTAATGGCGTTTGCCGTCAGCCGAATCGAGGTCGAGGTGGCTGAAGTGGTAGGCCAGGTCCTGGCGTTGCAACAGGCGGGTGTCCATCTTCTGGTCACGCTCGGGCTGGCCCAGGACGACCGGCGCGGCAAGGGCCAGGGCCAGGGCGAGGGACAGGGTCAGCTTGCTCATCGAAACTCTCTTCGGGCGTCGGGAGGGGCGCAGGTGCGCAGTACGCGAAACCCTGGATGATATTCACTATCGATTGGCGGTAAAGCGCATTAACTTTCTAAACATTCCTGGCCTGCAGGCAGGACCACATGCAAGCAAAGGCCTGGGTGGCCGTTGCTGGCCCATAGCCGTCCCCCTTGCAGCTCGATGGCGCGGCGGGCGATCGCCAGGCCCAGGCCGAAGCCTGTACCGCTATCGGCCAGGCGCTGGTAGGGCTTGAAGATGCGTTCGAGGTCCGCTTGCGGCACACCTGGGCCTTGGTCGCTCAGACGCAGGTGCCAATGATCGCCCTCACGCCAGCCTTCGAGACTGACCCGGCCTTCGGCGGGTGAGTGGCGGATGGCATTGCGCATCAGGTTTTCCAAGGCCTGGGCCAGGCTGTCCAAATGAATCTGGACCACGCAGTCGGTTCCGAGCGAACAGGGCAACCGGGCGCGGTCCCAGCCGCTTTCGAAACAGATGTCCTGGCACAGTGCTTCCCACACTGACAGCATCAGCACCGGCTCGGTGGCCAACTGTGGCTGCTCGGTGTCCATCCAGGCCAGGTCCAGGGTGTTCTCGAGCAGCTTCTGCATGTCGTTCACCTCGCGGTCCAGGCGCTCGCGCAATTGCACCGGCGGCAGGTCGCTGTCATGGGCGATGCGCAGACGCGCCAGTGGTGTGCGCAATTCGTGGGACAGGGTACGCAGCAGCAGGCGTTGCTGTTCGAGGCTCTGGCGCAGGCGCCCGGCCATGTGCTCGAAGGCCTGGGCCAGTTCGCCCAATTCGTCGCGGCGTTCCTGCAGCGGCAGGCTGGGGCCGTCCAGGTCATCGGCGCGCAGGGCGTCGGCGCGATCCCGCAGGCGGTTCAGCGGCACCACGAGGTGACGATACAGCGCCAGGCCCAGAAGTAATGCGAGCAGGGTGGGGGCGACGCCGTGGGTGATGACGTGGGTCCACGGCGTCAGGCCGGTGGGCAGCAGTCGCTCGGGCAACTGCATCACCAGCCGGCCATGTTCGGGGTGTTGGGGGAACTCGATGCTGACGTAGGGCAGTTCGTCGCGTAGCCGGCGGCTCATCGGCCAGTTGAGCTTGCGCATGAAGGTCAAGTGACTGGCTTCCTCGGCGCTCAGTGGCGAGGTGCCGAGGCTTTGCAGGTAAGGACCGAGGACGACTGCCCAGGTGTCCTCGGCCTGTTCCAGTTTCCGGCGGAAGGCTTCTGCGCCAACAGCGCCGCCTTCCATCCAGGCCTGCTCGGCTTGCTGTGCATAACGCGCCAGGTAGTCCTGGTCGGCCTGGGAAAGGAAGTAGCTCTTGCGCTCTACCGACAACCCCCAGGTCCAGATCAGCCAGGTCAGCAGCAGGCAGAAGCCGACCTGCAGCATGGCCAGTTTCCACAGCAGGGGGTGGCGGCGCATCAGGGCTGTTCCGTGTCGACCAGGATGTAGCCTTGGCCGCGCACGGCCTGGATCTGCAGATGCTGAGCATCGATATCGGCCAGCTTGCGGCGCAGGTTGCAGACATGCACGTCGAGACCGCGGTCCAGCCGGGTGTAGGCCCGGTGCAGTACGGTCTGGTAGAGAAAGGCCTTGCTCAGGGCTTCGCCTGGGTGGGCCGAGAGCGTGGCCAGCAAGCGGAACTCCGAAGCGGTGAGGCCTGCGGCCTTGCCGTGGTGAGCGACATCCTGGCGGGCTTGATCGAGCAGCAGCGTGCCGGCACCGCTGTGCAGCACGGTGCCGCGGTCGAAGGCCACCCGCCGCAACAGTGCATCGACTCTGGCATCCAACTCCGCCAGGCTGAACGGCTTGGGCAGATAGTCGTCCGCTCCGCGGGTGAAGCCACTGATGCGATCTTGCTCGGCGCCCAGCGCCGACATCAGCATCACCGGCACGGCCTGCTGGCGGCGTAGCTGATCGAGCAGGCTGAGGCCATCGATACCGGGAAGCATGATATCCAGCAGTACCAGATCGAAACGCGCAGCTTCGATCGCCGCCAGCGCCTGGGTTCCATTGGCGCAGGCATGAACCTGGAAGTGGCGGCTGAGGAAATGGCACTCGAGATCCTGGCGCAGGCGCGGGTCGTCTTCGGCAAGCAGCAGTGATGTGGGCACGATGAGCCTTTAATGAGAATCCGTATCAGTTAGATCATCCCATTGTGAGGTGTGCAAGGGCAATCCTTGCCTGTGGGCTGCTCGTGCCCAAGCCTCGGGCGGCGTGTGTTAAGAAGGTTAATCCTGCTGCACCCCCGCCTGCCCTCGGGTATCGTTCGCAAAAAGCAACTGGTTTCGTTTGCGATTAACTGTCATTTAGGTGGCTGACGCCACTGGTCCCTCTCCCTACTCAGCGTCTGCATCGACAGCGTCGTGGGAGGCGGCTGCCCGCAAGAAAGAGGTTCGAACCTCTCGCCGCGGTGCAAGCGGAGCCGTTGCTGGTCTGTCCACTGCAACTTCAACTCAAAGGTGTGTCATGAGCGGTATCAAAGGTGTGGGAAGCCCGCGACGGGTTCGGGGATGGTTGGTGCTGGGGCTGTTGGCGCCGTTCTCGCTGACGGCACTGGCCGAGACGGTGGCAACACAGGCAGCCACCGTCGATACTGCACTGGACCTGCCGGCCTTGACCATCGAGGGCAACCGCCTGTACGACATGCTGCCATCGGAGCAGACCGGCGGCTACAGTGTCGACGCCGCCACCGTGGGCACCAAAACCCCTGCCGCGCTCAAGGACATCCCCCAGTCGATCACCGTCTACACCCAGGACTACGTCAAGGATCGCCAGTTCGTGCACCTGGACGACCTGGCCAAGTACACCGCCGGCCTGCGGACCTTGACCAACGACAGCGGCCGCTCGTCGATCTACGCCCGTGGCTATGAATACAGCGAGTACAACATCGACGGCCTGCCAGCGCCGATGGCCAGCATCTTCGGCACAGTGCCCTCGCTGACTGCTTTCGACCGCGTCGAAATCATGCGAGGCCCAGCCGGGCTGTTCAGCAGCACCAGCGAACTGGGCGGCATCGTCAACATGGTGCGCAAGCGCCCGACCGCCGAATTCCAGGGGCATGTCGAAGGCAGCTACGGCACCTGGGACACCAACCACGAGGAAATCGACCTCAGCGGTCCATTGGACGAGGCGGGCCGGGTACGCGGGCGTTTCGTCGCCTCGCGTGACGACACCAATGGCGAGGTGGACTACAACGCCAACACCAGCAACAGTTACTACGGCGCGCTGGACATCGACCTGGACGAAGACACCTTGCTGTCCTTCGGCCTGATCCACGAAGTGAAGAACATCACTCCGCACAATGGCTATCCGGCCACACTGTCGGGCGAGGTGCCCGATTTCAGCCACTCCAAATTCCTCGGTGCCGACTGGAACTACTTCGACGGCAAGACCACCGACCTGGTCGCCGAGCTGACTCACCGCTTCGACAATGGTGGTTACGGCCGCATCGCAGCCCGTGGCTCGCACCGCGACACCAACTACCTGTATGGCTTCACCGCGACCAATGCCAAGACTGGCGCCAACTCGCTGCGTGCCAGTGCGCGGGACTTCACCCAGGACACCTACTCGCTCGACGCCAGCTACAGCCAGCCGTTCGAGACATTCGGCCAGGTCAGCGAATTCGTGGTCGGCACCGACTACAAGAACTACGACACCGACTACCTCAACGGTTCCAGCACCCTCGGCACCATCGACGTCAACAGCTATTCGCCGACTCAGTTCGCCAAGCCGTCGCCGAACTACAGCACTGAGACCGGTATGCAGGAAGAGGAATATGGCCTGTATTCCAAGGTCACTTTCCGCCCGGTCGAGCGTCTGGCGCTGATCGCCGGTGGCCGCTTCAGCTGGTATCGCGGTGATTTCTACACCACCACCCTGAGCAGCGGCTCGACCACTGAAGACGACAAGCGTGTCGACGGTCGCTTCACCCCGTACGGCGGCGTGGTCTATGACCTCACTGACACCCACGCGCTTTACGCCAGCTACTCGCAGGTGTTCAAGCCGCAGTCCGATACCGACAGCAATGGCCGGGTCCTCAAGCCACGGCAAGGCGAGCAGTACGAGTTCGGCCTCAAGAGCAGCTACTTCGGTGGCGACCTCAACACCCGTGTGTCGGTCTTCCGCCTGACCGACAAGAACCGCGCCACCACCGCATACGATGCTGACGGCGTCGACATCGGCTTCTCCGTGGCGTCCGGGAAAACCCGGGTCAAGGGTGCGGAAGTTGAAGTCAGCGGCAAGTTGGCGCAGAACTGGGAAGTGTTGGCCGGCTACACCTGGATGCAGACCGACACGGTCAAGGGCGATGCCGAGACCACGTTCTTCATCATGCCGCGCAACCAGGCCTCGCTGTGGACCAAATACACCGTCGACCAAGGTCCGCTGAACGGCTTGGCCATCGGCGGCGGGGTTTCGGCCATGAGCAGCTTCTACGCCGAGAACGGCGGCGTGCGCATCGATGCGCCGGGTTATGCCACCGTCGATGCCATGTTGTCCTACCCGGTCACCGACAAGCTCACGGCCACCTTCAACGTCAACAACCTGTTCGACCGGGATTATCTGTCGCGGGTGGGCTCGACCTCGACCTTCAACTTCTACGGCCCATCGCGCAGCATGAGCGTGGGTGCTCGCTACGACTTCTGATCCTTGCCCATTGCGGTGCCCGCGGTTCACGCAAGTGTTAACCCGAGCACAGCTTGGACATCGGCCATTGTTATCGACGGCCTGTTTGTTGTGAGTGGCGACCTCTCGGCTTGGCAGGTCGATGTTCAGCCACTTCAATACAGGCCTTTCAACCGGGACGATTACCATGACCACACCTGAAAACCCGGACTCGCTGTCCAACCTGAGCGGCTCGCTCAGTGCTGAATACGATCAATCCCGCGCGGCCCAGCGCGACCGCGTGATCGCCGAACTCAAGCAAGTGATCGAGCGTGTACCCGAACAGACCGAACTCACCAACTCGCGCCGCTACAAGGTGTGGGGGCCGGTGCTGCTGTTGGCATCGCTAGGCATGCTTGCCCTGGCCGTCAACATGGGCAAGACCGGCATGATCGTGGCGGCCTTGTTCCTGGCGGCGGTCTTCGCCGCGGTGACCTGGCAGCATCGCAATGCTGGCACCCACGTGTTCATGCGCCTGACCCGTCGCCAGCTGTTCGTCGACACTCTGGATACGCCGGTCGACCTGGCCCAGGTCGAGGATGTGGCGATCAAGGACGAAGGCCTGGTCACGATGCAGACCCTGAACATGAGCGACGAAGCGGTGCTGCCGGATCATCGTGTGGCACGGCTGCAGTTCTTCGGTAACCAGGCAATGGTGTTGAGAAAACCCCGTCTGCAACTGCGCATCATGTCCGCCGGTCTGGCCATCGGCGGCCGTAAGCTGGACAACGAAGAAGCGCTGGCATTGCTGGCGGCCTACCGCGACGCGGCCCATGCCCAACGTCAGCTCGAGGCAGTGCTTGCCGATGGATGAAGGCGAACGCGAAGCGCATCTGGATTATCTGCAGGCCTGTGCCGATGGACCGAGCGCGTCCCTGGAGATCCATGAGCGCTCGCTGGGCAAGGCGCTGGTGTGCGCCGTGTTGGCCTTGTCGGTGGCTGCCGTCGGCCTGTGGCTGACCAGCCTGCCGCTGTTATTCGGCCCGCAGACCGCGGCGCCGGTCAAATGGCTGCTGTGGGGCTGTGGTCTGCCGTTGCTCGCGGCAGGTCTGGCCGGGTTGGCCTTGGCCGAGACGCTGCGCCGCCGCCACGGCAAACGGGTGCTGGGCATCACCCCCGACACCCTGTGCTTTGCCAATTCGCCCGCGCCCATACCCTGGCATACCTTCGATGCATTCGACATCGATCAGCGCCACCTCAGTACTTTGGTGGTGTTTTCGGTCTCGGCATCCAGTCGTGCCCCTGAATTGTATCCCGCCTGCTACAAGTCGCTGGTGACACCCGATGCCTCCCCCCTGGCCGGCGGTCTGCGGGTCAAGGTGTGGGCGTGCACACCGACCCTGGCCGGCAGGGCATTGGCCTTCGAGGAACTGACCGACCTGTTGTACGCCTACCTTGAAGCCGCCCAGGCGCGGCGCACCCTGGGACAGTTGTTCCCAGCCGTGGAGCGGCTCGGCGCCCAGGGATGAGTCGCGCGCAGGGCGAGGCGCAGCGAAATCGGCACCCGGTCTTCTTCAGGTGATGAGGTGGATGGCAAGTCCGACCAGCGCGCTAGCCATCAGCACTTGGATCACGCTTCGCTTGTAGCGCAACAGCGCGATGGCAACTGCGCCAGCAATCAGCGCAGACGGCCACTCGAACGCACCGGCGAAGCCATTCGGCCAGAGGACGTGATAGCCGAAGAAAAGCGCCAGGTTGAAGATCACGCCGACCACCGCTGCGGTGATGCCGGTCAAGGGTGCGGTGAACTTCAACGCGTTATGGGTCGATTCCACCAGAGGGCCTCCAGCCAGGATGAAAAGGAAGGAGGGAAGGAAGGTGAACCAGGTCACGAGGCTAGCGGCGATGGCCCCGGCGACGAACGGAGGGTAGGCCTCGAACATGGGATGGAGGTAGCCGCCGACGAACCCTACGAATGCGACCACCATGATCAGCGGGCCAGGCGTGGTTTCGCCCAACGCCAGGCCGTCGATCATCTGGCCGGGCGAGAGCCAACCGTACTGGCCCACCGCCCCTTGATACACGTAAGGCAATACCGCGTAGGCGCCGCCGAAGGTCAGCAATGCCGCTTTGCTGAAGAACCAGCCCATGCGCGTCAGCGTCCCGTCCCAACCAAAGGCCGCCACCAGCAGGCCCATGGGCAGCAACCACAGGCCTGCACCGACGAATAACAAGCGCAGCAGGCGCGTCCAGTGAAAGCGAGCATGCGCCGGGATCGCTGTATCATCGTCAATCAGAGCACGGCCATGGCGGGCCGTGGCGGCCCGCTGGCCACCGCCCAAGGCAAATTGGTCCGGCAGCAGGCGACCGCCGAAGTAACCGACAAGGCCGGCAGCCAGCACGATGAGCGGAAAGGGTAGATGTAACGCAAAGATGGCCACGAACGAGGCTGCCGCGATCGCCCATAGCCAGGCATTCTTCAGCACTCGGGTGCCGATACGGTGGGCGGCATGTACCACAATCGCGGTCACCGCCGGTTTGATGCCATAGAGGATGCCGGCGACCGCGGGTACCTCGCCAAACGCAAGGTACAGCCATGACAAGCCGATCAGGATGAACAATGACGGTAGCACGAACAACGTCCCTGCAATGATTCCGCCCCAGGAGCGATGCATCAACCAGCCGATGTACGTTGCCAGCTGTTGCGCCTCGGGCCCAGGTAGCAACATGCAGTAGTTGAGTGCATGCAGGAATCGCTTTTCACTGATCCAGCGGCGGCGTTCCACCAGTTCCTGATGCATGATCGAAATCTGCCCCGCAGGGCCGCCAAAACTGATCAACCCCAGTTTCAGCCAGAACAGGAACGCTTCGTACAATCCAACGGCCCGTGGTTCGGTCTCAGGCTGTTCGTGGCTGTGAGGAGTGGGATTGGCCATTGGTAGAGATCTGAACTGGAAATGTCATTAACCCTACCTTAGCCCTGCGCTTGGTCCCGTGGGTGAATGGGCGCAGAGGTTCAGGGGGACTTTCGGTCGGGCATTAAAAAGCCGGCTTGTGGCCGGCTTCTCGGGGACGGTCTTGGCTAATTTTTGGTAAGCCGCAACCGCCTTAATCGTGTGGCCATCAAGGGCCGAATAGAAATGGCGGACGACCGTGTGGGACGTTGCCGAGCCCTCTGGATCGCGGCTTGCGCCGGTCGGGGCTGAAGTGGCGCGTAGCATACAAGGGCTGGCGCCAGATGCCCAGCAAAAATTGCCATTAGCAGGGGCCCCCCGGGCGCTGGCCGCGAAAATGCGACCAATGGAACACCCAGCCGAGGACCTGCAGCCTTTGGGCCTGGCGCTGTACCTGGGTATAGCGCTCGGTTGCGTACTGGTTGCGGTCGTGGCTGTGCAGGCACAAGGTGCCTTGCTGGCCCAGGCTGAGGCTGTTCACCCGGAGCACGCCGTCGTGCAGCAGGGCATAGGTCTCGCCTTCGATCACCTGGGTCAGGCTACGGTCGATGGCGACGATCGCGCCACTGGGGATCAGCGGCGCCATGTTGCTGCCGGGCATGGCCACGCAGATGGCCGCCTCGCTGGAAATCCCCAAGGTCTGCAGCGCCTGGGCCGGCAGCGGCAGGTAGTTGCCTGGCACTGGCACCAGCGAGCCTTCGTACAACGCATGCAGGGGCACCTGCTGGATGTAGCCGCTCTGGGCGCCGAGCAGGGCCGGCGCTTCGATCGGTTGCGGACCCGGCAGGCCACTGCGCAGCATCGGCGCCGGGTGCTTCGGGCCTTCGCCATTCTGCAACCAGCGTCGGTTCACGCAGAACACGTCGGCCAGTTCATCGAGGCGAGCGAAGGGGATGCCTCGCTTGTACCAGTTGTTGACGTGCTGCGGCGAGATACCGCGCTGGGCAGCGAAATCGGAAGAGGTCAGCCCACACTCCTGGAGCAGGGCCTTTAGGCGTTCACCGGATCTGTTCATGGACCGAGTGTAGCGTCGGCGTACGCGCAGGGAAATGAACCGGATGTTGATGCGAAAAGTCAGAAAAAGCCTCTATGTAAGACAGTTTCTTAGGACGCGGTAGGATTTTCGCCATGCAGGCGGCCGATGCCATAAAAAAAACCCCGCCGGAGCGGGGTTGTTTCGCGATCGGGATCAGCCCTTGTAGGCAGCGACCGATTTGGTGATCGCGGCACGGGCGGCGTCGGCGCCTTCCCAGCCTTCGATCTTGACCCACTTGCCCTTCTCCAGATCCTTGTAGTTGGCGAAGAAGTGCTCGATCTGCTGGATCAGCAGGGCAGGCAGGTCGGTGTATTCCTTGACGTCGACGTACAGCTGCGACAGCTTGTCGTGCGGTACCGCGATGACCTTGGCGTCGCCGCCGCCGTCGTCGGTCATGTTCAGAACGCCGACCGGACGGGCACGGATCACCGAGCCTGGCGCGACCGGATACGGGGTGACCACCAGCACGTCCAGCGGATCACCGTCGTCGGCCAGGGTGTTGGGGATGAAGCCGTAGTTGGCCGGGTAGAACATCGGGGTGGCCATGAAACGGTCGACGAACAGGGTGTCGCTGTCCTTGTCGATCTCGTATTTGATCGGCGCATGGTTGGCCGGAATTTCGATGGCGACGTAGATGTCGTTCGGCAGGTCTTTGCCAGCCGGAATCTTGCTGTAGCTCATTGGGCGATGCCCCCGTGTCTGTTCAAAAAGTGGCGGCGATTATAGGCATATTCCGCGCAGGGCTGCCACGCTTAGGCGGACGCGCGGGGGTATCAGGCGTGGCTTTCGCGATAGTCCGGATGTTCGGCCTGCAGACGCTGCAGACGCTCGAGCGGGGCTTGGCGGTAGAACAGCGCAAGTTGGCCATAGACCTGTGGATAGGCCTGCTGCAACAGGTCGGGCGCGCTGAAGAAATACTCGCTGGTGACCGCGAAGAATTCTGCCGGGTTTTCCGCTGCGTAGGGATCGATGATGGTGTCAGTGTCGGGGTCGGCATCGAGCTGGCGGTTGAGATCATCGTAAGCCTGTTGCATCACCTTGGCCCAGGTCTCGACATGCATGTCTTGGTGCAGGGGCGGTAGGCCGTTGGCGTCACCGTTGAGCATGTCGAGCTTGTGCGCCAGCTCGTGGATGACCAGGTTGTAGGCATCCCAGCCGCCGCTGGCCAGCACCCCATGCCAGGCGAGGATCACCGGGCCTTGCTGCCAGGCCTCGCCGCTGTGCTCGCCATCCCAGACGTGTTCCACGCCGCTGGCGTCGCGGTGGCGCTGGGGGCTCTTGAAGTCATCGGGGTAGAGGATGATCTCGTGGAAGCCCTGGTACCAGTTCAGCTCGCCCAGGTGCATCAGCGGCAGTTGTGCCTGGGCGGCGAGGTGCAGGCGCTGCTCGTCGTCCAGTTCGACGCCGGGCAGGGTGGTCAGGTGCTTGTCGTGCAGGAACAGGACGCACGCTTCGCGCAACCAACGGTCTTCGGCCTGGCTGATGCCATCGAGCAGGGGCAGGCGCTCGCGGATCGCCTGCCACAGTTGTGGGTCGATTGGGTAGCGCGCCAGGGTGCGCTTGCGCCGCCAGGCGCTCAACGACCACATGGTGCGGTCAGTGGGCCTTGGCCGTGCGGCCCAGGCGCCCGCGTACCAGTCCGAGGATCATCGGCACCAGCGACAGGACGATGATGCCCACCACCATCAGCGACAGGTGCTGTTTGATGAACGGCACGTTGCCGAAGAAGTAACCGAGGGTGACCAGGCCGCCCACCCACAGCAGCGAGCCGGCCACGCTGAAGCCGAGGAAGCGCGGGTAGTGCATGTGCGCGATGCCGGCGACGAACGGCGCGAAGGTCCGCAGGATCGGCAGGAAGCGCGCCATGGTCACGGTCTTGCCGCCGTGGCGCTCATAGAAGTCGTGAGTGCGTTGCAGGTAGTCGCGACGGAAGATCTTCGAGTTGGGGTTGTTGAACAACCGTTCACCCACGGTGCGACCGATCACGTAGTTGGTACTGTCGCCGAGAATCGCCGCGGCCATCAGCAAGCCGGCCAGCAGCACGGGGTCCATGCCACCGCCTGCGGCTACCGCCCCGGCAATGAACAACAAGGAGTCGCCCGGCAGGAAGGGCATGACCACCAGGCCGGTCTCGCAGAAGATCACGGTGAAGAGGATGGCGTAGATCCAGGGGCCGTAGTTGGTGACCAGCAGGTCGAGATAGGTATCGAGATGCAGGATAAGGTCCAGCGGGTTGAAATCCATGTACAGCACCTGTGTTCTTGACCCGAGGCTACGGGCACGCGATGACGGACGACGCCCAGGAGGTAGGCTTTTTTACCCTACTGATGGGGAAATTACTTTGTGTCAGGAAGGGCATTATACGGCGATGCGGGGATCGTGCCCGGGGAGATTGTAGCTTTGGGTTTCGGTGGGGGGCGGTATTGGTATGGTGGGGCTTATGCAGGGCGGCATCTATCGGGCGCCCGCGCGGCGCTCGATAGATGCGGCACTAAATATTCCAAGCGCACACTGCGCCCGTTGCCATCCCTCAATCCCCACCAATCGGCAATACATAATTCTCGAACTCGGTGTCCTTGCGAAACCCTATCGACTCATAGGTCTTGCGCGCCACCTCGTTGCTGGCCGTGGTCGACACCCGCATGCGCACCGCCTGGGTATCCTTGGCCATCTTCCGCGCCTCGCGCATCAAGTGGTCCGCCACCAGCATGCGACGGGAATCCTCGGCTACATAGATGTCGTTGAGAATCCATACGCGCTTGAGCGACAACGACGAAAAGCTCGGATAGAGCTGGCAGAAGCCCAACAACTTGCCATCGTCATCATCCGGTAGTGCCAGGTAGATCACCGACTCGTCACGCTTGAGGCGTTTTTCCAGAAAGGCCCGCGAACTGTCCGGGTAGGGCAGCTCCCCATAAAACTCGCGATACTTCACGAACAACGGCGTCAGCAGGTCAAGGTGTTGCAGGGTTGCCTTGATGATGCGCATGTGCGGCCCTCAGAGTCCATTGGGAAACGGCGGAATGCCAGCAGCAGTCAGGGCCATGCTGCCCCAATCTGCGGCGCCAACCGTCCGTGACATGTGTTTTACCCTTCGTCGAGTAGGAAGTTCCCTTTTTTACTGGTGGGGTTTTCGCTGTCGATACTGTGTAGCTCGGCTTCGTCTTTCAGGTTGACGCCCGACAGCTGCCGGCGACAGGCCTCGCGCATCAGGTACAGCAAACGGTGGGCGGCCATGCCGTAGCTCAGCCCTTCCAGGCGCACGTTGGAGATGCAGTTGCGGTAGGCGTCGGTCAGCCCGACCTTGGGCGCATAGGTGAAATACAGCCCCAGGCTGTCCGGGGAGCTGAGACCAGGACGCTCGCCGATCAGCATCACCGTCATGCGGGCACCGAGCAGTTCACCGATTTCATCGGCCACGGCAACCCGACCCTGCTCCACCAGCAATACCGGGGCGCAGCTCCAGCCATCGGCTGCGGCCTGCTCCTCGAAGCGCGCCAGCAACGGCAGGGTATGGCGATGCACCGCCAGGGCGGAAAGACCGTCGGCGACGACGATCGCCAGGTCGACGCCGCCAGGGTTGGCGTGGGCATGCTCGCGCAACAACCGCGCCGAGTCCTCATGCAGGCGCCGACCCAGGTCGGGGCGTTGCAGGTATTGGTGGCGGTCGCTGGCGGCACTGTGCAGCACCAGCGTATCGCGGCCCCGTGCCTGGAGTTGCTCGGCCAGGCTGGCGTGATCGAAAGCCAGGTGCACGGCATCGCGGGCCTGGGCGTGGGCGAACTGGAAGTCCAACTGTGCGCCGGTGGGCAGGCTGGTGCCGCTGCGACCCAGGGCGATGCGCGCCGGGGTGAGGTTGCGCAGGGCTAGCCAGGGGTTGGCCGGGGAGGGCGTGCGAGGGTCCATGGTCATGTCCTATGCGAGCTGCGCCAGGGCCTGGCGGAAGGCGGGCGGCAGGTTGTCGCCAAAGCGCACTCGGCCATCGGCCTGGGTAAAGATACCGGTGCGCTCCAGCCAGGCTTCGAACTCCGGGCCGGGACGCAGGCCCAGGGTCTGGCGAGCGTAGAGCGCATCATGGAACGAGGTGGTCTGGTAATTGAGCATGATGTCGTCGGAGCCAGGAATGCCCATGATGAAGTTGATCCCGGCCACGCCGAGCAGGGTCAGCAGGGTGTCCATGTCGTCCTGGTCGGCCTCGGCATGGTTGGTGTAACAGATGTCGCAGCCCATCGGCACGCCCAGGAGCTTGCCGCAGAAGTGGTCCTCGAGACCGGCGCGGATGATCTGTTTGCCGTTGTACAGGTATTCCGGGCCGATGAAGCCGACCACGGTGTTCACCAGAAACGGCTTGAAATGCCGGGCCACGGCGTAGGCACGGGTCTCGCAGGTCTGCTGGTCAACCCCATGGTGGGCGTTGGCCGACAGTGCGCTGCCCTGGCCGGTCTCGAAATACATGAGATTCTGCCCGAGGCTGCCGCGCTGCAGCGACAAGCCGGCCTCGTAACCTTCCTGCAGCACGTTTAGGTTGACGCCGAAGCCGGCGTTGGCCGCCTCGGTGCCGGCGATGGACTGGAACACCAAATCCAATGGCACGCCCCGCTCGATGGCGGCGATGGAGGTGGTCACGTGGGTGAGCACGCAGGCCTGGGTAGGGATGTCGTAGCGCTGGATGATCGCGTCGAGCATTTCCAGCAGGGCACAGATCGAGGCGATGCTGTCGGTGGCTGGGTTGATGCCGATCATGGCGTCGCCATTGCCGTACAACAGGCCGTCGAGGATGCTGGCGGCGATTCCGGCCGGTTCGTCGGTCGGGTGATTGGGTTGCAGGCGGGTCGACAGACGTCCGCGCAGGCCCATGGTGCCGCGAAAACGAGTGACCACGCGGATTTTCTGCGCCACCAGGACCAGGTCCTGCACGCGCATGATCTTCGATACCGCGGCCGCCATTTCCGGGGTCAGCCCTGGGGCCAGGGCGCGCAGGCTGTCCTCGTTGGCCGCATCGCTCAAGAGCCAGTCACGCAGGCCGCCGACGGTCAGGTGGCTGACGGCGGAAAAAGCCTGGGCGTCATGGCTGTCGACGATCAGCCGGGTGACTTCATCTTGCTCGTAGGGAATCAGCGCTTCGTTGAGAAAGTGACTGAGGGGGATATCGGCCAGGGCCATCTGCGCGGCGACCCGTTCGCCGTCGTTGCTGGCGCCGATACCGGCCAGGTAGTCGCCGGAGCGCGCCGGACTGGCCTTGGCCATGACTTCCCGGAGGCTGTCGAAGCGGTAGACCAGGTTGCCCACCGTGTGTACGAAACTTGCCATACAGAATCTCCAGAGCGCCGCGGGCGTGGCCCGCGGCGGATGTCGGCGATCAGTTCAACGCCTCTTCGGCCTGCTGGATCGCGGCGAATTCCTCTTCCGGTGTACCCGCTACCAGGTGGTGGCGACTGTAGAAAGCAAAGTAGGCAATTAATACCCCATAGATCACCGCAGCGCCAATCACCACTCGCGGATCGACCAGGAAGCCTGCCACCACGGCGATGCACGCCAGGACCAGGGCCACGCCCGAGGTCACGATGCCGCCAGGGGTGCGATAGGGCCGTTCCATCTTCGGCCGGCGGATGCGCAGGGTGATGTGCGCGGCCATCATCAGCACGTACGACAGGGTCGCGCCGAACACCGCGACCAGGATCAGCAAGTCACCCTGGCCGGTCAGCGACAGCGCGAAGCCGATGATGCCGGGGATCACCAGGGCCATGACCGGGGCTTTGCTCTTGTTGGTTTCCGAGAGCTTGCGTGGCAGGTAGCCGGCTCGCGACAGGGCGAAGATCTGCCGCGAATAGGCATAGATGATCGAGAAGAAGCTGGCGATCAGACCCGCCAAGCCGACCAGGTTGACGAAGCTGCCCATCCAGGTACTGCCGCCATAAGCCTTGGACAAGGCCTCGACCAGGGGGTTGCCAGATGCTTTCAGGGCCTCGGAGCCCGCGCCACCTGGGCCGACCACCAGGATCAACAGGGCGAAGGCGAGCAACACCAGCATGGCGCCGATCAGGCCGCGTGGCAGGTCGCGTTTGGGGTTCTTGGTCTCTTCGGCGGCCAGCGGCACGCCCTCGACGGCGAGGAAGAACCAGATCGCATAGGGGATCGCCGCCCACACGCCGACGTAGCCGAAGGGCAGGAAGCTACTGGCACCGACCGCGTCGGTCTTGGCGATATCGAACAGGTTGGCTGCATCAAAATGGGGCACCATGCCCACCAGGAACACCGCCAGGGCGATGGCCGCGATGGCGGTGATGATGAACATCAGCTTCAGTGCCTCACCCACGCCGAAGATGTGGATACCGATGAAGACGATGTAGAACGCCAGGTAGATCATCCAGCCGCCGATGCCGAACAGCGATTCGCAATAGGCGCCGATGAACACGGCGATGGCGGCAGGGGCGATGGCGTATTCGATGAGGATCGCGGTGCCGGTGAGAAAGCCGCCCCAGGGGCCGAAAGCGCTGCGGGCGAAGCCATAGCCGCCGCCGGCGGTAGGAATCATCGAAGAAAGCTCGGCCAGGGAAAAGCACATGCACAGGTACATGGTGGCCATCAGCAGCGTTGCCAGGAACATACCGCCCCAGCCGCCCTGGGCCAGGCCGAAGTTCCAGCCGGCGTAGTCGCCGGATATCACGTAGGCAACGCCCAGGCCTACCAGCAGGACCCAGCCGGCGGCACCTTTTTTCAATTCACGTTGTTGGAAGTAGTCGGAGCCGACCTTTTCGAAATCGACGGAAGAGCCCGCCGGCGTGCCGGTGGAGTGATCGCTAGGCATGGATTCACCTGTTGTTTTTCTTGAGGTCCGGAGGGGTTCCGGGCCGATGGTGATCGAGACTGCAGGAAGCGGGCCAGAGCGGTTCGTGCACGGAAACCGCTTGGCAATGGAAGCCCGCCTCCACAGGTAATGTGTGATGGCCGAGGCCATCACGGGACCTGTGGGAGCGGGCTTGCCCGCGAATGCCGCAACGCGGTTTAGAAGAAGCCCAGCGGATTGATGTCGTAGCTGACCAACAGGTTCTTGGTCTGCTGGTAGTGGTCGAGCATCATCTTGTGGGTTTCGCGGCCAACGCCTGACTTCTTGTAACCGCCGAACGCGGCGTGGGCTGGGTACAAGTGGTAGCAGTTGGTCCACACGCGACCGGCCTTGATGCCACGGCCCATGCGGTAGGCGCGGTTGATGTCACGGGTCCAGACGCCGGCGCCGAGGCCGAACTCGGTGTCGTTGGCGATGGCCAGGGCCTCGGCTTCGTCCTTGAAGGTGGTGACGCTGACCACCGGGCCGAAGATTTCCTCTTGGAACACGCGCATGCGGTTGTTGCCCTTGAGCAGGGTCGGCTGGATGTAATAGCCAGTGGCCAGGGCGCCTTCGAGTTTTTCTACCTTACCGCCGGTCAGAAGCTCGGCGCCTTC
This sequence comes from Pseudomonas sp. HD6422, assembly GCF_025377065.1. NCBI lineage: Bacteria > Pseudomonadati > Pseudomonadota > Gammaproteobacteria > Pseudomonadales > Pseudomonadaceae > Pseudomonas > Pseudomonas sp. HD6422. Next base: position 72,432 of record NZ_JAHWIW010000013.1, on the reverse strand, counting down.
CTTCTCGGCGATTTCCAGGTACGAGAGAATCTTCTCGAACTGCTGTTGCGAGGCCTGGGCGCCGACCATGGTGTCGGTGTCCAGCGGGTCGCCGCGCTTGATCTGTTGGACTTTCTTCATCACCGCTTCCATGAACTGCGGGTAGATCGACTCCTGCACCAGGGCGCGCGATGGACAGGTGCAGACCTCGCCCTGGTTGAAGAACGCCAGGACCATGCCCTCGGCGGCCTTCTCGATAAAGCTCGGCTCGGCCTGCATGATGTCTTCGAAGTAGATGTTCGGCGACTTGCCGCCCAGCTCTACGGTGGACGGAATGATGTTCTCGGCGGCGCATTTCATGATGTGCGAGCCGACCGGGGTGGAGCCGGTGAAGGCGATCTTGGCGATGCGCTTGCTGGTGGCCAGCGCTTCGCCGGCTTCTCGGCCATAGCCTTGGACGATGTTGAGCACGCCCTTGGGCAGCAGGTCGCCGATCAGCTCGACCAGCACACTGATGCCCAGTGGGGTCTGCTCGGCGGGTTTGAGCACCACGCAATTGCCTGCGGCCAGCGCCGGCGCGAGTTTCCAGGCCGCCATCAGCAGCGGGAAGTTCCACGGGATGATCTGCCCAACGACGCCCAGCGGCTCATGGATGTGATAGGCCACGGTGCCTTCGTTGATTTCTGCGGCGCCGCCTTCCTGGGCACGGATGCAGCCGGCGAAGTAGCGGAAATGATCCACCGCGAGTGGAATATCGGCGTTGAGGGTTTCGCGGATCGGCTTGCCGTTGTCCCAGGTTTCGGTGATGGCCAGGACTTCCAGATTCTGCTCGATGCGGTCGGCGATTTTCAGCAGGACATTGGAGCGGTCCTGTACGGAAGTGCGACCCCAGGCATCGGCGGCGGCATGCGCGGCGTCCAGGGCTTTGTCGATGTCTTCGGCAGTGGAGCGGGGAAATTCGGCGATCGGCTGGCCGTTCACCGGAGAGACGTTGGTGAAGTACTCACCCTTGACCGGAGGAACGAACTCACCACCGATGTAGTTGCCGTAGCGGCTCTTGAAGGAAACCTTCGCGCCCTCGGTACCGGGATGTGCGTAACGCATGGTGTGTCTCCTGGCTTATGTGTTTTGTTGTGGAGTTGAGAAGCGTAGAGCAAAGCCCGGGCCAGCGTGGCCAGCGCCAATGCAATCAACGGCTTGGACCATGACCCGGCAGTGGAGGCGCGATGGAACGTGCCAGGCATGGCGCGCTGGGGGGTGACACTTTGTACCGTTGATGACACGCCCTCGGCACCTGCATTGCAAAGCCCGCCCGGGTGGAGGATGCTGACGTGAAGTCTCTATCTGCGGAGCAAAACAACAAATGCAGAGCAACGAACTCAGCCGCCATGCCCGGCAGGTGCACACCGTCGCCCGCGGCGCGGCCACCGGTGACCCGTCGATCACCCGCTCCTGGCTGCGTTGCCTGGAGGACTATCACCTCGACCCAGCACTGATCCAGGCGCCGCTGGTGCTTGAACACGAGCGGCTGCTCGAAAGCCGCGAGCGCCTGTGTCAGGTGCTGGAAATCGCCGGCGGCGAGATGAACAGCCTGCATCAGCAACTCTCCGGTGCCGGTCACGCGGTGCTGCTCACCGATGCCCGAGGGGTGATCCTCAACTGCGTCACCGCACCGACCGAGCGGCGCGTGTTCGAGCGCGCGGGACTGTGGCTGGGTGCGGACTGGAGCGAGGCGCGTGAGGGCACCAACGGCATCGGCACCTGCCTGGTCGAGCGTCAGGCCCTGACCATTCACCAACATGAGCACTTCCGTGGCCGTCATACGGGCCTGACCTGCTCGGCCAGCCCGGTGTTCGACCCCCATGGCGAATTGCTGGCGGTGCTCGACGTGTCCTCGGCCCGCCCCGACGTGTCGCGACAGAGTCAGTTCCACACCATGGCCCTGGTCACCCTGTCGGCCAAACTGATCGAAAGTGCCTATTTTTTGCGTCACTTCGAGCGACACTGGCTGTTGCGCTTGCACCTGCAGGTCGAATCGCCCGGCCTGGTGGGCGAAGGCCTGCTGGCGTTCGACGGCGATGGGCGTATCTGCGCGGCCAACCAAGGCGCGTTGAACCTGCTCGGTTGTCGGCGCGATGGCCTGCTGGGGCAGACCATGGAGCAGTGCTTCGCTTGCAGCCACGATGAGTTGTTCAGCCGCGCCACGCCCTCAGGCAGCACCGCCTGGCCGTTGCGAACCCGTGACGGACGACGGTTCTTCGCCAGCTTGCGCGGGCAAGCGCAACGGCCGTTGTGGTCGGTGCCGGCCAGTACCGCGCCGGTGCAAGCTCCGGCCAACGGTGTATGTCTGCTGGATCCTGCGCTGCAGCGCGAGTTCCAGCGCGCCGTTCGCGTGTTCGAGCGCGATGTACCGTTGCTGCTATGCGGCGAGACCGGTTGCGGCAAGGAGGCGTTCGCGAAGGCCGTGCACCAGGCCAGCCAGCGCCGTGGCAAGCCGTTCGTGGCGGTCAACTGTGCATCCATCCCCGAAAACCTGATCGAGAGCGAGCTGTTCGGCTATCGCGGCGGCAGCTTTACCGGTGCGCGCAAGGAGGGTATGCGCGGCAAACTGTTGCAGGCCGATGGCGGGACGTTGTTGCTGGACGAAATCGGCGACATGCCACTGGCGCTGCAGACGCGTCTGCTGCGGGTGCTGGAAGAGCGCCAGGTGGTGCCGATCGGGGGCGAGCCCCAGGCAGTGGACGTGCGCATCGTCAGTGCCACCCATCGCGACCTGCTCGAACGGGTCGAGCAGGGCACTTTCCGCGAGGACCTGTACTACCGGCTCAACGGCTTGGAGGTCACCTTGCCGGCACTGCGCGAACGCAGCGACAAGGCGGCGCTGTTGGACCTGTTGCTGCGCCAGGAAGCCCAGGGCCAGGCCATCGCCATCGAGCCACGGGCGCGGCAGGCGCTGCTGGACTTTGCCTGGCCTGGCAATGTGCGGCAGATGCGTACCGTGCTGCGGACTTTGCTGGCGCTGTGCGAGGACACGTTGATCCGATTCTCTGACATTCCCACTATGGTCAGGGCCAACGAGGCCCGCTCCCACAGGTCCGTTATCGGGTCTGGAACATTGGAGGGTGTCGATCTACTGCAGAGCGCCGAGCGTCAGGCGCTAATGGAAATGCTGGAGGCCAATCGCTGGCACCTGACCCGCGTCGCCGAGCACCTGGGCATCAGTCGCAATACCCTCTATCGAAAACTGCGCAAGCACGGCATAACCCGAGCCGTCTGAGCGAAACATCGTGTGCGATTTTCTTCGCCCTGGGCTACCCTGCCTCGAAGTTTTGCGAGGTCGACCATGCATATTCACATTCTAGGTATTTGCGGCACGTTCATGGGGTCGCTGGCGGTGCTGGCCAAGGAGCTTGGTCACCGCGTCACTGGCTCCGACGCCAACGTCTATCCACCGATGAGCACCCAGCTCGAGGCCCAGGGTATCGAGCTGACCCAGGGCTACGACCCGGCGCAACTGGACCCGGCACCTGATCTGGTGGTGATCGGCAACGCCATGTCGCGCGGCAATCCGGCAGTGGAATACGTGCTCAACAAGGGACTGCCCTACGTCTCCGGCCCGCAGTGGCTGGCCGACCACGTGCTGCAGGGGCGCTGGGTACTGGCCGTCGCCGGTACCCACGGCAAGACCACCACCAGCAGCATGCTGGCTTGGGTACTCGAACATGCCGGCATGAGCCCGGGCTTTTTGATCGGCGGTGTGCCGCAGAATTTCTCGGTGTCGGCGCGCCTTGGCGACACGCCGTTCTTCGTGGTCGAGGCCGATGAGTACGACAGTGCCTTCTTCGACAAGCGCTCGAAATTCGTCCACTACCACCCGCGAACCGCGATCCTCAACAACCTCGAGTTCGATCATGCCGATATCTTCCCCGACCTGGCGTCGATCGAGCGGCAGTTCCATCACCTCGTACGGACCATTCCAGGCGAGGGTCTGGTCATCCATCCCACCACCGAACCGGCATTGGAACGGGTGATCGGCATGGGGTGCTGGACGCCGGTGCAGACCACCGGAGCCGGCGGCCAGTGGCAGGCCAAGCTGCTCAGCGCCGATGGGTCGCGCTTCGAAGTGCTGTTCGAGGGCGAGCCACAGGGTGTGGTCGATTGGGCCCTGACCGGCCAGCATAACGTCGCCAATGCCCTGGCGACCCTGGCCGCCGCCCGCCATGTCGGCGTAGTGCCGGCCATGGGCATCGACGGTCTGAGCGCCTTCAAGAGTGTCAAACGCCGTATGGAGAAGGTCGCTGAAGTTCAGGGCGTGACTATCTATGACGATTTCGCCCATCACCCGACCGCTATCGCCACCACCCTCGATGGCCTGCGCAAGCGCGTTGGCGAGGCGCCGGTGATCGCGGTGGTCGAGCCCCGATCCAACTCGATGAAACTGGGTGCCCACCGTGATGGCCTGCCGGACAGCGTCAACGACGCCGATCAGGTCATCTGGTACGCCCCGGCCAACCTCGGTTGGGACCTGGCGGCCACCGCCGAGCAGTGCAAGGTGCCGAGCGTGGTGGCCGACAGCCTCGAGGCGATCATCGAGCGGGTCAAGGGCCAGGCGCGTCCCGGCACCCATGTGGTGATCATGAGCAACGGCGGCTTTGGCGGCCTGCACGGCAAGCTGGCCGAGGCCCTGAAGTGAACGGGCCGGAACGCATCACCCTGGCCATGACCGGCGCCTCCGGGGCGCAGTATGGCCTGCGCCTGCTCGACTGCCTGGTGCGCGAGGATCGCGAGGTGCACTTTCTCATCTCCAAGGCCGCACAACTGGTGATGGCCACCGAGACCGACGTGGTGTTGCCGCCCAAGCCACAGGCGATGCAGGCGTTTCTGACCGAGTACACCGGTGCCGCCGATGGCCAGGTGCGGGTGTATGGCAAGGAGGACTGGATGTCGCCGGTGGCTTCAGGCTCCGGTGCTCCGGCGGCGATGGTAGTAGTGCCGTGCTCCACCGGTACGCTGTCGGCCATCGCCACCGGCGCCTGCAACAACCTGATCGAGCGCGCCGCCGATGTCACCCTCAAGGAGCGTCGGCAGTTGATCCTGGTGCCGCGTGAGGCGCCATTCTCGACGATTCATCTGGAGAACATGCTCAAGCTGTCGCAGATGGGGGCGGTGATCCTGCCGGCTGCGCCGGGTTTCTACCATCAGCCGCAGACCATCGATGACCTGGTCGACTTCGTCGTGGCGCGTGTGCTCAACCTGCTGAACATTCCGCAGGACATGCTCCCGCGCTGGGGCGAGCATCACTTCGGGGTCGATGATTGAAGCGCGTGCTGGTGATACTGCTGGCGGGCATGACGCTTGGCGGCTGCGCCACCGTGCGAACCCTGGATGCCAACAAGCCGGGGGCGCCGGTGGTGTATGCCGGGACGCGGCTGGACTGGTATGTGATCAATGGCGGGTGCTGCCCCAAGGACCACTTCGGCGCCGAGGCACCGACGTATCCGCGCCTGGATCTGCCGGGGAGCATGCTGCTCGATACCCTGTTCCTGCCGTTGTCGTTGCTGACGGCGGCGGGCATCGGTTTCCAGGCTAGCGGTGGATTGTGATGGCCTCTTCGCGCCGAACTGGCGCGAAGAGGCCTGATTGAACGCAGGATTACTTCTTGCCGAGCCTACGCAGCTCATCCGACTCGACGATGCGCACCCCGTCTTCTTCTTCCAGCGCCAGTCGCCATAGCGCCCGCGCCAGTGTGCAGGGCTCGATACCGCGATACTTGCCTGGGAGAAACCGCGCGAACGGCGCCGCCATCCGCTCGCCCAGGCGTGGCTCGACGCGGTCACCCAGCAGCAGTGAAGGCCGCACGATGGTCAGCTGTGGCCAGTCCTGGGCCTTGAGCGCTTCTTCCATCTCGCCTTTGACCCGGTTGTAGAAAATCGACGACTTGGGATCGGCACCGATCGCGCTGACCACCAGCAGGTGCCGCGCGCCCATCTCCCGGGCACGCTTGCTGAAGGCCACGACCATGTCCAGGTCCACCGCACGGAACGCCTGCTCCGACCCCGCCTGCTTGAGCGTGGTGCCCAGGCAGCAATAGGCGATGTCGACGCGTCCGGCCAGCTGTGGCAGAAACACTGCCGGGTCGCCAACCGGGTTTTCCAGATGCGGATGCTCGGCCAGGGGGCGGCGCGTTGGGGCCAGTACCCGGCTGATGGTGGGTTCGTTGAGCAGGCGGTCGAGCAGGTGTTCGCCCGTTAGACCCGTGGCTCCGGCAAGCAGGACATGCTGAGGCGTCAAGTACATGATGTCTCTCCCTTGTTACACACAGAGTTTAGTGGTTGCCGGGCGTTTTCGCCTGTTCCCCCACGTTCGCCTGTGCGGCGTTGCGCAAGGCCTCCTCGGCCTGCTGCCGGCGCAGGCACTGCCAGTGCGCCAGGACCGCAGGCGGTGCCCACATCTGGGGCTCGGAGGCTTCAAAACCTTCCCTTTGTTCACGTTCGGCAACGGTGGCTCGCGCCAGTTCGAACGCCTGTTTCAAATCATCGGTCTGATTCAGTGCCTGGGCGAACAACGCATCGCCGAAGTAGGTGAAATCAGCCTCTTCCGAACAGCCGAACGACACCCGATCAGCTCGCGCTGCAGTCATGATCACCGTGCGCTCGTCCTTGAGCGGAGCGATGTAGCCTCCGGAATAGCAGGCGGAGATGACGATCACCTTGTCGCGGCCCTTCAGCGGGGCCAGGGCGCTGCTCAGCTCGGCAGCGGACAGATCGGCCAGTTGCAGGCGCGGCTGGTCGAGCACCAACTGGTGGTCGGCGCTGCCGTGGCTGGTCAGGTAGATGAACACCAGGTCTTCCGGGCCGCTACGCTCGGCCAGGGTACGCACGGCGCGGGAGAGGCTCTCGCGTGTCGCCATCGGGCGCGTCGCCAGCTGGTCCCGGTGATTGACCAGGGTTACCTGGCCGCTGGCGCCGAAGCGCACCTTCAGCATGTTGCTGACATAGTCGGCTTCGCGCAGGAATACGCTCTGCTGGCCATCTCCGGCCACCACCAGGCTGTACAGTTGGATCGGTGGTGCCGAATGCGGCACGTTGGCCAGTGCTTCGTCGAGCAGTCGGCCTTGGTTGAGCAAGGCCAGGTCGAGAGGGTCGGGCAACAGCTTGCCGTGCTGGTCGCGCACGCGCACGCCGTTCACCCACTCACCAGCCTGCACCTTACCGTTGGCCAGGGTCAGGCGACCTGCGCCGTGGTAGGCATCGTTGGCAAAGCCGCCGCTGTAGTGGCTGCCGTCAGCCAGTTGCAGGGTGCCCTGGCCGTCGAAGCGCCAGTCGACGAATTCGCCTTTGTAGTGGCTGCCATCGCTGGCGAGCATTTCGCCTTCGCCGATCAGCGAGCCATCCTTGAATTCGCCGATCCACACATCACCCTCGGCGCTTTCATAGCGGCCCCGGCCTTCCAAACGGTTGTCCTTGAACTCACCGATGTACTGCTCACCGTCGACGCTGTCGTAGGTGCCGCTGCCCTGCAGTTGGCCATTGACGAAACGCCCGCTGAACTGGTTGCCGCTGGCGTCGCTGCGTACGCCATCGCCATTGGGCTGGCCCTTGGCGAACAGCCCCTGATAGCGGCTGCCGTCAGCCAGTTCGAGCTGGCCCGCACCGTCGTACTGATCGTCCTTGAACTGGCCCCGGTAGGTCTGATCGGCTTGCTTGAGCGTGCCTTCGCCATCGCGCCGGCCATGCTTGAAGGTGCCGGCGTAGTGGCTGCCTGGGGTGGTCAGGTCGCCCAGGCCCTGGAACAGCCCTTCGGCGAACTGGCCGCGGTAGACCTCGCCATTGCTACCGTGCCATTCGCCCTGGCCGTGCCATTGGCCATCCTTGAACGTGCCGGCGTACCAGCTGCCATTGGGGTAGTCGATACGACCCTGGCCCTGCAGCAGGCCATTCACCACCTCGCCTCGATAGCGCCCGCCGTCGGGCAGGCGGGCGTCCGGCGGCAATAACGATTCGCCATCGCCACAGGCGGCAAGCAACAGGGTCAGGGCGAGAGGCAACAATGGACGCATGGTCGAACCCGGGCAAAAGATCTGCCGAGTATGCCGCAGAATGGGGGCTGCATAGCAGCCCCCATGTCGTTCAGACGAAACAGAGGGTCAGTGGCTCGGCAATGTAGGCCGGCTTTTCTTCGCCTTCGATCTCCAGGGTGGCGGTTGCCTTCAGCAACCATTGCCCGGGTCGCTTCTCGGTCACTTCGCGAAGCTCCAGCTTGAGCCTCACCTTGCTGTCGACCTTCACCGGTTGCACGAAGCGCACGCTGTCCAGACCATAGTTGACCACCATCTTCAGCCCCTCGGGTAGGAGCAGGATGTCTTCCATCAGCATCGGCAACAGCGACAAGGTGAGAAAACCATGGGCGATTGTGCTGCCGAACGGGGTATTCGCTGCCCGTTGTGGGTCGACGTGGATGAACTGGAAATCGCCGGTAGCCTCGGCGAACAGGTCGATACGTTGCTGATCGATCTTGAGCCAGTCGGAACGACCCAGTTCCTTTCCAACATGCTGCACGAGCTCGGTAACCGGTACATGGGGCATGGCGACTCTCCAGAGGCTTCTAGTTGGTACGAGAGTGCAAGATCAGCACGGCCGCTGGTTGCCGTCAAGTTGCCTGCACTTTGCCGAATATCGGCATACAGGCACGGCATGCTTATAATGGCCGCGATGCCTCGAGGAGAGACGTATGCTGTTGCGTGGTTTGACCTGGCTGGTGCTGTTCCAGCTGCTGGGTACAGCGATCAATCATCTGCTTGCCCCGATTCTGCCGGGCCCGATCATCGGTCTGTTGTTGTTGCTGTGCTTCCTCATGGCCCGCGGCGAGGTCGGCAAGCCACTGAACGAGGCCGCCAGCAGCCTGCTGCGCTATCTGCCGTTGCTGCTGGTGCCTCCGGCGGTCGGGGTGATGGTGTATGCCAAGGCGATTGCCGCTGATTTCTGGGCCATTGTCGGGGCGCTGTTGGTATCGTGCCTGCTTACCCTGGTGTTCGTCGGTGTGCTGATGCAAAAGCTTATCCATCGCCAGGCCCCCCGCGAGGAGCAGCCATGAACCTCGATTGGCAGGGGACCGTGGATGCGGTGGTGCATCATCCGCTCTTTGGCATCGGCATCACCTTGGCCGCCTATCAAATGGTCCTGGCGGCCTACGAGAAAACCCGCTGGATCTTCCTGCAGCCGGTGCTGGTGTCGATGCTGCTGGTGATCGGCGTGCTGTTGCTCAGTGGTATCGACTACGCCGAGTACCGCAAGAGCACCGAGATCATGAATATCCTCCTGGGCCCGGCCACGGTGGCCCTGGCGGTCCCCCTCTACCTCAACCTGCGGCGCATTCGCCAACTGTTCTGGCCGATCTTTACTACGCTGGTAATCGGAGGCGTTTTTGCCACCGTGGCGTGCGTGTTGCTGGGGTGGTGGTTCGGCGCCGAACACATGATCCTGATGACCATGGCACCCAAGTCAGTGACTTCGCCGATCGCCATGCTGGTCGCCGAGCAGATCGGTGGGGTGGCGGCATTGGCGGCGGTGTTCGTGTTGATTACCGGGGTCATCGGGGCGATTTTCGGCCCGGCCCTGCTGACCCGTCTGGGCGTGCTCAGCCCGGAGGCGCGAGGCATGTCCCTGGGTATCACCGCACATGCGGTCGGTACCTCGGTGGCCTTGCAGGAAAGTGACGAATGCGGCGCCTTCGCCGCGCTGGCGATGAGTCTCATGGGGGTGGCCACGGCGGTGTTCCTGCCGTTGGCGGTCAGCCTGGTGGCTTGAGGAGTTGTGATGACGCTACCGCTGTTTCCCCTCAATACCGTGTTGTTTCCCGGATGCCTGCTGGATCTGCAGATCTTCGAGGCACGCTATCTGGACATGATCGGCCGCTGCATGAAGCAGGGCGAAGGTTTTGGCGTGGTCTGCATCCTCGAAGGTGAGCAGGTCGGCAAGGCGCCCCCGGTTGTGGCGTCGATCGGCTGCGAGGCGCTGATCCGCGACTTCGTCCAGCAGGACAACGGCCTGCTCGGCATCCGCGTGGAAGGTGTGCGCCGCTTCGAGCTGACCCAGACCGAAGTGCAGAAGGACCAACTGATGCTGGGGCAGGTCCATTGGCTCGCCGAACAGCCCGACAGTCCGCTGGGCGAGCAGGACGATGACCTGCTGGCGCTGTTGCTGGCATTAGGCGAGCACCCGATGGTCGAGGCGTTGGACATGCCGCGTGCGGTCGACGGTCGCCAGTCCCTGGCCAATCAGCTGGCATACCTGTTGCCGTTCATGGAGGAAGACAAGCTCGACCTGTTGACCATCGATTCGCCCCAGGAGCGCCTGGCGGAGATCCAGCGCTTGCTGGAGCGGATCCAGGGCGAGTTGTTCGCCTGATCGATCGTGGCCGGCTCGGCCACGATCAATATTGATAGCGCAGCAACGCCTGCGGCAGGGCATGCATGGCAAAGAACGCCAGCAACGCCACGCACGCCGGCACCACCAGCCACCACACCCGCTGGGGCAGAGCGTTCAGCGGGGCGCGATGCTGCACCAAGGTCAGGCTCAGTGCGCAGACGCAGCAGGCGAGCAACGCCCCGGCCAGGATATCGGTCGGCCAGTGGGCTCCCAGGTACACCCGCGACAGGGCAATCGACAGCGCGGGAACACAGCCGAGCATGATCCACGTCAGTCGCATGCGCGGCGGTTGGCCACGTCCGGCCAGTACCGCCATCACCAGAAAGAACGCGAACGATGCCGAACTGTGCCCGCTGGGCATGCTGTAGCTGGTCAGCGGGTCGGCGAGGACTTCCGGGCGGGCGCGGGCGAACAGCCATTTCAGCGTGCCGTTGGCGATGGCGGTGCCCATCAGCGCGCTACCGGCGAACACCGCGTGGCGCCATTGTCGGGTCAGCAGCAGCAAGCCGGTCAGCAAGCCACCGAGGAAGAACTGGGTGCGGAAGTCACCCAGGCGGGTCACCAGCACCACGGTGCCATCGATGGCCTGGCTACGATGTTCCTGCACCAGGGTCATGATGCCCTGGTCGAGGTCATGCAGCAGCGGCCAGCCGAGGAAAACCCCGGCCAGGGCAAGAAAGCTCAGGGCGGCGATCAGTCGGGTGCCATGGCGGCGGTCACGGATGCTGGCGTTCAGGCTCAGCCCGATCACCACCGCCAAGGTGCCGGCGACCACGGCGGCCTCCGGCCAAAAGCCTTCGGGCAATGGCAGGCGCATCGCCGCGCCGGTGGCCCAGCCCGGCAGCAGGTACACCACCGACCAGCCCGCGCCGGCCAGCAGGCTCACGGCGATGAAGCGTGGGAGCGGCATGTCGAACATGCCGGCGACCATTGGCAGCATCGGTCGCAATGGGCCGATGAAGCGGCCTACCAGCAGGCTGGCGATGCCGTAGCGCTGGAAGTAGGTCTCGGCGCTGCCGATCCATTCAGGGTGGTGGCGCAACAAGGGTAGGCGGCGAATGTTCTGGTGGAAATGCTTGCCGACTGTGTAGGAAAGCGCGTCACCCAACAGACCGCCGAGGAAGCCCAGCAACAGGGTTTCACTCAGGCCCAGGGCGCCGCTGCCGGCCAGCACGGCAACCGTGAACAGCAAGACAGTGCCGGGCACGATGATGCCGGCGATGGCCAGGCATTCCACGCAGGCCACCAGGAAAATCGCCAGGCCCAGCCACTCGGGGTTGGCGCCGAGCCAGTTGGTCAGGCTGTCGAGCCATTGGCCCATGGTTCAGCTTCCTTGTTCGAGAATGAAGAAGTCGCGCCCTTCGACTTGCCCCCGGCGCAGCGGGTTCCGCGTGCAGAAGCGGGCGAAGGCGGCATCGACGAAGCGGTATGGCAGGTGTTCGTCGCGGCCTTGGGGGATGCCCAGGCGCGTGGTCTGGATCACCCGGGGCACGTCGATGGCGCAGTCCTCGACGTACAGGCGATCGGGGTCGAAGCGCTGGGCGTCCCACTGTGGCACTTTCAGGCCCAGGGCGCGGCACAGCAGAGTCTGGCCGGCGCACAGGCGTTCTGCAGGACGAATTTCACCGCTGGCGTCGGGGTTGTTCAGCTGCATCTGCGCCAGGCTGTTGGCGTCGGAGATGGCATCGACCCAGGGATAGGCGGACTTGATCAACACCGCATTGCCTGGGCCGTGGGCGCTGAAGTTCAGCGAGTCGCCGCCACGGGCGTAGTACATGTAGATATGCCCGCCATCGAGGAACAGCGCTTTGCGTTTCTCGGTGTAGCCCAGCGAGGCATGGCTGCCCTTATCGGTGAGGTAGTAGGCCTCGGTCTCGATGATGCGCGCGGCCAGCCACAGGTCGCCGTGGCGGTGGCGGATGACCTTTCCCAGCAGGGCCTGGGCCAGGGTCTGGGCGTCACGGTCGAAGAAGCTGTCGGGCAGGGCGCGGGCAGGGCAGGGGCTTGGGGCTGGCATGCTGGCGTTTCGTGGCGATGAGGTCGGGGATGATAGCAATGATTGGCTTAATCGAGGCTGAACGGTGGGGGTGGGGGAATGGTTTCTGTATGTTTCGGTTCGCTGGGGGCGGCGCTCGATCTTCAACGCGCTGCAAACCCCAAGGCGATCCCATCATTTTCAACCATCCGCCTCCCGCCGCTGGGCGTATACCTGCGCGACAGTTATAATCAGCCGATTTCCCCTTTGCCAAGACACCGCACCCATGACTGAGTCCGTTCTTGACTACATGACCCGCCTGGGTCACGCCGCCCGCCAGGCCTCCCGGGTGATCGCGCGTGCCAGCACCGCGCAGAAGAACCGTGCCCTGCAGGCCGCCGCCGACGCGCTGGATGCTGCGCGCGCCGAGCTGACGGCTGCCAACGAACTGGACCTGGCCGCCGGCCGCGCCAACGGTCTGGAGCCTGCACTGCTCGACCGCCTGGCACTGACCTCGGCGCGCATCGACGGCATGATCACCGGCCTGCGCCAGGTAGCCACTCTGCCGGACCCGGTCGGTGCCATCCGCGACATGAGCTACCGCCCGTCGGGCATTCAGGTCGGCAAGATGCGCGTACCGCTGGGGGTGATCGGCATCATCTACGAGTCGCGTCCCAACGTGACCATCGATGCGGCGAGCCTATGCCTGAAGTCCGGCAATGCCACCATCCTGCGCGGCGGCTCCGAAGCCATCCACTCCAACCGAGCCATCGCCACCTGCATCCAGCGTGGCCTGGCCGAAGCCGGCCTGCCAGCGGCGGTGGTGCAGGTGGTCGAGACCACTGACCGCGAAGCCGTGGGCGCACTGATCAGCATGCCCGAGTTCGTCGACGTCATCGTGCCGCGCGGCGGCCGTGGCCTGATCGAGCGCATCAGCCGCGATGCCCGGGTGCCGGTGATCAAGCACCTCGATGGCATCTGCCACGTCTACGTCGCCGCTCACGCCGAGCTGGACAAGGCCCTGGCCGTGGCCTTCAACGCCAAGACCTACCGCTATGGCATCTGCGGCGCCATGGAAACCCTGCTGGTCGATCAGCGCGTGGCCGCCGACTTCCTGCCGGAAATGGCCCGCCGCTTCCAGGAGAAGGGCGTCGAGCTGCGCGGCTGCGAACGCACCCGGGCAATCATCGAGGCCAAGCCGGCCACCGAAGACGACTGGCACACCGAGTACCTCGACGCGATCCTGTCGATCCGTGTCGTCGACGGCCTGGAGCAGGCCATCGAGCACATCAATCACTATGGATCGCACCATACCGACTCGATCATCACCGAGCATCAGGGTCAGGCTCGCCAGTTCATGACCGAGGTCGATTCGGCGTCGGTGATGCTCAACACCCCGACCTGCTTCGCCGATGGCTTCGAGTACGGCCTGGGTGCCGAGATCGGCATTTCCACCGATAAGCTGCACGCCCGCGGCCCGGTTGGCCTGGAAGGCCTGACCTGCGAGAAGTACGTGGTGATCGGCGACGGCCAGTTGCGCGGTCAGGGGACCTGTTGAGTTGAGCAAAGCCCCGGCAGTCCGGCGTATCGGCATTCTTGGCGGCACCTTCGATCCCGTGCACATCGGCCACCTGCGCAGCGCGCTGGAGGTGGCCGAGTTCATGCGACTGGATGAGTTGCGCCTGCTGCCCAATGCCCGCCCGCCGCACCGCGACACGCCCCAGGTGGCCGCGCATGACCGGTTGGCCATGGTGCGTAGCGCGGTGCAGGGCGTCGAGCGCCTGAGCGTGGATGCCCGCGAACTGGCCCGCGACAAGCCGTCGTACACCATCGATACGCTGGAGTCGGTGCGTGCCGAACTGCACGCCGACGATCAGTTGTTTCTGGTGCTGGGCTGGGACGCATTCTGCGGCCTGCCGAGCTGGCACCGCTGGGACGAACTGCTGCAACACTGTCACATCCTGGTGCTGCAACGCCCGGATGCCGACGTAGAACCCCCAGACGAGCTGCGCAACCTGCTGGCTGCGCGCTCGGTGAGCGACCCCACCGCCATGTCCGGCCCGGCGGGGCATATTTCGTTCGTCTGGCAGACCCCGCTCGCGGTGTCCGCCACGCAGATCCGACAGCTGCTGGCCAGCGGCAGATCGGTGAGGTTCCTGGTGCCGGACGCCGTACTGGCCTATATCGAGGCGCACGAACTGTATCGTGTGCCTAACTGACGGTGCCCCACGGCGCCTCATCCAACGAGTTGAAGAGTTTTTTATGAGCAAGCAGAAAATCAATGGCGAACAGCTGGTCGAGCTGACCAAGGCCGCGCTGGAAGATGTCAAGGCCCAGGACATCCAGGTCATCGACGTACGTGACAAGCACAGCCTGACCGACTACATGATCATTGCCACCGGTACCTCCAACCGCCAGATCAACGCGATGCTGGAAAAAGTCCGCGAGGCGGTGAAGAAGCAGGGTGCACAGCCCCTGGGCGAAGAAGGCAAGGGCGACAGCGACTGGGTGCTGCTGGACCTCAATGATGTCATCGTGCACATGATGACCGCCGCCGCTCGCCAGTTCTACGACCTGGAGCGCCTGTGGTTGGGTGCCGAGCAGAGCCGTGCCGCCGATGGCAAGCACCACAGCCCGGAGAACAGCCACGACTACTCCGACAAGCTCAAGGACCGGGAATAAGGACACGCCGTGCGTCTGCGCCTGATCGCGGTCGGCTCGCGCATGCCCAAGTGGGTCGAGGACGGTTGGCATGAGTATGCCAAGCGCCTGCCCCAGGAGCTGTCGCTGGAGCTGGTGGAAATTCCGCTGAACACCCGAGGCAAGAATGCCGACGTCGCCCGTCTGATTCGTCAGGAGGGCGAGGCCATGCTGAGCAAGGTCCAGCCAGGGGAGCGAATCGTCACCCTCGAAGTCCATGGCAAGCCCTGGAGTACCGAGCAACTGGCGAGCGAACTGGATCGCTGGCGCCTGGATGCGCGCACGGTCAACTTGATGGTGGGCGGCCCGGAAGGGCTGGCGCCGGAAGTCTGCGCACGCGCCGAGCAACGCTGGTCGCTGTCGCCGCTGACCCTGCCGCACCCGTTGGTAAGGATACTCATCGGCGAGCAGATCTACCGCGCCTGGACCGTATTGTCCGGGCACCCTTACCACAAATGAGCCTGTAAGCCGTCCGATGTCGCAGCCGATCCGTCTCAAGGACCACGAAAAAGACGCCCGCCTGGTGCGCAACCGCGTCGTGGTCGGCGCGGTGGTGGTCGTGCTGCTCATCTGTGTGCTCGTCGCCCGCCTGTATTACCTGCAGATCATCCAGTACGACTATCACTCGACGTTGTCGGAAAACAACCGAGTGCACGTGCAGCCGATTCCACCGACTCGCGGCCTGATCTTTGACCGCAACGGTGTGATCATCGCCGACAACAGGCCCAGCTTCAGTCTGTCGATGACCCGCGAACGTGCGGGTAACTGGCAGCAAGTGCTGGATACCATCGTCGAAGTGCTGGAGCTCACCGCCGATGACCGCGCCCTCTTCGAGAAACGCATGAAGCAGGGGCGCCGGCCGTTCGAGCCGGTGCCGATCCTGTTCGAACTCAACGAAGAACAGATCGCACGGGTGGCGGTCAATCAATTCCGTCTGCCCGGCGTCGAGGTAGTGGCGCAGTTGGTCCGGCATTACCCCCAAGGTGCGCATTTCGCCCATTCGGTGGGCTATGTCGGACGGATCAACGAGCGAGAGCTGAAGACCCTCGACCCGGTGAACTACAGCGGCACTCACCACATCGGCAAGACTGGCATCGAACGCTTCTATGAAGCCGAACTGCACGGCCAGGTCGGTTACGAGGAAGTCGAAACCAACGCCCGTGGCCGGGTCTTGCGGGTGCTCAAACGCACCGATCCGAAACCGGGCAAGGACATCGTGCTGAGCCTGGACATCAAGTTGCAGGAGGCCGCCGAGGCTGCCCTGGGCGGGCGGCGTGGCGCGGTGGTGGCGCTCGATCCGCGCACTGGCGAGGTGCTGGCGATGGTCAGCCAGCCAAGCTTCGATCCCAATCTGTTCGTCACCGGCATCAGCTTCAAGGCCTATGCCGAATTGCGCGACTCGATCGACCGGCCGCTGTTCAACCGGGTGCTGCGTGGCCTCTATCCGCCAGGCTCGACCATCAAGCCGGCGGTGGCCATCGCCGGCCTGGACAGCGGCGTGGTCAATGCCAGTAGCCGGGTGTTCGACCCTGGCTACTACCAGTTGCCCAACTATGACCACAAGTACCGCAACTGGAACCGTACCGGCGACGGCTGGGTCGACCTGGACACCGCGATCATGCGCTCCAACGACACCTACTTCTACGATCTTGCGCACAAGATGGGCATCGACAGGTTGTCGACCTACATGAACAAGTTCGGCATCGGCCAGAAGGTCTCCCTCGACATGTTCGAGGAGTCCGCAGGGCTCATGCCGTCGCGTGAGTGGAAGCGCGCCACCCGTCGCCAGGCCTGGTTCCCGGGCGAGACCTTGATTCTCGGCATCGGCCAAGGCTACATGCAGGCCACGCCTTTGCAACTGGCCCAGGCCACCGCACTGATCGCCAACAAAGGTGTGTGGAACCGACCGCATCTGGCCAAGACCATCGAAGGACAGCCGCCTGTGGACGAGAACCCGATGGACAACATCGTCCTGCGCGACAAGTCCGATTGGGCCAAGGTGACCCACGGCATGGAGCAGGTGATGCACAACGCTCGAGGCACCGCGCGCAAGGCCGCCGCAGGAGCCCAGTACCGCATCGCTGGCAAGAGCGGCACCGCCCAGGTGGTGGCGATCAAGCAGGGCGAGAAGTACGACCGCAACAAACTCCAGGAGCGCCACCGCGACCACGCCCTGTTCGTGGCCTTTGCCCCGGCCGACGATCCGAGGATCGTGGTCTCGGTGATGGTCGAGAACGGTGAGTCCGGTTCTGGTGTCGCCGCCCCCGTGGTGCGTCAGGTCATGGACGCCTGGCTGCTCGATGAAAGTGGCCATCTCAAGCCCGAGTTCGCGCCTGCCACCGTCGCCGAGGAAACGGCCCCGTGAAGAACAATTTCGATCGCATGCTCTCCAGCGAGGACGTGATGCGTCGACGCGCCAGCTTCCTGCAGCGTATCCACGTCGACGGCCCCTTGCTGATCATCCTTCTCACTCTCGCGGCCGGCAGCCTGTTCGTGCTGTATTCGGCCAGCGGCAAGAATTGGGACCTGCTGCTCAAGCAGGCCAGCTCGTTCGGCATCGGCCTGGTATCGATGTTCATCATCGCCCAGCTCGAACCGCGTTTCATGGCCCGCTGGGTGCCGCTGGCCTACCTGGCGGGCGTGTGCCTGCTGGTGGTGGTGGACGTGATGGGCCACAACGCCATGGGCGCCACGCGGTGGATCAACATTCCCGGGGTGATTCGCTTCCAGCCCTCGGAATTCATGAAGATCATCATGCCGGCGACCATCGCCTGGTATCTGTCCAAGCGCACCCTGCCACCGCATCTCAAGCACGTGGCGATCAGCCTGGTGCTGATCGGCGTGCCGTTCATCCTCATCGTGCGTCAGCCCGACCTGGGTACCGCGCTGCTGATTCTCGCTTCCGGTGCCTTCGTACTGTTCATGGGCGGCCTGCGCTGGCGCTGGATTCTCAGCGTGCTGGCGGCGGCGGTGCCGGTGGCGGTGGCCATGTGGTTCTTCGTCATGCACGACTACCAGAAGCAGCGGGTACTGACCTTCCTCGACCCGGAAAGCGATCCGCTGGGGACGGGCTGGAACATCATCCAGTCCAAGGCCGCGATCGGCTCCGGCGGGGTGTTCGGCAAGGGCTGGTTGCTGGGCACCCAGTCGCACCTGGACTTTCTGCCTGAGAGCCATACCGACTTCATCATCGCCGTGCTCGGGGAAGAGTTCGGTCTGGTCGGCATCTGCCTGCTACTGATCGTCTACCTGCTGCTGATCGGCCGTGGTCTGGTGATCACCGCCCAGGCCCAGACCCTGTTCGGCAAGCTGCTGGCAGGCAGCTTGACCATGACCTTCTTCGTGTACGTGTTCGTCAATATCGGTATGGTCAGTGGCCTGTTGCCCGTAGTGGGGGTGCCGCTGCCCTTCATCAGCTATGGCGGAACTTCGTTGGTGACGCTGCTGTCAGCGTTTGGCGTTTTGATGTCGATCCACACGCACCGCAAATGGATCGCGCAGGTTTGAATAAGGTGAAGAATTTCATGCAAGCAGTGCGTAACTGGGCTGTCCGTTGTGTACCGTGGATCGGTGCGGTAAGCCTGTTCGGCGCTGTCCAGCAGGCCCAGGCCGGCGATTACGACGGCTCGCCGCAGGTAGCCGAATTCGTCGGCGAGATGACCCGCGACTATGGCTTTGCCGGCGAGCAGTTGATGGGCGTGTTCCGTGAGGTGCAGCGCAAACAGTCGATTCTCGACGCCATCTCGCGTCCGGCCGAGCGGGTCAAGCCGTGGAAGGAATACCGGCCAATGTTCATCACCGACGCGCGCATCGCCCGTGGTGTGGATTTCTGGCGTCAGCACGAGGCTGCCCTGGCGCGTGCCGAACAGGAGTACGGTGTGCCGGCACAGGTGATCGTCGCGATCATCGGTGTGGAGACGTTCTTCGGCCGCAACACTGGCAGTTACCGGGTGATCGATGCACTGTCGACCCTGGGCTTCGATTATCCGCCGCGGGCGGAGTTCTTCCGCAAGGAGCTGCGCGAATTCCTCCTGCTGGCCCGCGAGGAGCAACTCGACCCGCTGACCCTCAAGGGATCCTATGCCGGTGCCATGGGCCTGCCACAGTTCATGCCGAGCAGTTTCCGCAACTACGCGGTGGACTTCGACGGCGACGGCCACATCAATATCTGGACCGACCCCGACGATGCCATCGGCAGTGTCGCGAGCTATTTCAAGCGTCACGGTTGGGTCGCCGGCGAACCGGTGGTAAGCCGTGCCCAGGTCCAGGGCGAGCGCGTCGACGAAGGCCTGACCACCGGTATCGAGCCGGTCAAGACGGTTGGGGAGTTGCGAGCGCTGGGCTGGTCGAGTCATGATGCGCTGCGCGATGATCTGCCGGTCACCGCCTTCCGTCTGGAGGGTGACAATGGCCCTGAGTACTGGATGGGCCTGAAGAACTTCTACGCGATCACTCGCTACAACCGCAGCGTGATGTACGCCATGGCGGTGCATCAGCTTTCGGAACAGCTGGTCCAAGCACGGGGCGTCAAGTAATGCGCGCAATCATCTCTGGTAACTCCTTCAAGCTGCTGACCTGCCTCGCCGTCGGCGTGCTGTTGGCCAGTTGCTCTTCCCACCGCCCGACCCCGACCCAGAGCGGTAATGTCGTCCGCGCCCAACCGGGCCTCGACATCAACCGAGCCCACAAGGACGGCGCGCCTTGGTGGGACGTGGACGTGAACAAGATTCCCGATGCCACGCCCACCGTGCACACCGGCCCCTACAAAGCCAACCCGTATACGGTACTGGGCAAGACCTACTACCCCATGCAGGACTCGCGCAACTACCGCGCCGAAGGCACCGCCTCCTGGTATGGCACCAAGTTCCACGGGCAGAACACCGCCAACGGCGAACTGTACGACCTGTACGGCATGAGCGCGGCGCACAAGACCTTGCCGTTGCCGGCTTACGTCAAGGTGACCAACCTGGCCAACGGCCGCAGCGTCATCCTGCGGGTGAACGACCGTGGTCCGTTCTATTCCGACCGCATCATCGACCTGTCCTATGCCGCGGCGAAGAAGCTCGGTTACGCCGAGATCGGCACGGCCCATGTCCGCGTCGAGGGCATCGATCCGCAGCAGTGGTGGGCCCAGCGTGGCCAGAAGCCGCCGCTGGTGCTGAAGGAGCCGCAGGTGGCCCAGGCCCAGCCGGTGCCAGCCAGCACCGGTCGGGTCGAGCAGTGGACACCTCCGGCGCAACAGCATGCGGCACCGGTGGTGCCGGTGCAGGTGGGTGGCGGCAGCGTGCCGGTAAACAATGGCGGCAGCTTCCTTCAGGTGGGTGCCTTCGCCAACCCGGACGCCGCCGAGTTGTTGCGGGCGAAACTGAGCACCATGGTCAGCGCGCCGGTGTTCATCAGTTCCATCGTGCGTAACCAGCAGACCCTGCATCGCGTGCGGCTTGGGCCGATCAACAGCCAGGGTGAGGTCCAGCAAGCGCAGGACAGCATTCGCATGGCGAACCTTGGGCAGGCCAAGCTGGTCACAGCAGACTGACAGCTGTCGCGGCTTGATGCCTGTGCCTCAAGCTGTCGGTTTTGTCATGAATTGCAACGCCCGCCCATGTACAATGGCCGCTTTTGCCCGCCGCGACATCGCGCCGCATTTTCCGGGCAAAGCGGCAGCACAGCCGCAACCATTAGACTGACTGGCGCTGGGCGCATGATGTAGCCCAGGGAACATCAGACCATTAGCGATTCTCGAGAGACGGATGAATATCACCAACCTTGCCAAACGCCTTTGCCTGCCCGTACTGCTGATGATCATGCCTGCTGCCTTCGCAGCGGAGCAGATGATGCCGGCGCCACCGCAACTGGCCGCCAAGTCCTACGTGCTCATGGACGCCTCCAGCGGCAACGTGCTGGTCGAGAACAACGGTGACGAACGCCTGCCACCGGCCAGCTTGACCAAACTGATGACCGCCTACATCGCCACCCTGGACATCCGCCGTGGCCAGATCGGCGAGAACGACCCGGTCACCGTCAGCGAAAACGCCTGGCGTACCGGCGGTTCGCGCATGTTCATCAAGGTGGGTAGCCAGGTGAGCGTCAGCGACCTGCTGCACGGCATCATCATCCAGTCCGGCAACGACGCCTCGGTCGCCCTGGCCGAGCACATCGCCGGCAGCGAAGACGCCTTCGCCGACATGATGAACAAGACCGCCGCTGATCTGGGCATGAGCAACAGCCACTTCATGAACCCGACCGGCCTGCCGAACCCGGAGCACTACTCGTCGGCCCACGACATGGCTTTGCTGGCCCGTGCGATCATCGACATCGACCCGGCCCACTACGCCATCTATTCGCAGAAAGAGTTCTTCTGGAACAACATCAAGCAGCCCAACCGCAACCTGCTGCTGTGGCGTGACAAGACCGTCGACGGTCTGAAAACCGGCCACACCGAGGAGGCCGGTTACTGCATGGTGGCTTCGGCCGTACGCGATGGCCAGCGCCTGATCGCCGTCGTCTTCGGCACCAACAGCGAGCAGGCTCGTGCCGCCGAGACCCAGAAGCTGCTGACCTATGGTTTCCGCTTCTTCGAAACCCAGACCTTCTACCAGAAGGGCACCGAGCTGACCCAGGCCCCGGTCTGGAAGGGCGCCACCAGCCAGGTGAAGGCGGGCCTCGCCAACGACCTGACGCTGACTATGCCTAAAGGCCAATTGAAACGCCTGGTCGCTTCGATGACCCTGAACCCGCAGCTCACCGCTCCGATCGCCAAAGGTGACGTGATCGGTAAAGTGGAAGTCAAACTGGACGAGAAAGTGGTTCACAGCG
Source organism: Pseudomonas sp. HD6422 (assembly GCF_025377065.1). NCBI lineage: Bacteria > Pseudomonadati > Pseudomonadota > Gammaproteobacteria > Pseudomonadales > Pseudomonadaceae > Pseudomonas > Pseudomonas sp. HD6422. Next base: position 50,535 of record NZ_JAHWIW010000013.1, on the reverse strand, counting down.
CCGACCTGATTGCCCTCGACGGCGTCGAGGAAGGTGGTTTCTTCCGTCGTATGTGGGATAGCATCCGTCTATTCTTCTACGGGTTGTTCAACTGATACGTGACCTGCATGCCCCCGCGTATCGCGCGGGGGCATTGTTGTTGCCACGGCTTACGAGGCCGTTTCCGCCATGAGCGAACCTGACGTCAAGTCGCACAAAATCGAATTCCCCTGCGCCGATTATCCGATCAAGGTCATCGGCGACACCGTTGTCGGCTTCAAGGACACGGTGATCGACATTCTTTGCCAGCATGCCAAGGTCGACCTGTCCACCCTGGCCGAGCGTCAGAGCAAGGAAGGCAAGTACACCACGGTGCAGCTGCACATCGTTGCCGAAAGCGAGAACCAGCTGCACGACATCAACAGCGCCTTGCGCGCGACCGGCATCGTGAAAATGGTGCTCTGATGCCCTTGTGTCTCGGTATTCGCGAGCTTGGCCTGCAGCCCTATGAACCGGTGCTCGAGGCCATGCGTCGCTTTACCGAGCAACGCAGCCCGGACAGCCAGGATGAAATCTGGCTGGTCGAGCATCCAGCGGTATTCACCCAGGGCCAGGCCGGGAAAGCCGAGCATCTGCTGGTGCCAGGCGACATTCCGGTGGTGCAGACCGACCGCGGTGGCCAGGTGACCTACCATGGCCCCGGGCAACTGGTAGCCTATCTGTTGCTGGATGTCCGCCGCTTGGGCTTTGGTGTGCGCGAACTGGTCAGCCGGATCGAACAGACCCTGATCGACCTGCTCGCCAGCTACGGCGTCACTGCCGTGGCCAAGCCCGACGCCCCAGGCGTCTACGTCGACGGAGCGAAGATCGCCTCCCTCGGCCTACGGATTCGCAATGGCCGCTCCTTCCATGGCCTTGCCTTGAACGTGGACATGGACCTTGCGCCATTCCGCCGAATCAACCCCTGTGGGTATGCGGGGCTGGCCATGACCCAGCTGCGCGACCTGGCAGGTCCGATCGAACTCGACGAGGTCAGGACAAGGCTGCGCGGACAGCTGGTCAAGCACCTCGACTATGCTGAGCAGACGACCCTGACGGGCGGAATCGACTGATTATGACAACTGTGCAAGAAGCCGTGCCGAACCAGATCCCTACCCAGGATGCCCCCCCGCGCCCAGCACCGAAGAAGGTGGAAGCCGGGGTCAAGCTGCGTGGTGCCGAGAAGGTGGCACGCATCCCGGTGAAGATCATTCCCACCGAAGAACTGCCGAAAAAGCCCGACTGGATCCGCGTGCGCATCCCGGTATCGCCCGAGGTCGACCGCATCAAGCAACTGCTGCGCAAGCACAAGCTGCACAGCGTTTGCGAAGAAGCCTCCTGCCCGAACCTGGGCGAGTGCTTCTCCGGCGGCACCGCGACCTTCATGATCATGGGTGATATCTGCACCCGCCGCTGCCCGTTCTGCGACGTCGGCCACGGCCGGCCGAAGCCGCTGGATGTGGACGAGCCGAAAAACCTCGCCATCGCCATCGCTGACCTGCGTCTGAAGTACGTGGTGATCACCTCGGTGGACCGTGACGACCTGCGTGACGGCGGTGCCCAGCACTTTGCCGACTGCATTCGCGAGATCCGCGCACTGTCGCCAGGCGTACAGCTCGAGACCCTGGTCCCGGACTACCGTGGCCGGATGGACGTGGCCCTGGAGATTACCGCCAACGAGCCACCGGATGTGTTCAACCACAACCTGGAAACCGTGCCACGCCTGTACAAGGCCGCGCGGCCGGGGTCGGACTATGACTGGTCGCTGGACCTGCTGCAGCGCTTCAAGCAGTTGGTGCCGCACGTGCCGACCAAGTCGGGCCTGATGCTCGGCCTCGGCGAGACCGACGATGAAGTGATCGAAGTGATGCACCGCATGCGCGAGCATGACATCGACATGCTGACCCTCGGCCAGTACCTGCAGCCCTCGCGCAGCCACCTGCCAGTGCAGCGTTTCGTGCATCCGGACACCTTCGCCTGGTTCGCCGAGGAAGGCTACAAGATGGGCTTCAAGAACGTCGCCTCCGGTCCGTTGGTGCGTTCGTCGTACCATGCCGACCAGCAGGCGCACGAGGCCAAGATCAAGCTCTGAGCCTGGCCTGAGCCATACATGCCGATGCACGCCGTGAGGTGGCATCGGCATTTTTGTTTGAGAACGATGGTTGCAAGGAGTCGCAGATGAACTGCGCCGAATCCACTGAATCCTGCTTGCCCAAGGCGTTGCCGGCGGCAGCCTGTTTTGCCGTGGTGGCACCCGCCGGCCCGGCACGGCTGGACGTGCAGAAGGCCCAGCAATGGTTTGCCGAGCGTGGTTATCGGAGCCGGCTGTACCCGAGCGTCAGTGCCAGCGAAGGCTACCTGGCCGGCAGCGATGGGCAGCGCCTGCAAGACCTGCACGATGCCTTCGCCGACCCGGCCATCGATGCCATCCTGTGCATGCGCGGTGGCTACGGCAGTATGCGCCTGCTCGATCGCCTCGACCTCGACCTGGTTCGCCGCCATCCAAAGCCGTTCATCGGCTACAGCGACGTCACCGCGCTGCATAACGTATTCAACCAGCATGCCGGACTGGTGACCTTTCATGGCGCCATGCTCAATGCCGACCTGCTGGGGGCGAAGCTGCAGCCGACCGAGTCGTCATTGTTCGCTCAGTTGGGCGGACATGTACGGCGGGGCGACGCCATTGCGCATCCCGCCGAGTTTCCCTTGAACTGCGTGGTGCCGGGTACGGCAACGGGGCGTCTGCTTGGCGGCAACCTGTCGATGCTGGGCGCCACGCTGGGCACGACCGGCGAGTTGCAATGCGAAGGGGCGATCCTGTTCATCGAGGACGTCAACGAGCCACTGTACCGTGTCGATCGGCTGCTGACCCAGTTGCGCCTGGCGGGCAAACTCGAGGGCCTGAAGGGTGTGCTGGTAGGCGACTTTGCCGGGATCACGGTGGCGGCCTTGACGCCGCTATTGCTGGAGATATTCGGCCCGTTGGGCGTGCCGGTGCTGGCGGGGTGGCGCAGTGGGCATTGCGACCCGAACGTGTGCCTGCCGCTGGGGGCTCGGGTGCTGTTGGACAGTGAGAAGCAACAGCTGGTGTTGCAGCAGGATTTGTTCGCAGTTTGAGATGGCCGGGGCTGCAAAGCAGCCCATCGCCGGCAAGCCAGCGCCTGCAGGTGATGTGCAGGAGCCAGGTTGCCGGCGATTGGGGCGTCACTGTCGGCGCAGGCTCTCGAGCAGTTTGTGCGTCGGATATCCATCAGCCGGCCAGCCCAGGGCTTGCTGGGCGTTGCGGATGGCCTTGCGGGTGTTCGCGCCGATGATGCCATCGGCATTGCCCGCATCATGACCATTGGCGTTGAGCAGGTTCTGCAGTTCCATGCGCTCGCTACGGCTCAGCGGCAGGTCTTCCTTCGGCCAACTGCCGGCAATGAAACCCCACCCCGAGAAACGGTCGCCGAGCAAGCCCACGGCCATGGCGTATGAAGACGAGTTGTTGTACTTGAGAATGCTGCGGAAATTGTCCAGCACCAGGAACGCCGGGCCGCGGGCTCCGGCAGGCAACAACAGGGCGGCGGGCAGCTGGTTGCTGCCGGCCGGTAGCTGAGTGCCAGCAGGCAGTTTCACGCCCATCTGCAGCCATTCATTGACCGGCTTGCGCGAGGTACCGTCAGCCTGCCAGTAGTCGAACCCCGACGGCACCTGTACCTCGAAGCCCCAGGGTTGGCCACGCTTCCAGCCCGAGCTCTGCAGATAGTGCGCGGTCGAGGCCAGGGCGTCTGGCGTGCTGTTCCAGATATCGCGGCGACCGTCGCCATCGAAGTCGACCGCATGGGTGTTGTAGGTGGTCGGGATGAACTGGGTCTGGCCCATGGCCCCGGCCCACGAGCCGCGCATGGCGTCGGGCTGGATATCGCCGTGCTGGAGGATCTGCAGGGCCGCGATCAGTTGGTCCTGGGCGAACTGGGGACGGCGCCCTTCGTAGGCCAGGGTGGCCAGCGAGCGGATCACCGACTTGTTGCCCTGGAACTGGCCGAAGTTGCTTTCCATGCCCCAGACCGCGACCAGTACCTGGCGGTCTACGCCGTAGCGCTGCTCGATGCGGGTGAGCAACTCGGCGTTTTCTTCCAGCAGGCGCTTGCCTTTGCGCACCCGTAGTGGCGACAAGGCGCCGTCGAGGTATTCCCAGACCGGGCGGGTGAATTCGGGTTGGCTACGATCGGCCTTGATCACGTCTATGTCGGGTGTGACGCCGAGAAACGCTCGGTCGAACAGGCTCGCCGTGATACCGGCCTGCAGGGCCTGCTGGCGGAACCCGGCTTGCCATTGGGCGAAGGTTTGCAGCGGTTGGATTTCGGTGCTGGTGTCAGGGGTGCTGCTGGGCAGGTTCACGACGGGGGCGGGCTGGGCGGGCGCCAGGGGCAGGGCATCGGCCGCCGTGGGTTTTTCTGCGCAGGCGACAAGCAGGATGAAGCTCGAAGCTGCGATCAGCTGGCGGGATTCCCAGCGAGGGAGAAGACTGAGGAGCATGCACAGATCCAGAAATACAGGTCAGGTGATGACCATATCATGCCTGCGCTTACGATGCTTTCATGCCGCCAAAAAGTAAGAAGCCTCCCAATCTCTCGATTGGAAGGCTTCGCGGCGGTAGCTGCCTTTGCCCTTGTCCGGTCGTTCCTGACGGCAGCGGAACAAGGGTTGGGCGACGATGGACTTGGCCTTGTTGGGGCCGTGCTTTTTCGGCTTTTTGCTCATGGTGGGTTCCCATGGGGGTTGGTGTCGGGGGCACTTTAGGGGCTTGGGCGGGGGTGGGCCAATTGATTCTGCTTATGGGGCAAGAGTGTGGTGCTTGTCGCGAAATTTGTGGAGGTTATGAGATCGAGCGCCGCCCGCGCGGCGCTCGATCTCATAACCACCGCTAATCCAGAGCCGCCAACGCCATCACTCCGGCGGCAGCGTCAGCCGCTGCCCAGCCATCAACAGTGCCAGCCGCGCCAACCCGGTCCACGGCGAACCCTCGGCCTGGCCCTTGATCTGCGCGTCGATACGCTGGGCATCCTGCAGCAGTTGGGCCCAGCGCCGCGCCGAGAGGCGCTGCAGGGCTTTGCTGACCAGGGGCCGGCGCTTGTCCCAGACCGGCGGGCGGGCCTGGCTGAAGGCTTTGTCCAAAGGCACGCCTTGGCTGAACTGTTGGGCCAGGCCGGCCAGCAGGCGCAACTCGCGGGCCAGTGCCCAGAGAATCACCGGCGGCTCGACGCCTTCGCCGCGCAGCCCCTCGAGCATGCGCAGGGCATGTGCCGCCTCGCCATTGAGAATGGCATCGACCAGCCCGAAGACATCGAAGCGGGCGCTATCGGCTACGGCAGACTGCACCGTTTCAACGGTGATCTGGTTGCCTTCGGCGAGCAGCTTGAGCTTTTCGATTTCCTGCGCGGCAGCCAGCAGGTTGCCTTCGACCCGCGCGGCGATCAGGTCGACCGCGTCACGCTGGGCCGACAACCCTGCCTGTGACAGGCGTTGGTTGATCCACTGCGGCAATTGCTGGGCGTCCACCGGCCAGATCTGAATGAACTGGCAGTGTGCGCCTTCGATCAAGGCCTTGCCCCACTTGGTCTTCTGCGCGCTACCATCGAGCTTGGGCAGGCTGACCAGCAGCAGGGTGTCCTCGGCGGGGTTGGCGCAATACTCCATCAGCGCCGCGCCACCCTTGTCGCCAGGCTTGCCCGAGGGCAGGCGCAGCTCCAAGAGCCGGCGTTGGGCGAACAGCGACAGGCTATTGCCGGCCTGCAGCAGCGTGCCCCAATCGAAGTTGGCGTCGGCGCTGAACACCTGGCGTTCATCGAAACCTTGCTGACGAGCCGCATTGCGAATGGCGTCGGCGGCCTCCTGGCACAGCAACGGGTCGTCGCCGCTGACCACGTAGACAGGGGCCAGGTTGCCTTGCAGGTGTTTGTTGAGTTGGGCGGGAGCGAGCTTCATGGGGATAAGAGCGGGGCACCTAAGTGCCCCGCAGCGGCTCAGTTGGCCGGGACTTCCATGGGCGATTGTTGCGGGGTTTCATCCTGCTGACGACGTGCAGCTTCCAGGGCTTCGGCCTGGGCTTTGGCACGGGCGTCGGCTTCCTGCTGCAGTTGGTCGAGCTGGGCCGGGGTCAGCATCTGCAGGCGCACGACCATGGCTTGCACCAGGTCGCGCCGCATTTCTTCGCGGGCCTGGGTGGCTTCCTGGTCGGAACCGGTGATGTTGTCGCCGTCATGCACATAGACCTTGCGCACTTCCAGCTTGTCGCTGAGCAGCTCCAGGTTGTTCAGGCCGAGGATGCTGTAGTCCAGTTCGGTGGTCAGCTCATACTCGGTAGAGCGGCTGCCGGCGCTGTAGGTCGCGGCGCGCTGGGATTCCTTCTCGTTGGTCAGGACCAGGCGGTAGGGTGCGGCGGTGGTCAGCTTGACGCCGCTGCGCTCGAGGACTTCGCGCAGCTGTTTGACGGTATCGCCATAGGCGTTACGTGCGCTGACGTCCATTTCCTTCAGGCTGAGTTCGGTGGTGCCGGTGCCGCGCAGCTGGAAACCGCAGGCGCTGAGCACGACGGCCAGGCCGATCACCAGCAGATTGCGTTTGATCATGTTGTTGCTCCCTCTTGAGCCTGTTCCGCCCGCCCGCAGGTCTGCGGGCGGGCGTTGCCATCAGTTGGCGACGATGTTGACCAGCTTGCCCGGCACTACGATGACCTTGCGGATGGTCAGGCCATCGATGAAGCGCAGGACATTCTCGTTGCTGCGGGCGGCGGCTTCGATTTCCTCGCGGCTCGCGGCGGCCGGCATTTCCACCTGGCCGCGCAGCTTGCCGTTGACCTGCACCACCAGGGTGACGGTGTCTTGCACCAGGGCGCTCTCGTCGACCAGCGGCCAGGCCGCGTCGATGACTGCCTCGGTGTGGCCCAGTTGCTGCCACAGCTCGTGGGAGATGTGCGGGGTGATCGGCGCCAGCAGCAAGGTCACGGCCTCCAGGCCTTCCTGCAGCAGGGCGCGGTCCTGTGCGGTAGCTTGCGGGGCTTTTTCCAGCACGTTCATCACGGTCATCACCTGGGCGATGGCGGTGTTGAATTTGTGGAACTGACCCACGTCGGTGCTGGCCTGCTTGATCGCGGCATGAATGGCGCGACGGATGACCTTCTGCGCGTCATCCAGGGCGGCGACGTCCAGTTTGCCCGGCAGACCCTGGCCGACATGGGCCTGGGCCAGACGCCAGACGCGGCGCAGGAAGCGGCTTGCGCCTTCGACGCCGGAGTCGGACCATTCCAGGCTCATGTCGGGCGGCGAGGCGAACATCATGAACAGACGGCAGGTGTCGGCACCGTACTGGTCGATCATCGATTGCGGGTCGACGCCGTTGTTCTTCGACTTCGACATCTTCTCGGTGCCGCCGATTTCCACCGGCTGGCCGTCGGTCTTCAGGCGGGCGCCGATGATCTTGGCCTTGGCATCGCGCTCGACTTCGACGTCGGCGGGGTTGAACCAGTCCTTGCCGCCGTTGCTGGCCACGCGGTAGTAAGTCTCGGCGACCACCATGCCCTGGGTCAGCAGGTTCTTGAACGGCTCGTTGGAGGTCACCAGGCCTTCGTCACGCATCAGCTTGTGGAAGAAGCGTGCGTACAGCAGGTGCAGGATGGCGTGTTCGATACCGCCGATGTACTGATCGACCGGCAGCCAGTGGTTGGCGGCTTTCGGGTCGACCATGCCGCCTTCGTAGTTGGGCGAGGCGTAGCGGGCGAAGTACCAGGACGACTCGACGAAGGTGTCCATGGTGTCGGTTTCGCGCTTGGCCGCGGCGCCGCATTTCGGGCAGGTGCATTCGTAGAATTCGGGCATGCGCGCCAGCGGCGAACCGGCACCATCCGGTACCACGTTCTCCGGCAGGGTGACCGGCAGCTGGTCTTCCGGCACCGGTACGTCGCCACAGGACGGGCAGTGGATGATCGGGATCGGGCAGCCCCAGTAGCGCTGGCGGCTGATGCCCCAGTCGCGCAGGCGGAACTGGGTACGCGACTTGCCAAGCTCCTTGCGGATCAGGGCCGCTTCGATGGCGTCGAAGGCACCGGCGAAGTCCAGGCCGTCGAACTCGCCGGAATTGATCAGTTGGCCGTGCTCGCCATAAGCCGCCAGCCACTCGCTGCCGACTTCATCGCCGGCACTGGTGCGGACCACGGCCTTGACCGGCAGGTTGTACTTGTGGGCGAACTCGAAGTCACGCTCGTCGTGGGCCGGTACGGCCATCACGGCGCCATCGCCGTAGTGCATCAGCACGTAGTTGGCCACCCAAACCGGCAGCTTCTCGCCGGTCAGCGGGTGCTGGACGAACAGGGAAGTGGGCATGCCCTTCTTCTCCTGGGTGGCCATGTCGGCCTCGGCCACGCTACCGCTCTTGCACTCGTCGATGAACGCCTGCAGCGCCGGGTTGCCCTGCGCGGCCTGCGTGGCCAGCGGGTGTTCGGCGGCAACGGCGACATAGGTGGCACCCATCAGGGTGTCAGGACGGGTGGTGAAGACCTTCAGCGTGCCTTCGTGGCCGATGCTGGCCTGGTCGAACGGGAACTGCACTTCCATGCCGCGGGACTTGCCGATCCAGTTGCGCTGCATGGTCTTGACCTGTTCAGGCCAGCCCGGCAACTCGTCGAGGCTTTCCAGCAGCTCGTCGGCGTAGTCGGTGATGCGGAAGTAGTACATCGGGATCTCGCGCTTCTCGATCAGCGCGCCGGAACGCCAGCCGCGGCCGTCGATGACCTGCTCGTTGGCGAGCACGGTCTGGTCGGCCGGGTCCCAGTTCACGGTTCCGTTCTTGCGATAGATGATGCCTTTTTCGAACAGGCGGGTGAACAGCCACTGCTCCCAGCGATAGTAGTCCGGCTTGCAGGTGGTGACTTCACGTGCCCAGTCGATGGCCAGGCCCAGGCTCTTGAGCTGGGTCTTCATGTAGTCGATGTTTTCGTAGGTCCACTTGGCCGGCGCGACGTTGTTCTTCATCGCGGCGTTTTCCGCCGGCATGCCGAAGGCGTCCCAGCCCATCGGCTGCAGGACGTTCTTGCCGAGCATGCGCTGGTAGCGGGCGATCACGTCACCGATGGTGTAGTTGCGCACGTGGCCCATGTGTAGCTTGCCGCTCGGGTACGGGAACATCGACAGGCAGTAGTAGGTGTCCTTGCCTGGCTGTTCGGTAACAGCGAACGATTGTTGCTCGTCCCAGAACTTCTGGGCGGCGGCTTCGATATCACGGGGCGTGTATTGTTCGTGCATGGCTACTTTATGCTGAGAGAGAAGAGACCTTGTTCCAGGCAGCGGAACCTCGCTGCGTCCGGCACTCCGGTGTCGTGAGAGTGAACGCCGTAGCATACAGCAGCGCCGCGCATCGTGGGAAACCCTGATTGCGAATGCCCGCTGGTCGCAGCGCCCGGCTGCTTTTCGCAGTGACGCTAAGCTCACTGTTGGGGGGAGATATTCTTATCTTCAATGAGGTGAACGGATGGGAGAGACGCAGCTACCCGCAATCAAACCGGAGCTTTACGAACGCCTGATCGACCGTCTTGGCCTGGCCTTGGAAGTGGCCCGGACATCGGTGCGATTGCGTGACGAGATGCCAGCCGAGCTGGAGTTGCGCGGCCTGAGCCACGCAGAGTTCGAAGTGATCAAGGCCTACCTGGATTCGCTCCCGGAACGCCGCAATGCCTGTGCCGGTGCTTACCCGCAAGCGGAACCGACCTCGGCAAAGATCATCTGGCTCAAGGACAAGAGACGCCCCGCCAGCACGGCGAGATCCAGGACGCTGCCGCATCGCTAGCCGTTCAGCACCTGGCGCAGGCCATCGCGCCCCGGGACTTCAATGCACTGCTCACGATCGGCGCCGGCGACGACTTGTTGCCCGGCGCCGTTCCTCTTAGGCTGCACGCCTTCCATGGAGGTGTGTAGATGCCGATTCGATTTTTCATCAAACAATGGTTGTTGCCGCCCGGCCTGCTGTTTCTGCTGCTGCTCGCCGCGTGGTGGCTGCGCACGCGGCGGCCACGGCTGGCAGCACTGTGTTTTGCCCTGGGCTTGGGTGGCCTGTGGCTGATGAGCCTGCCATGGGTGGTGCAGGAGTCGGCACGACTGCTGGAAACCGAGCCACCATTGCCGCTGACGGCGTGGTCCGGGCTGGCCGAACAGGCCCAGGCCATCGTCGTCTTGGGCGCTGGCCGTGAGCGGGGCGACATGGCCTGGGGCGGCGACGACCAGCCGACTGCCACGGCCCTGGAGCGCATGCGCTTTGCCGCGCGACTGGCCAAGGCCAGCGGCCTGCCATTACTGATCAGTGGTGGGCTGCATTACGGCACGCCGCCCAGCGAGGCGCAGTTGATGGCCGATCGCCTGAAAGAGGATTTCGGTGTCGAGGTGAAGTGGAAGGAAGAGGCCAGCCGCACCACCTGGGAGAACGCCCAGTTCAGCGCCCGGATCCTGCAACCCTTGGGCATTCGCCGAGTGGTGTTGGTGACCCAATCCTGGCACATGCAGCGCTCACGCTGGAGTTTCGAGCGTGCCGGGTTCGAGGTGGTGCCGGCGCCGATGGGGTTCCTCGGTGGCGACCATGCCCGGCCCTTCGCGGGGTTGCTGCCCGAGAGTCGGGCGATGTGGCAGAGCGGGCAGTTGCTCAACGAAGCGGTGGGATTGGTGGGGTACCGGCTGTTCTATTGAGGTTGTCGGGGCGCCGAACCGCCCCGAGTGGCACCTCAGACGGTCTTGGCAATCCGCCCAGCCGCCAGCGCCCAGCCGAACAGCAACACGCAGACGATCGCCAGTGGCCACGAACGCCAATGCAGGTACGGCGTCAGTTGCTGCATCGGTACCACCTCGCCATACAGCACCGCTCGCTGGAACTGGGGCACCTGCGCGGTGATCCGCCCGAACGGGTCGATCAGCGCGGTCACGCCGTTGTTGGTGGCGCGGATCATCCAGCGGCCGGCCTCCAGTGCCCGCATTTGCGCCATCTGCAAGTGCTGCAGCGGGCCGATGGAGGTACCGAACCAGGTATCGTTGCTGATCGTCAGCAGCAGGTCGCTGCGTGCCGCCAGGCCGGCGGCGAACTCCGGATAGACCACTTCGTAGCAGATGTACGGGGCTATCTGGTAGCCCTTGGCCTGTAGCAGCGGCTGGTCCTCGGGGCCACGGGCGAAGTCCGACATCGGCAGGTTGAAGAACTCGATCAGGCCACGCAGCATGTCCTGCAGCGGCACGTACTCACCGAATGGCACCAGTTTCTGCTTGAGGTAGGTGCCGTCGCCCTCGCCTGTGACCGTGATGCCGTTGTAGTAGCGACGCTGGTGATGCACCACCTCGCGCACCGGCACTCCGGTGATCAGCGCCGAATGGCGGTCGGCAGCGAATCGGCCCATCACATCGATATAGCCCTGAGCCTGGTCCTTGAGCACCGGCACGGCGGTTTCCGGCCACACCAGCAGGTCGACCGGCTTGGAGCTGAAGCTCATGTCGCGGTACAGCGCCAGCTGCGCATCGATGTGCGCCGGGTCCCACTTCAGGTCCTGGGCGACATTGCCCTGCAACGCCGCAACCTTGAGCGGTTCGCCGGCTGGTTTGGTCCAGGCGTGGTCCTTGAGTGCCAGCCCCGTTACCCAAGGTGCCAGCAACAACACCACGCCGACGGCCAGGAACGAGGGGCGTACACGCAGCCGATGCAGGTTGCACAACAGTGCCGCGCTCAGCGCCAGGGCAAAGGACACCAGCCACACGCCACCCAGCGGCGCCAGACCGGCCAATGGCCCGTCGAGCTGGCTGTAACCGGCGTAGAGCCAGGGGAATCCGGTGAGGAACCAGCCCCGGAAGGCCTCTTGCAGCAGCCACAGGGCGGCGAAGCACAGGGCGTCGGCAAGGGGGGCTTCGTTACGCCGCAACCAGCGCGCCCACAACCAGGCGGGCAGGGCGAAGAACCAGGCCAGAGCGGCGAAGAACGCCAGCAACAAGAGGATCGCCAGCAGCGGCGAGGCGCCGCCGTAGGTGTTCATGCTGACGTAGATCCACCAGGTGCCAGCGCCATACAGGCCGAAGCCGAAGCACCAGCCGCGGCCCATGGCCTGGCGCGGACTGAGCTCGCGCAGGCCGAGGTAGAACAGGGCGATCGACAGGATGGCCAGCGGCCAGATGTCGAACGGCGCCAGGGCCAGGAGGGTGGAAGCGCCGGCCGCCACGGCCAGCAGGTTACCGGGCCAGCCGGGGCGGGTGATCCAACGCATGATTGTCCTTAGCGGGTGATCGGGGTCAGGCGCAGCAAGTGTATCCGCCGGCTGTCGGCGTTGAGAATACGGAACTTGTAGGCGCCGATCTCGGTGGTCTCGTTACGCTTGGGCAGGTGACCGAAGGCGCTCATCACCAGGCCGCCGACGGTGTCGAACTCATCGTCGGAGAATTCACTATCGAAGAACTCGTTGAAGTTCTCGATCGGGGTGAGCGCCTTGACCAGGAAGTCGCCGCTGGGCAGCGGCTTGATGTAGCTGTCTTCCTCGACGTCATGCTCGTCCTCGATGTCGCCGACGATCTGCTCCAGCACGTCTTCGATGGTGACCAGGCCGGCCACGCCACCGTATTCGTCGATGACGATGGCCATATGGTTGTGGTTGGCGCGGAACTCGCGCAGCAGCACGTTCAGGCGCTTGGACTCGGGCACGAAGGTGGCTGGGCGCAGCAGATCCTTGATGTTGAAGCTGTCGCCGTTCTCCTTGAGGATCAGCGGCAGCAGGTCCTTGGCGAGCAGGATACCGAGCACATCGTCGTGGCTCTCGCCGATCACCGGATAGCGCGAGTGCGCGGCGTCGATCACTGCCGGCAGGAATTCGCGAGGCGACTGGTGGGCCTTGATGCTGATCATCTGCGAGCGTGGGACCATGATGTCGCGCACCTGCAGGTCGGCGACCTGGATGGCGCCTTCGACGATGGTCAGCGCTTCGCTGTCGAGCAGCTTGTTCTGATGGGCTTCGCGCAGCAGCTCGAGGAGCTCCTGGCGGTTTTTCGGCTCATGGGCAAAAGCCTGGGTCAGTTTACCCAGCCAGGACTTTTGCCCGTTGCTCGATCGGTCTTCGCTCATGGCGGTTACTCGTGATCCTTGCAGTGTTCAGTGTGTAAGGGAATCTGATTCGTCTTCGGCATAGGGGTCGGGATGCCCCAGTTCGGCAAGCAATTGCCGTTCCAGCGCTTCCATTTCCTCGGCCTCGTCGTCTTCGATGTGGTCGTAGCCCAGCAGGTGCAGGCAGCCGTGGATCACCAGGTGCGCCCAGTGGGCCTCCAGCGCCTTGCCTTGCTCGGCCGCTTCACGTTCGACCACCGGGACGCAGATCACCAGGTCGCCGAGCAGCGGGATATCGAGCAGTTCGTCGGGCACGTCGGCCGGGAACGACAACACGTTGGTCGCGTAGTCCTTGTGCCGATAGGTATGGTTGAGCTCACGTCCTTCGGCTTCGTCGACCAGGCGGATGGTCATTTCCGAGTCGGCGCTGCGCTGGCGCAAGGCAAGCGCGCACCAACGGCGGAAGGCGTCGTCATCCGGGGCGACGGCATCCGTGGCCCGTTGCAGATCGAGTTCAAGCATCTTTGCCATTGACCTCGGGCTTGGTCTGGCGGGCGTCGAAGCGGTCGTAGGCTTCGACGATGCGCTGCACCAGCGGATGACGCACCACGTCCTTGGGCTGGAAGTGGGTGAAGCTGATGCCCGGTACGTCCTTGAGCACCTCGATCACGTGGGCCAGACCGGACTTGGTGCCACGCGGCAGGTCGACCTGGGTGATGTCGCCGGTGATCACCGCGGTGGAGCCGAAACCAATGCGGGTGAGGAACATCTTCATCTGCTCGAGCGTGGTGTTCTGGCTCTCGTCGAGGATGATGAAGCTGTTGTTCAGGGTGCGGCCGCGCATGTACGCCAGCGGGGCGATTTCGATCACCTGGCGCTCGATCAGCTTGGCCACGTGCTCGAAGCCGAGCATTTCGTAAAGGGCGTCGTACAGCGGGCGCAGGTACGGGTCGATCTTCTGGGCCAGATCGCCGGGCAGGAAGCCGAGCTTTTCGCCCGCTTCCACCGCCGGGCGCACCAGCAGGATGCGGCGCACCTGCTCGCGCTCCAGGGCATCGACGGCGCAGGCCACGGCCAGGTACGTCTTGCCGGTGCCGGCCGGGCCGATACCGAAGTTGATGTCGTTGGCCAGGATTTCCTTGACGTAGCGCTGCTGGTTGACGCCACGCGGGCGGATATTGCCCTTGCGCGTGCGCAGCGACACGCTGACTTCGTTGACCGCCGGGTTGTCGATGTTCTCGACCGTGGACTCCTGCAGGTACAGGTGCACGGTTTCCGGGGACAGCTCGGTGGCCTTGGCCTCACGGTAGAGGCGGCGTAGCAGCTGCTCGGCGGCGGAGGTGGTCTTGGGTTCGCCGATCAGTTCGAACTGATTGCCGCGGTTGCGGATCTCGATGGCCAGGCGTTGTTCGATCAGGCGCAGGTGCTCGTCGAACTGGCCGCACAAGTTGGCGAAACGGTTGGCCTCGAAGGGCTCGAGGATGAAGCGATGAGGTTGTATGGGTGCGTTCAAGGTCTTTTTTGGCCGCTCGACGGCAATGAATGTGAACTCAAGAATAACCCTAGAAGGGCAGTGGCGAAAGCACTGATACGATCAAGGGTCTGTGCGGCGTGTTCCGGCACCCCGACTTGCCCGCGAACGGGCCGGAGCAGGTATCATGCGCGACTTTTCTTACGCATGTGTTATTCCGCCGAACATGAGCAAACGCGAACCCGCCATCTATAAAGTGATCTTCCTCAATCAGGGTCAGGTCTTCGAGATGTACGCCAAGCAGATCTACCAGAGCGACCTGTGGGGCTTTCTGGAAATCGAGGAATTCGTTTTCGGTGAGCGCACCCAGGTGGTCGTCGATCCGAGCGAGGAAAAGCTCAAGACCCAATTCGAGGGCGTGATCCGCAGTTTCGTGCCGATGCATTCGATCGTGCGCATCGACGAAGTGGAGCGGCTGGGCACGGCGAAGATCAGCGAGGCCAAAGGCGGGGGCAACGTGATGCCGTTCCCGATGCCGATGCCGGAGAGGTAAGGCTCAGGGGAGCGGCGAGAAGGGCGTGCGCCCTTCGGCGTTCTGCAGTTCCAGCAGGTACTTGCGGAAAATCTGGCCGAGCACCTGGGTGGCGTGTTCCAGCTCGTCACGGGGCATCTGCTCGGTCACTTCGTCGGCCATGTCCAAGGCATCCTCGGCGCCGTTGACCGCGGCCATTTTCAGCAGGATGTAGGCCTGCACGTTGTTGGCATTGACGCCTTCGCCATGGAAGAACATGGCGCCGAGACGATACTGGGCTTCGGCGTGGCCTTGCAGCGAGGCCTTCTCGAACCAGTTCAGGGCTTTGTCCAAGGCTTTTGGCGTTTGCGTGTAGTAGAACTCGCCCAGCTCGTACTGCGCCTGCGCATCCCCGTCGCTGGCGATCTTCTCGCAGGCCTTGATGGCATTGTCCAGATCTTGCGGTTGGACATTCAGGGTGCAGCGGCCCGTGGCTGGAATCAGCAACGAGTTACTACCCTCCGCCAGGGCCAGCAGGGGCTGAAGAAGCAACAGGCAGCCCAGGGTCAGGGCGCGGCCGGTGCGGTTCATGGGGATCGACTTACCTCTGCAAAGCTACGGCCAATGTCTCTGGTGGCACATTATGGGATAAGCAGCGCCAACCTTACAAAGTTTTACGCGAAATTCTCTTTTGAAGAAGCATCTGCTGATTGCATCGGCAGTTATTGCCCGCACCGGCCTCTCCGACTTGCCCGCGAAGAGGCCGTGCAGACTGCCCCATCACTTCAGCGCGGCGAAGGCTTTTTCTGCTGCGTCCAGGGTGATCTTCAGCTCGGTTTCGCCGTGGGCGATGGAGGTGAAGCCGGCCTCGAAGGCGCTCGGCGCCAGGTACACGCCACCGTCGAGCATCAGGTGGAAGAAGCGCTTGAAGCGTTCGGCGTCGCTGGCCATCACGTCCTCGAAGGTGACGATGTCGTCGGCACCGGTGAAGTACAGACCGAACATGGCGCCGGCCTGGGTGGTGACGAAGGGCACGCCGGCGGCGTCGGCGCGCTGCTGCAGGCCGTCGAGCATGCGGCTGGTGAACGCAGTCAGCTCGTCGTGGAAGCCTGGGCGGCTGATCAGCTTGAGCGTGGTCAGGCCTGCGGCCATCGCCAGTGGGTTGCCCGACAGGGTGCCGGCCTGGTAGACCGGGCCGAGCGGGGCGATGCAGCCCATGATCTCGCGCTTGCCGCCGAAGCAGCCGACCGGCATGCCGCCACCGACGATCTTGCCGAAGGTCGACAGGTCAGGGGTGATGCCGTAATGGCCCTGGGCGCCGCCGAGCGACACGCGGAAACCGGTCATCACTTCGTCGAAGATCAGCACCACGCCGTGCTTGTCGCATTGCTCGCGCAGGCCTTCGAGGAAGCCCGGCGCCGGCGGTACGCAGTTCATGTTACCGGCCACCGGCTCGACGATGATGCAGGCCACGGTGCTGCCGACTTCGCTCAGGGTTTTCTCCACCGCGGCGATATCGTTGAACGGCAGGGTCAGGGTGTGCTTGGCGAAGTCCGCCGGTACGCCCGCCGAGCTCGGCACGCCCTGGGTCAGCAGGCCGGAGCCGGCCTTGACCAGCAGGCTGTCGGAGTGGCCGTGGTAGCAACCCTCGAACTTGATGATGGCGTCACGGCCGGTGTAGCCACGGGCCAGGCGGATCGCGCTCATGGTGGCTTCGGTGCCGGAGCTGACCATGCGCACCATTTCCATCGAGGGCACGATCGAGCAGACCAGATCGGCCATCTCAGTTTCCATGGCCGTCGGTGCGCCGTACGACAGCCCATGCTCGAGCTGCTTGCGCACCGAGGCGAGCACCTCGGGATGGCTGTGGCCGAGGATCATCGGGCCCCAGGAGCCAACATAGTCGACGTAGCGCTTGTCATCCTCATCGACCACGTAGGCGCCTTCGGCGTGCTTGAAGAACAGCGGCGTGCCGCCGACGCTCTTGAAGGCGCGGACCGGCGAATTGACGCCGCCGGGGATGTGCTTCTGGGCTTGGGCGAACAGGGATTCGGAACGGGACATGGGATTTTCTCTCGAAATCAGCAAGCGAACAGGGCGTTGAAGGCGCGGGCGCGGCGGGTGACTTCCTGCGCGCTGTCGGCACCGAACAAGCCGTGGATGACCGCCAGCAGGTCGGCGCCATGGGCAACCAACGGGGTGGCGTTGTCGAGGGTGATGCCGCCGATCACGGCGATCGGCAGCTTGACCTGATCCCGGGCCTGCTCCAGCAGGTCGAGGCTGGCAGCAGGGGCGCCGGGTTTGGTCACGGAATTGAAAAAGCGCCCAAAGGCGACATAGCTGGCGCCTTCGTGGGCAGCTTGTTGGGCGAGGTCCAGGCGCGCATGGCAGGTCGAGCCGATGATCGCATTACGCCCGAGCAGGGCGCGGGCCGGGGTCAGCGGGCCGTCGGTCTGGCCCAGGTGCACACCCACGCCCAGGCGCGCGGCCAGTTCGGCGTCGTCGTTGATCACCAACTGGGTGCCGTAGCGCTCGCAGAGCTTCATCAGCGCTTCGGCTTCGCGCAGGCGACGCGCGGCGTCGTCGCTCTTGTCGCGGTACTGCAACAGGCAGACGCCGCCTTCGAGCGCCGCCTCGACATGGGACAGGAAACGGCCGGCGAGCAGCTGGCTATCGGTGATTGCGTACAGACCGCGTAGCTTCATCTGAAGGCCTCGTGTCAGGAGCAGAAGTCCAGGGGCAGACGGCGTGGAACGAACTGCCCTTTGCCCAGTTGCTCGGCATCGCGCAGGGTTCGCCAGGTGTAGTCCAGGGCGCTGCGCACGGCGCTGTCGAGCTGTTCGCCCAGGGCCAGGCGACCGGCCAGGGCGCTGGCCAGGGTGCAGCCCGAACCATGGTAACTGCCCGGCAGGCGCTGGCAGGTCCAGGTATGGTGCTGGCCGTCGCGGCTGTACAGGCGATTGTGAATCTCCTCCTCGTCGCCGTGACCCCCGGTGATCAGCAAGTGCCGGCAGAACGGCAGCAGCTTCTCGGCGCACTCATCCGCGGTGCCCTCGGGCAGCTCTGCAAGAATGCGCGCTTCCGGTAGGTTGGGCGTGGCGATGGTGGCCAGCGGCAGCAAGCGTTCACGCAGCGCGTAGCCGACCTCGTCCTTGCCCAGACGGCCACCGCCCCCGGCACGCAGCACCGGGTCGCAGACCATTGGCAGGTGCGGGTGGGCGGCGAGCAGTTCGGCGACGGTGTCGACCATCTCGATCGAACCGAGCATGCCCAGCTTGACCGCGGCCACGGTCGAGTCGGCGAGCACGGCATTGGCCTGGGCCAGCACCCACTCGCGGTCGAGCACGCGGAAGTCGGAAACGTTGACGGTATCCTGAACGGTCAGGGCGGTCACTGCAGGGGCGGCGTGACAGCCTTGGGCGATCAGGGCTTCGATATCTGCCTGCAGGCCGGCGCCGCCACTGGGGTCGTGGCCGGAGAGACAGAGGACAACGGGGCGGGAGCTGTAGGTATTCATGGTCGGCGAGCTTACCACCAAACCCTTTTGCGCGGATCGTCCTACAAACGGGATTTGCTGATCGAGTGGTCAGCTCCGGTGCTGGAATATCGTCTAACGCATTGAATTAGAGCGGTTTCTTCAAATTCAATGGTGGCCCATTGATAGCTGCCATAGCTATGCTAGAGTGCTCCGATAACTCGATAAACGGCGCCTGCCGGATTTCGTCGCCTCAAAGGAATGGGAGGGTAAACGCGACGCGACTGGACGGGCTATTCTGGGGCTGTATGCGCTATTTGCTGATCGTGCTGTTGGGCCTGCTGCCCGCACTGGCCGGGGCGGTCGACTTCGATGACGCCACCCGACACCTTCCATTGGGCCGGACGATGCAGGTCTTCGAAGACCAGGATGGCACCACCAGTATCGCCCAGGTCAGCTCCGCCGCCTTCGCCAGCCGCTTTCGCACCCATCATGAAAATGTGCTCAACGCCGGTTATTCGACCTCGGTGTTCTGGTTGAAGGTCGACCTGCGTTACGTGCCCAGGCCCGGAGCCGCGCCTCGACAGTGGTTGCTGGAGTTGGCCTATCCGCCGATGGACCACATCGAGCTCTATCTGCCGGATGCCCAGGGCGTCCATCGTCTGGTCCAGCGCACCGGCGACACGCTGCCCTACAGCAGTCGGAAGATCCAGCAGGACAATTACCTCTTCGAACTGCCGCTGCAACCGGGCCAGGCCACCACAGCCTATCTGCGCCTGCAAAGCGAGGGCTCGGTGCAGGCGCCGCTGGCGCTGTGGTCCGCCCAAGCCTACCTGGAAGCCCAGCCCACGCGCCTCTATGTACTGGGCATGATCTACGGCGTATTGCTGGTGATGCTGGTCTACAACCTGTTCATCTTCCTCAGCGTGCGCGACATCAGCTACCTCTATTACATCCTCTATATCGCCTCGTTCGGGCTCTACCAGGTGTCGGTCAACGGCGCCGGGGTCGCCTACTTCTGGCCCGACAGCCCCTGGTGGGCGAACACTGCGACGCCATTGTTCATCGGTGCTGCAGGGCTGTTCGGCTGTCAGTTCGCTCGCCATTTCCTGCGCCTGAGCACGATCAGCCCAGGTTTCGATCGGCTGTTGCAGCTATTGATGGTCGGCGGCGCCTTGGTGATGGTGCTGGCGGTGACCCTTCATTACGGCATCGCCCTGCGCATGGCCACGCTGCTGGCGCTGCTGTTCACCGTCAGCATCTTCGCCGCCGGGATCTATGCCTGGTGGCGCGGCCTGCGGGTGGCGCGCTGGTTCATTATCGCCTGGTCGGCGTTTCTCCTTGGTGGCTTGGTCAACACCTTGATGGTGCTGGGCTATCTGCCCAATGTGTTCATCACCATGTATGCCAGCCAGCTCGGTTCGGCGCTGGAAGTGGCGCTGTTGTCGCTGGCCCTTGCCGACCGCATCAACAGTTTGCGCGAGCAGCAGGCCCAGGCTCTGCGCGACACGGGCCGGACCCTGGAGCAGTTGAACCAGCAACTGGCCAGGAGCAATCGCCTGAAGGACGAATTCCTCGCCACCGTGACCCATGAGCTGCGTACGCCGATGAACGGCGTCATCGGCTCGCTGGAACTGATGCACACCTTGCCCATGGAGGGTGAGATGGTTCAGTACCACCGCACGGCCGCAGGCTCGGCCCAGGACATGATGGCGATGGTCGACGACATCCTCACTCTCACTGAGCTGCAGGCCGGGCGCCTACGGGTTCAGGCCGTGCCGTTCGGCCTGCGGCGCATGCTTCAGGACCTGCGCTCCGGCCGCGCCGCCCAGGCCCTTGGCAAAGGGCTGTATCTGAGCTTGGACATTCCTGCCGATGTGCCCGACGAACTGCTGGGCGATGCGCAAAAACTGGCGCGCTGCCTGGGCTGCCTGATGGACAACGGCCTCAAGTTCACGCACCAGGGAGGCGTGGTCGTGCAGGTCAGGGGCCGCCGACTGGGGCCTGAGCGGCTGGCCCTGAGCTTCGTCGTCAGCGATAGCGGGATTGGTTTCGACGACCTCGACCAGGCGATCCTCTACCAACGCTTCTTCCAGGTCGATGGCTCGATGACCCGACGCTATGGCGGTCTTGGCATCGGCCTGTCGATCTGCCGTCAGATGGGCGAGTTGCTGGGAGCCCGTCTGTCCCATGAATCGACGCGAGGGCTGGGCAGCCGCTTCGAATTCAGCCTCGAGGTGAGCCTGGCCCAAGTGCAGACGCAGACTGGGAGGGCGGTGTCTGGGGTGACGCGGTTCTAGCGTCAACTACACGTTTAGTCATTTTTGTCCCTTTGACTGAGAGGTGAGGGGTGCTTCACTGGGGGTTCATGCATGCCCGGATCCAGGAGCACCCGATGAACCTGCACCAGTACGCTGAGACCCACGAAGTCACCAACCAGCCGCCGCCGTTGGACGGTGCCAATCTCTACCGCCTCGACCTGCCGCTGCAGGAGTGGTCAAGCCGATTCGGCGCCGGTTGGGCGGCTTCGCGAATCGATGCCTACGGCGCTTTGGCCGGAGGGCCGTTGATGGCAGCGGGCTTTCTGGCCAACGCGCACAAGCCCGAGTTCCACAGCCATGACCGATATGGTCATCGGATCGACCTGGTGGAGTTCCACCCGGCCTACCACGAACTGATGCGCACGGCGGTCGAACATGGCCTGCCTTCGCTGCCCTGGGCCGATCCCCGCCCAGGCGCACATGTCGCGCGCGCTTGCATGACCTACCTGCACAGCCAGGCCGAAGCCGGAAGCGGTTGCCCGCTGACCATGACCTTTGCGGCGGTGCCGGCGTTGAAGTTGCAACCTGGACTGGCCGAATACTGGCTGCCCAAGGTGCTGAGCCGCGAATACGACCCGCGCAACGTCGGCGATCGGCACAAGGCTGGGGTCACCTTGGGCATGGCCATGACCGAGAAGCAGGGTGGCACCGACGTGCGCGCCAACACCACGCGCGCCTATCCGGTCGGCACCCCAGGGCCCGGCGAAGCCTACGAGCTGGTCGGCCACAAATGGTTCTGCTCGGCGCCGATGTGCGATGCCTTCCTGACCCTGGCCCAGACCGAGAAGGGCCTGTCCTGCTTCCTGCTGCCGCGCCATCGCCCCGATGACAGCCGCAACCAGTTCTACATCCAGCGCCTGAAGAACAAGCTCGGCAATTGCTCCAACGCCTCCAGCGAGATCGAGCTGCGCGGGGCCTTGGCCTGGATGGTCGGCGAGGAAGGGCGGGGTGTGCCGACCATCATCGAGATGGTGGCGATGACCCGCTTCGATTGCATGGTCGGCTCCAGCGCCTTGATGCGCCAGGCCCTGACCCAGGCCGCCCACCATTGCGCGCACCGCAAGGTCGGCGGGCGATTGCTCAACGAGCAACCGCTGATGCAGAACGTGCTGGCCGACCTGGCCCTGGAAAGCGAGGCGGCGTTGGCCCTGAGCCTGCGCATGGGTCAGGCCCTGGAGCAGTTGGACGACCCCAGTCAGGCGCATTTCGCCCGTCTGGTCACCGCCGTGGGCAAGTACTGGATCTGCAAGCGCGCCCCAGGGATGATCAACGAGGCCGCCGAGTGCCTCGGCGGGGCGGGGTACGTCGAGGACAGCATTTTGCCCCGGCTGTATCGGGAAGCGCCGGTCAACTCCACCTGGGAAGGCTCGGGCAACGTGCAGTGCCTGGATGTGCTGCGGGCGCTGGCCAAAGAGCCGGGTGTGCTGGAGGCACTGTTCGCCGAACTGGGCGATGGTCATGGCGACCCGCGCTTGGCGACGCACATCGGCAACCTCAAGGGGACGTTCGCCGATACCAGCGATATCCAGTACCGCGCCCGGCAACTTACAGAGGACATCGCCCTGGCGCTGCAGGCCAAATTGCTGCTCGAAGCGGGCAACACAGCGGTCAGCGACGCCTTCATCGGCAGTCGTCTTGGGGGAGGGGGGCGTGCCTATGGCGCACTGCCCCGCGGCGTGGATGTCGAGGCGCTGGTGGCGCGGGCCACGCCACTGTGGCCGAGCTGATCACGATGGGGGTGTAATTGCCACGCAAGGCAGGCAAGATGTTTCCATGCATGCCCAGACAGGAAGCCCAGTGTGAGCCAAGCGTTTATCGTCGTTGATACCCCAGAACAGGCCGTCGATCGTCTGGCGGCCCTGCATGAACAGGCCACCGGAGCCCTCAGCCAAGCCCTCAAGCGTTATCTGAAGGACCGTACCGAACCGGACGCCGATGCGCGTGCGCTGTTCCGCTACCCGGCGCTGCGCCTGACCTACTTCAGCCACGGTGAGGTGGCTGCCACCACCCGGGCCTATGCCAAGGTGCAGGTCGCCGGGACTTACAGCGTGACCGTCACTCAGCCGGCGGCGTTCCGGGGCTATCTGCTGGAGCAGCTGCGGCCGCTGATGCACGACTACACCGTCACCGTCGAAGTCGGCGTCAGCGAACAGAACATTCCATACCCCTACGTCGTCGACCAGGGTGACGAACTGGCCGGCAGCGGCATCACCGCCGCCCAGCTGGCGCGTGTGTTCCCCAGCACCGACCTGTCGGCGGCCACCGACAACATCGCCGACGGCCTGTATGACTGGGAAAAGGCCGAGAGCCTGCCCCTGGCGCTGTTCGATGCCGCTCGCGTGGACTTCTCGCTGCGTCGCCTGGTGCATTACACCGGCAGCGACTGGCGGCACATGCAGCCGTGGATCCTGCTGACCAACTATCACCGTTATGTCGACCAGTTCATCGCCCATGGCCTGGAGCAGCTGCGTGACGACCCGCGTTTCGTGCGCATGGTGCTACCGGGCAACGTGATCATCGAAAAAGCCATGGACAATGGCGAAGCCCAGGCCTTGGTGGCCAGCGTGGTATGGCACCGTTACCAGATGCCGGCGTATCACCTGATCGCCGCCGACGGCGACGGCATCACCCTGGTCAATATCGGCGTCGGCCCGTCCAACGCCAAGAACATCACCGACCACCTGGCGGTACTGCGTCCGCACTGCTGGTTGATGATCGGCCACTGCGGCGGCCTGCGTCAGTCGCAGACCATCGGCGACTACGTGCTGGCCCATGCCTACATGCGCCGCGACGGTATTCTTGACCGTGTGGTGCCGCCGAACATTCCGATCCCGGCCCTGGCCGAGGTGCAGTTGGCATTGCAGGAAGCGGCCGCGCAAGTGACCGGCGAACGAGGCGAGCAGTTGAAGAAACGCCTGCGCACCGGCACCGTGCTGACCTACGACGACCGCAACTGGGAGCTGCGCTGGGCCCAGGAGCGGCCATTGATCAACCTCTCGCGTGCCGTGGCCGTGGACATGGAAAGCGGCACCATCGCCGCCCAGGGCTACCGTCTGCGGGTGCCTTACGGCACTTTGCTGTGCGTTTCCGACAAGCCGCTGCACAGCGAAATCAAACTGCCCGGTTCAGCCAATGCGTTCTATAACCGGGCGGTCAGTCAGCACCTGAAGATCGGCATCGCGGCCCTCGATCTGCTGCGTACCGAGCTCAATTCGTTGCACTCGCGTAAACTGCGCAGCTTCGATGAACCGCCGTTCCGCTGAGGATCCATGTCCCTGCCTCCCCGTAACAAGCCGCGCCGTCCTCAGGCGCGGCCTTCTGGCCCGCGCCGCCAGCCCAAGGCGCCGCCGGCCGAACCACGCCTGATCCTGTTCAACAAGCCGTTCGATGTGCTCACCCAGTTCAGCGACGGTGAAGGGCGCGCCACGCTCAAGGACTACATCGACATCCCAGGCGTGTACCCGGCGGGACGTCTGGACCGTGACAGCGAAGGTCTGCTGCTGTTGACCAACGATGGCACCCTGCAGGCGCGCATCGCCGACCCCAAGCACAAGCTGGCCAAGACCTACTGGGTTCAGGTCGAAGGTCAAGCGAGCGACGAGCAATTGCAGCGCCTGCGCGACGGCGTTGAGCTCAACGACGGCCCCACCTTGCCTGCCGAGGCGCGACGCCTGGACGAACCGCAGCTATGGCCGCGCAATCCGCCGGTGCGGTTTCGCAAGAGCGTGCCGACCAGCTGGCTGGAGCTGGTGATTCGTGAAGGGCGCAACCGCCAGGTGCGGCGCATGACGGCGGCGGTCGGGTTGCCGACGTTGCGGCTGGTGCGGGTGCGGATTGGCAAGTGGGCGTTGGAGGGGTTGGAGCAGGGCTGCTGGCGTGAGGTCGAGGCTCGGCTGTAGGTCGGTGGTCATTCGCTAGACCCCTTCGAGAAACGCCACCACCACGCTCTTGATGATGAAGGCCAGCACCCCCAGTCCCAGCACGAAGAACAGAATCAACGTGCCGAAGCGCCCGGCTTTGGACTTCTTCGCCAGGTCCCAGACAATGAAGCCCATGAAACCGATGAGGATCGTCACCAGGACGATCATCATCCACTCTTCGAATACGGCGGGATCCATCGATGTTCTCCTGGGCGATCAACGCAGGTGGGTCAGGGGGAGTTCGGTGCTGGCCAATACCTGGTTGAGCACGAAGCTCGAACGCACGCTGGTCACGCCTTCGATGCGGGTCAGGCTGCCGAGCAGCAGTTTCTGGTAGTGGTCCATGTCCGGCACCACCACTTTCAGCTGATAGTCGGCATCCATCCCGGTCACCAGGCTGCATTCGAGGACCTGCGGCAGGTTGCGGATGGCCGCCTCGAAGGTTTCGAAGCGCTCTGGAGTGTGGCGGTCCATACCGATCAACACATAGGCCGTCAGGCTCAGGCCGAGCTTCTTGCGGTCGAGCAGGGCGACCTGGCGCGAGATGTAGCCGTCGTCTTCCAGTTGCTTGACCCGACGAGAGCAGGGTGACGGCGACAGCCCGATGCGCTCGGCCAGCTCCTGGTTGGAGATGCGGGCGTCGCGCTGCAGTTCGGCGAGAATGCTCAGGTCGTAGCGGTCAAGTTTGCTCATGGAAAAGGCCTTTTCTGTTCGGATTGCGTCGAATTATCAATCCAGGGTGAAAAATTGCGCAAGTGCTATTTATCCGTGCAATCTTCGCAATCCGCTGCTGGAGCTCATCCCGTATCTTTTTACCTACAGAATCACTGCCCGGACAACAGTCCAAGGCGACGCGCCTCAAGCGGGCGGTCGCGGCCAGCCATCCAACAGGATCCGCCAGGCCCCCGGGCTACGCACCGTCCAGAAGACGGCGCGAGGTGAGCCGACGCCACAAGTGTCGAGCACGGACGACAATTCCCAAAGGGAGGCCCAACGGCCTCCCTTTTTTAATGCCGCGAATTTCATCTGGGCCACGCCTGGGGGCAGGGTAAACTGGCGTCATGCCGTTGATTACCGAGAGGAACACCATGAAGTCGCGCATCTGGCAGTTGGCAGGTGTTGGTTTGCTTGGCCTGGCGGTCAGCCTGGGAGCCCAGGCCGAAGGCCCGGGGGAGGGGCATGCCGGCGCAGGCCCGCAAGGCGCTTACGACAACGGCGGCGGGCGGGCACTGAATTCGCGCGACGAAGTCCGTCAGACCCAGCCTGCGCGGCAAGGGTATTACCAGGATATCCCGCACCGTCGCGGTGACGGCCATTGGCAAGGCGGGCAGCGCCCCGGCGGCGACTGGCAGGGCCGTCCCGATGGCCATGGCAATGGCTGGGGACCTGGACCGCAGTACCGACCAGGGCAACAGGTCGACCGATTCCCGGACCGCTACTGGAAGGTGCCGTATCGCGGCGAGGATTATTTCTATTCCGGTGGCTACTGGTACCGCTCCCATGGCGGCGGCTACCGGGTGGTGACGCCGCCCTACGGCGTGCGAGTGGGCTACCTGCCGCCCTACGCGCGTGAGGTCTGGCTGGGCGGTGCGTTGTTCTTCCTGGTGGCCGACACGTACTACCAGTACCTGGCCGACAGCCAGGAGTACGTCGTGGTCAGCCCGCCGGCGCAAGTGCCCGCACCGGTGGTGGCGGCACCGGCGGCCAGCGGCTACGACGTGGTGGCCTATCCCATGTACGGCCAGGGCCAGGAGCAACAGGACCAGGACCGCTACCAGTGCCACCGCTGGGCGGTCAGCCAGTCCGGGTTCGACCCGGCCACGGCGACCTATGCGCCGCCGACCAATGTCGCCGACAATTACCGACGAGCCCTGGGAGCCTGTTTCGGCGGGCGGGGGTATAGCGTCAACTGAGGCCGGGCACGCTCACACCGGATCGGCATGCACCATCACATCCGCTCGCGGATAACGCTGGCGGATCACCTCCGAGGCGCGCACGCACAAGGTATGCGCTTCATGCAGCGGCAACTGCCCAGGCAACTCCAGATGCAACTGGACGAACCACTGGTTGCCCGACACCCGTGTGCGCAGGTCATGCACGCCCTTCACCCCAGGAATGTCCAACACCAACCCGACCATCTCCTCGCCGATGTCCCCTGGCAGTTCCTTGTCCATCAGGATCGACGTGCTCTCCCGGGCGATCTGCAGCGCGCTCCAGAGGATGTACAGGGCGATGCCCAGACCGAACAGCGCGTCCAGCTGTGGCCAGCCGAAACGCGCCAGCAGCAGGGCGAGCAGGATGCTGCCGTTGAGCAGCAGGTCGGAGCGATAGTGTAGCGAATCGGCGCGCACGGCGGTCGAGCCGGTGAGGCGGATGACCTTGCGCTGCAAGGCCAGCAAGGCGATGGTCAGCACCAGTGACAGCAGCATCACGCCGATGCCGATGGCCGTGTCGCCCAAGGGTTTGGGCGCCTGCAGGCGGTCGATCGCCTGCAGGCCGATGAGTACCGCGCTGACCCCGATGAACAGCGCCTGGGCCATACCAGCCAGTGCCTCGGCTTTGCCGTGGCCGAAGCGGTGGTCATCATCGGCCGGGCGCAGGGCGTAGTGCACGGCCAGCAGGTTGAGGAACGACGCCACCGCATCCAGGGCCGAGTCGGTCAGCCCCGCGAGCAGGCTGACCGAGCCGCTCAACCACCACGCCAGCGCCTTGCCGACCACCAGAATGACGGCCACCGACAGTGAAGCGCGGGTGGCCAGGCGCAGCAGGCGCTGATGTTCGCTCGAGGTGATCATGCGTGGGCTGGCGTCCTCGTGGTTCAGGCGACTGGGACCAGGCCGTAGGCAGCCAGTTGCTCGACGCTGCCGCGGTGCTGGATCAGGCGCGGGTCGTTGAGCGGTAGGCGCTGGCCCAGTTCGCTTTCCAGAATGGCCTGCAGCTTGACGTTGTCAACCTTGCCGTCCGCGTTCACCGCATCGCGCAGCTTGACCGGATCGACCTGGGCGGTGCGCCCGCCTGGGTAGTAGATGGCGCCGGTGGCGAAGTCGATGCCGAAAGCGATCAGGCCGGGGATCACGTAGAACAGGATGCCGATGGCGTCCATTGCAGCGACCACGGGGTCGATCTTGCCGCCGATCTGGCCGCGGCGGTCGGGATAGAAAATCGTGCCGCAGGCCGTCAGCTGGGTCAGCAGGGTGACGATGAGGGCGCCACCGATGACGCGGGATGGGATGCGCATGTAGATCTCCGAAATAGATGTTCAGCAGGGCAAGCGAAGCGCCAGCACCTGAAGCTAAGACCATGATAGGGCAGGCTCGGTTCGCCGTTATACTCGCCGCACTGTTCGAGGACCACCATGATTTCATTACCGATCGATGCTGTCTTGCCCGCCCTGCGCCAGGCCCTGGAAAACCGCGACGAAGCCGTGCTCGAGGCGCCGCCCGGCGCCGGCAAGACCACCCGCGTGCCGCTGGCGCTGCTGGATGCGTCCTGGCTGGCCGGGCAGACCATTCTCATGCTCGAACCGCGCCGGCTCGCCGCCCGCGCCGCCGCCGAACGACTGGCCAGCGAGCTGGGTGAAAAGGTCGGTGAGACGGTGGGCTATCGCATCCGCCTGGACAGCAAGGTCGGGCCGAATACCCGCATCGAAGTGGTCACCGAGGGCATCCTCACCCGCCGCCTGCAGGCCGACCCGGCGCTCGAAGGCGTGGGGTTGGTGATCTTCGATGAGTTTCACGAGCGCAGTCTGGACGCCGACCTGGCCCTGGCGCTGAGCCTCAATGGCCGCGAGCTGTTGCGCGACGACCCGCCGCTGAAGATCTTGCTGATGTCGGCGACCCTGGAGGGCGAGCGCTTGTCGCGGTTACTCGACGATGCGCCAGTGATCAGCAGCGAAGGGCGCATGCACCCGGTGGATATCCGCTGGGGGCGCCCGTTCCAGCCAGGCGAGTTCATCGAGCCGCGGGTCGTCGACAGCGTGCTCCAGGCCCTGGCCGAGCAACCCGGCAGCGTGCTGGTGTTCCTGCCCGGTCAAGCCGAGATCCGTCGCGTCCACCAGAGCCTGCAGGAGGCGCTCGGTCAGCGCGAGGACATCCTGCTGTGCCCGCTGCACGGCGAGCTCGACCTAAATGCCCAGCGCGCCGCCATCGACCCGCCGCCCAAGGGCCTGCGCAAGGTGGTGCTGGCGACCAACATCGCCGAGACCAGCCTGACCATCGATGGCGTGCGCGTGGTGATCGACGCAGGTCTGGCCCGGGTACCGCGTTTCGACCCCGGTAGTGGCATGACCCGGCTGGACACGCAACGTATCTCACGCGCCAGCGCCACCCAGCGTGCCGGCCGCGCTGGCCGCCTGGAGCCCGGCGTCTGCTACCGGCTGTGGTCCGAGGCCCAGCATGAGCAGTTGGCCGCCCATGGCAGCGCAGAAATCCTCCAGGCCGATTTGGCTGGCCTGGCTTTGCAACTGGCGCGCTGGGGCGTCGCCCCCGACCAGTTGCGCTGGCTCGACCAGCCGCCCACTGCCGCCTACGGCCAAGCCCAGGACCTGTTGGCGCGGCTCGGGGCGTTCAAGCCGGGCAGCCGTGACCAGCTCGGCGAGCATGGCCAGGCCATGGCCGAACTGCCGGCGCATCCGCGCATCGCCCATCTGTTGTTACGAGGCCAGGACCTGGGCCTGGCGAACATGGCCTGCGATGTCGCCGCCTTGCTCGGCGAGCGCGATATCCTGCGTGGTGGCGGTGCCGACCTGCACACTCGGCTGGCGCTGGTCAGCGGCGAGAGCAAGGCCAGCCGAGGCGGGCAGGGCGGTGTGCAACGAGCCCGGCAACTGGCGCGCCAATACCGCGGGCTGCTGCGCGGCAAGGCACGGGCCGCGGTTACCGACCCCGATCATCCACGCTGGTTGGGGGCCTTGCTGGCCCTGGCCTACCCAGACCGCGTCGCCCAGCAGCGCCGCGAAGGGGGGGCCGAGTACCGCCTGGCCAATGGCCGGGCGGCGTTGTTCGCCGAGGTCGATGCGCTGATGAAATGTCCCTGGCTGGTGATCGCCGACCTGGGCAGCCGCCAGGGCCAGCGCGAAGAGCGGATTTACCTCGCTGCCGAATTCGATCCGAGCCTGCTCGACGATGTGCTCGCCGAGCAGGTCGAGCGCGTCGATATCCTCGACTGGGACGAGCGCGAGCAGCTGCTGCGTGCCGAACGCCAGACCAAGGTCGGTGAACTGATCCTCAGCCGCGAACCACTGCCGGGCCTCGACGACGAGGCACGGGCCAAGGCGCTGCTCGGCCTGGTGCGGCGCAAAGGCCTGAATCTGCTGACCTGGACCCCTGAACTGCGCCAATGGCAGGCGCGGGTCGCGCTGCTGCGCCAGCTCGACCTGGACAAGGACGGCCACAGCCAATGGCCCGACCTTGGCGACGAGGCCCTGTTGGCGAACCTGGAAGACTGGTTGCAGCCTTACCTGGGCAAGGTTTCGCGGCTGAGCCATTTCGCCGCCCTGGACCTGCCGTCGATGCTGCGCAACCTGCTGCCTTGGCCCTTGCCGCAGCGCTTGGACGAGTGGGCGCCGACTCACTTGACGGTGCCGTCCGGCTCGAACATCCGCCTGGACTACAGCGAACACCCACCGATCCTTGCCGTGCGCCTACAAGAGCTGTTTGGTCTGGCCGACACCCCGCGCATCGCCCAAGGTCGCCAGCAGGTCAAGTTGCACCTGCTGTCGCCGGCGCGGCGACCGGTGCAGGTGACCCAGGACCTGGCCAACTTCTGGCGCACCACCTATGCCGAGGTGAAGAAGGATCTCAAAGGCCGCTATCCCAAGCATTACTGGCCCGAAGATCCATTGATCGCCGAAGCCACCGCGCGGGCCAAGCCGCGGGGGACCTGATTGCAAGCGCGGGGGCTAAGCATATACCGCAGGTCGGTGAGTGATTGACGTCAAAATAATGGCCACCTAACATCACCGGCTTTTTGCCGTATTACCCGGGTTCGAAGGATCGAACATGCTTTTCCCCTCCTTGCGCCTGCGCGCCAAAGACTGGCTCGTGTACGCCATGCTGGTCGCTGTTTCTCCCGTTGCCGCGGGTGCTTCCCTCGGCACGCCGGGTGATCAGGATCTGATCCGCGATCGCCAGAACCGCCTGCTGGAAGAGCAGCAACGGCGCCTGGAGCAACTCAAGGCGTTGCCCGGTAAAGAAGCCGAAACGGTGGCGCCGGCAAAACCCAGCGATAGCCGCTGCTTCCCGATCGACGAGATCGTGCTCGACGGCGCCGATGGGCTTTCCTCCTCGGAGCGTGAGCGCCTGCTCGAACCTTACCTGGGCCAATGCCTGGGTGTCGTGCAGCTCAACGCACTGCTCAAGGACATCACCGATCGCTACATCGCCAATGGCCTGGTCACCAGCCGTGCCTACCTGCCCCAGCAGGACCTGTCCAGTGGCCACCTGAAGGTCATCGTGGTGGAGGGGCGACTAGAGGGGCTCAGGCCCGCTGACGGCAGCAAACTGTCGGCCCGCGAACTGGACATGAGCTTCCCGGGTCGCGCTGGCGATCTTTTGAATCTGCGCCAGATCGAACAAATGGTCGACCAGCTCAACCGCCTGCCGTCCAATCAGGCGCAAATGGAGCTGACCCCAGGCAAGGCCGTGGGAGGCAGCGAAGTGGTGGTGCGCAACACCCCGCAAAAGCCCTGGCGTGTGGGGCTGTCGCGCAGCAACGACGGCCAGCGCAGCACCGGTGAACAGCAGTGGGGCAGCAGCTTGGAGTGGGACAGCCCGTTGGGTCTGGCCGACCAGCTGATGCTGCGTGGCAGCCACGATGCCATCAGCGACCACCAGAAGACCTCGCGCAGCGCCATGCTCTATTACAACCTGCCGTTCGGCTGGTGGAACCTCAGCTACAGCTACAGCCAGAACGAGTACCGCGCACTGGGCGAGGGGCAGGGTTTCACCTTCAAGCAGACCGGTGACAGCCAGAGCCACCAACTGCGCCTGGAACGTGTGATCCACCGCGATGCCCTGAGCAAGACTTCCCTCAACACTGGCCTGAGCTACCTGCGCACCAACAACTTCATCGAAGACAGCAAGGTGGACGTCAACAGCAACCGCTTGAGTGAAGCGCAGTTCGGTATCAACCACGGGCGGCGTATCGGCAACGCGTTCGTCAACTTCGACCTGGGCATGCAGGAAGGCATTGGCGCCTTCGATGCCCAGCGTGAAAAACAGCGCGACAACAAAACTGGCGAGCGCCTGGCCAACGCCCGCTACCGCAAGTACACCGCCACGGTCAGCTACCTGCAGCCGCTCCAGCTCTGGGGCGAGTCGCTGCTGTTCAGCAGCCTGGTCACCGGCCAGCGCAGCGAGGACCCACTGTTCAGCTCGCAGCGCATGAGCCTGGGCAGCCAATCGTCGATCCGCGGTTACAAGGACCAAAGCCTCAATGGCGACAGCGGCTACTACTGGCGCAACGACCTGCGCTGGAGCCGGCAGGTGGCCTGGGATTGGCTGCGCCCGACGCTGACCGAGTATGGCCTGGGACTGGCCTACGACGTCGGCGCCATTCGCCATGATCGCTACAACAGCGGGCAGAGCGGGCGGCTGTCCAGCGATGCCATCGAACTGTTCGCCCGTGGCAAGAACCTGGCCGCCAGCGTGACCTTCGCCCACTCCCTCGAACGGCCGAGCGCCATCGAGCAGTCAGAGGCTCCGATTTACTTCCGCCTGGACTTCTACCTCTAATTTTCGACTTTTCCGAGTACCGACATGGACGTTCGTCAATTCGCCTTCCTGGCCCGTCAGCCTTCGGCTGCCCTGCAACCCCGCCAGACCTTCTGGGGCCTGTCCAAGCGCGGCTTGGCATTCATGCTGGCCAACATGATGTTCTGGCATCCGCTGGTGGTCATGGCCGACGGCATCAAGGTCAACGGCAGCGGCACCACCGTCGGCCAGGCAGGCAATGGCGTGCCCATCGTCAATATCGCCAAGCCCAATGGTTCCGGGCTGTCGCACAACAAATTCAGCGACTACAACGTCGGCCAGCAGGGCGTGATCCTCAACAACGCCACCGAGCGCACTCAGTCAACGCAGTTGGGCGGGATCATCATCGGTAACAGCAACCTGGGCGGGCGTGCGGCGAGCACCATCCTCAACGAGGTCAACGGTGGCAACCCGAGCCAGTTGAAGGGCTATACCGAGGTGGCGGGCAAGTCGGCCCACGTCATCGTCGCCAACCCCTATGGCGTCACCTGCAATGGCTGCGGCTTCATCAACACGCCCAAGGCCACGCTCACCACCGGCAAGCCGGTCATCGAAAATGGCCAGTTGCAGCGCTACCAGGTGGAGCAGGGCAGCGTCGCCATCGAGGGTGCCGGGCTCAACGCCAACAATGTCGATCAGTTCGAGATCATCACCCGCAGTGCCAAGATCAACGCCGAGATCCAGGCCCGCAACCTGGCGGTGGTGGCCGGCAGTAACGATGTCGATGCACGCACGCTGGCCGCCACCCCGCGTGCTGGCGATCCCTCCCAGGCACCGCAGTTGGCCATCGATTCCTCGGCCTTGGGCGGCATGTACGCCAACACTATCAAGTTGGTGGGCACCGAGGCCGGTGTCGGGGTGAAGCTCGACGGCAAACTCATCGCCAGCGGTGGCGATATCCAGCTCGATGCCAACGGCCAGTTGCGCATGGCCGAAGCCACTGCAACCAAGGGCTCGGTCGCGATCAATGCTGGCCAGCTCGATGCCCAAGGGGCGGTGTATGCCGGCAATGAACTGAAGGTGCGCACCCGCGGTGACCTGAACAACCGCCAGACCCTCGCAGCCGGCCAGCGCATCAACCTCGACAGCGGTGGGCGCCTGAGCAACCAGGGCATCATCGAAGCGGGTATCAACGCCGACAACAGCCGCAATACCACGGGCGACGTACGCCTGAATGCCCAGCACGTCGATAACCAGGGCAACACCGTGGTGGCCAGTCGTGACCTGAACGTCACAGCGCAGCAAACCTTGAACAACCAAGGCGGCACCCTCAGTGCCAAGCGGTAACTGACGGCCAGCGCCGACACCCTCGACAACCGCAACGCCGGCAGGCTGCTCAGCGGCGGCCAAGCCGACCTTGCTGGCGCCCGCCTGCTCAACGGCCAGGGCGGGCTGATCGACGGCGCGACCGTGGTCAACGCCAAGGTTGGCCAGTTGGACAACGCTGCCGGGACCGTGCGCGCCGGCCAGCACCTTGGCCTGACGGCCAGTGGCGCTGTGGATAACCGCGCTGGCCAGCTCACCAGCCTCAAGACGCTGGACCTCAAGGCCGGCCAGGTGAGCAACGGCGATGCCGGGCGTATCGCCAGCAACCAGGCACTCACCGCCAATGTCACGGGGCTCGACCAGAGCAACGGTGGTCGCCTGACCAGCGTCAGCGAACTGAGCCTGACACTGAACAAAGGCCATCTGAACAACCAGGGCGGCCTGATCAATGCGCCGCGCCTGACGCTGAATGAACTCGACAGCGTGGATAACCGCCAGGGCGAGATCTCCAGCGCCCAAGCATTCGTGCTGATCGCACGAAGCCTCGACAACAGCCTCGGCAAGCTGCTTGGCAACCAGAGCCTGACCCTGCATCTGGACCAGGCGCTGAACAACGTAGGCGGGGTGATTTCCGCGACCGGGCTCGATGTGCGTGCCGCGAGCCTGGACAATCGCC
The DNA here is from genome assembly GCF_025377065.1 of Pseudomonas sp. HD6422. NCBI lineage: Bacteria > Pseudomonadati > Pseudomonadota > Gammaproteobacteria > Pseudomonadales > Pseudomonadaceae > Pseudomonas > Pseudomonas sp. HD6422. The sequence goes on along the minus strand of NZ_JAHWIW010000013.1, from coordinate 16,034 downwards.
AGCAAGGTCTGCTCAGCAGCCTGGCAGCCCTCAGCTACAGCGGTACGCAGTTGGACAACCGTGGCGGCCTGCTCAGTGCCGGCGGCCCGGTTCGTCTGCAAGCCAACAGCCTGGACAACAGCGGTGGGCGGATTTCCAGCCAGCGTGCGCTGGTGGCCGAGCTTGGTCGGGTCATCAACCAAAGTGGCGAGCTGGTAGCCCAAGGTGACCTGCTGCTCACCGGCACCCACCTGGACAACCGTGGCAACGGTCTGGTCGGTGGCACCAGCGCGTTGCAACTGAACGTGGCCGAAGTCGACAACCGTGGCGGGGAAATCTCCACCAGCAAAGGCCTGACCCTGCAAGGCAGCCGACTGGACAACAGCGACAGCGGCAAGGTCCTGGCCGGCACCACGCTGCAAGTGCAGGTCGCCGAGGTGCTCAACCGTAACCTCGGCCTGCTGTCTGCCACAGGGCCGATGAGCATCGTCGGCCAGCGATTGGACAACCAGCAGGGGCGCCTGGTCAGTGGCGAGGATCTGGATATTGGTCTGGGCGGCGGGCTGGCCAACCTTCAGGGGCTGATCAGTGCCGAAGGGCACCTCACTGCCAATCTCGGTCACCTGGACAATCTCCAGGGCGGCCAACTGGTCAGTGGCGAGGGTCTTGAGCTGACGGCGGGTCAGGTCAACAACGGCCAGGGCAGTCGTATCGCCAGTGAAAAGGCACTGGTCGCCAGCGTCTCCGGCCTGACCCAGGATGGCGGCGAACTGTTCAGCAAAGCTGCGTTGACCCTCGACCTGAACCACGGCGTGTTGAGCAACCGCCAGGGCCTGATCAACGGGCCGCTGCTGGTGCTGAAAAATCTCGCTGAAGTCGACAACCAGCAAGGTGAGATATCCAGTGACCACAGCTTCACCTTAGCGGCGCGCAGCCTGGATAACCGCAACGGTCGACTGATCGCCGGACAGGGCCTGACCCTGCGCATCGACCAGCTGCTGAACAATCTCAAGGGGCTGGTCTCGGCCGATGCCCTGGATCTGCACAGCGCCAGCCTGGACAACCGCCAGGGCCTGATCAGCAGTCGCGCCGACCAGGTACTGGTCGTCGCTGGCGAATTGCTCAACCAGGGCGGCACGCTGATCGCTGATCGACGCCTGGACGTCCGCGCCGGCAGCCTGGTCAACCAGCAGGGGCAGGTCTCTGCCGGCACCGAGTTGAGCGCGCAGGTCGGCAACCTCGACAACCAGGCCGGTGTGCTGGTCTCAACCGGGGCCGTGGCACTCAGCGGTGACACCCTCGACAATCGTCAGGGCGGCCTGGTAGGCGCCACCCACAACCTCGATCTGCAGTTCGCAGCGGTGGACAACCGCGCTGGCGAGCTGTCGAGCAAGGCTGACGTCACCTTGGGCGGTAATCGCCTGGACAACAGTGATGCCGGCAAGGTACTCGCCGACGGTTCGTTGCAGATGGCCGTCGCCGAGGTGATCAATCGCAGCAAGGGGGTGCTCTCTGGTCAGGTCGGTCTGCGCATGCGCGGTGACAGCCTGGACAACACCGGCGGCCTGCTGCTCAGCCAGCACGCCATCGACACCAGGCTGCAAGGCAAGCTCGACAACCGCCAGGGCCTGATCAGTGCCGAGGGCACTCTGAGCCTGGCGAGCGGCGAACTCGACAACCGCGCCGGCAGTGTGTCCAGCGCAGGTGTGTTGACCCTCGAGCACACCGGCAACCTGCTCAACCAGGGCGGTGAACTGGTCACCGATGCCGCGCTGCACTTGCGCGCGGCCCAGGTCGCCAACACCGACCTGGGCATCATCAGCGCCAAAGGGCTGGCCAGCATCGAGGCCAGCAGCCTCGACAACAGCCGCAAAGGCCGGATCGACAGTGGCGCCAGCCTCGACCTGGCCACCGGTCAGCTGAGCAATCGCGACGGCGGACGCATCGCCAGTGACGGCGCGCTCGCGGTCAATGCCACTGGCCTGGACCAGCAAGGTGGGCAGCTGTTCAGCAACAGCGCATTGACCTTGGACTTGAACCACGGCCTGCTGGATAACCGTCAGGGCCTGATCAATGCCCCGCTGCTGGTGCTCGACAACCTCGGCGAGGTAAACAACCAGGGCGGCGAGATCTCCTCGGCACAGGCCTTCACCCTCGCTGCCCGCAGCCTCGACAATGGCAGCGGCAAGGTACTGAGCAACCAGTCGCTGACCCTGCGCATCGCCCAGGCCTTGAACACCATCAAAGGCCTGGTCGCCGCCGAAAGTCTCGATATTCACGCTGCCAGCCTGGACAACAGCGGCGGCACGCTGAGCAGCCGTGGCGGCCTCGACCTGCAGGTGCTCGACCGCCTGAACAACGGCCAGCAAGGCCTGATCAACGCCGCAGGCCTGCTGGATATCGCTGCCCGCTCCGTGGACAACCAGGCAGGTTCGCTGTTGGGCAACACCATTCGCTTCGACTTCGGCAGTGCCACAGGCGACCTGAACAACGACGGCGGCCTGATCACGACCGCTGGCGCATTGACCTTCGATCATCTACGCGACCTCAGCAACCGCAGCGGTGAAATCTCCACCCAGCAAAGCCTCGACCTGTCCGGCCGTGACCTGGACAACAGTGCCGGCAAACTGATCAGCAGCGGGCAGTTGCATGTCACTGCCCAGCGCCTGCTCAACCAGGGCGGTCTGGTTTCGGGCTGGCAAGGCCTGGGCGCCGACCTGGGCTGCCTCGATAACCGCAACCAAGGTACCTTGTCCAGCCGCAGCGGCGCGCTTGATGTACAGGTCAGCGGCGAGCTGCAGAACAGCGCCGGTGGCGCGTTGGTCAGCCAGCAGGCCCTGAGCGTGTCGGCGGCGAACCTGGACAACAGTGGTGCCGGCATCCTGTCCAGTGCGGGCGGGCAACGCCTGATCATCCGTGGCTTGCTGAACAACGGCCAAGGCGGCCTGATCGACAGTGGCGCGGCCCTGACCCTCAACGCCATGGCCCTGGGCAATGGCGCCGGCAGCATCAGCGCCCAGCAGGCCCTGGAGGTGAATGCCAATAGCCTGGACAACAGCGCCGGCAGCCTGATCGGCAACGCCGCCGTGACCCTGAAGCTGCTCGGCGCCCTGACCAACGTCAACGGCAAGCTGGCCAGCGCCGGCCCGCTGCGTATCGACGCCACCCAGGTCGGTAACCAGGGCGGCCAGATCGCCAGCCAAGGCTTGCTGAGCCTGTTCGCCAGCAGCCTGGACAACCGCAATCGCGGCACCGTCGCGGCCAACCAGCAACTGACCCTGGCGGTTGACGGCGAACTGCACAACGGCGCCGATGGCCTGATCTACAGCCAGAACGGCGGCCTCGACGTGCGCGCCGCCAGCCTGGGCAACGCCAAGGGCACCCTGCAGAGTCAGGGTGCCTTGGTGCTGGTGACCGGTGATATCGACAACCAGAGTGGCCGCCTCCTTGCCGACGCCGGCGACCTCGGCGTCACGGCCGGCAACCTGGACAACCGCGGCGGCGTGCTGTCGAGCCTGCAAGGAACGCTCAACGCCGACCTGCGCGGCGTGCTGAAGAACGGCTACGACCTGAACAACAACCGCCAAGGGGGTATCACCCAGGCGCAGTCCCTCACCCTCAAGGCACTGGCGGGGATCGACAACTACGGTGGGCGGATCTCCGCGCAGGCCGGCGACGCCCTGGTCACCACCGCCGACTTCGACAACCGCAACGGCGGCTTGTACGCCCAGGGCCTGGTCAAGGTCAGCGGCGGCAGCTTCGATAACAGCGGCGACAACGATGGCCAGATCGCCGGCCAACGCATCGACCTCGACCTCAGCGGCGCACTGAACAACCGCCTGGGCATCATCGAGAGCGACAGCACCCTGGCGATCAGCGCAGCCAGCCTCGACAACCAGACCGGCCAACTGCGTGCCTTGGGCAGCGGTGGCACCACGCGGTTGCAGATCGGTGGCCAGTTCGACAACCGCAACGGCACCCTGGAAACGGCCAACAGCGATCTCTCCCTGGGTGTCGGCAGTTTCCTCAATGGTGGCGGCAACCTGCTGCACGTCGGCAACGGCAACTTCGCCATCAGCACCGCCAACGTCACCGGCGCCGGCGGCAGCATCGTCACCCGCGGCGCCCTGACCCTCAACGCCTCCAGCTGGAGCAACAGCAACGTCATCCAGGCCGGGCGCCTGAGCGTCAATGTCGGCGACTTCAGCCAGACCGCCAGCGGACAGTTACTGGCCAGCGAGGCGCTGGCGGGCAGCGGCGGCAACTGGAGCAATGACGGCCTGATCGCCAGCGATGGCAGCCTGAGCCTCGATCTGACCGGCACCTACACCGGCAATGGTCGCCTGAGCAGCCGCGGCACCCTCGGCCTGGGTGCCGGGCAGGTGAATCTCGGCAGCACGGGCAGCATTGCCGGTGGCGGCGCCACCCGCGTTACCGTGGCGGGGCAGTTGAACAATGCTGGCCGGCTGACCTCGGCTGCCGGGCTCACCCTCGGCGCCGGCGGCGTCAGCAACCAGGGCACCCTGGGGGCGGGCGAGGCACTGACCTTGACCACCGGCGCTCTGCTCAACAGCGACGGCGGTCTGATCTTCAGTGGCCAGGACATGGGCTTGCGGGTCGCCAGCCTGACCAACAGCTATGCCGACGTTTACAGCCTGGGTCGCCTCAGCATCGACCGCGATGGCCTGGGCGGCCTGGCCAACAGCATCGTCAACAGTTCCGGTTCGCTGCAGAGCGATCTGTCCATGAGCCTGGCGGCCAGCACCATTCAAAACGTGCGTGCGGTGCTGCAGACCGATGACAAAGGCCTCTACACCGCCCGTGTCGGCGAAGTCGCCTGTATCGAGGGCTACAACGCCGGCGACTGCAGCGGCAAGCGCAACCACGTCTGGGAAATCGTCCAGCGCGACAAGTTCGAAGTCATCGACGCCAGTGCCGCCTCCAGCATCACCACCGGCGGTAACCTGACCATCCACGGCGGTGACCTGCTCAACAGCAGCAGCACCATCGGCGCTGGCGGCAACCTAGTGGCCACGGTCGACAACCTGACCAACACCGGCGTGGAGACCGGCGAGACCGAGACCACCCGCATCGTGCGTTCGCAGCGCACCAACAATGCAGGCTCGCTGTACCAACTCGCGAGCTCGATCACCAGCAAGTACTGGTTCGAGAGTCCGACCTACGACCCCGCTAACCTGAGTGGGCTGGAAGCCGACCTGGCGCGGTTCATCGGCAAGACCGAAGCGGAGCTGGTGAGCCTCGGCAGCACTCGCACACTGTCTGCAGGTGATCAGCGCTACGCCGCCGTGATGCAGGCCAACGGCAACGTCAGCATCAACGCCGGCAACGGCATCGACAACAGCGTGGTACGCCCGGGCTATGCCTACATCGGCAGTGGTGCGCGCACCGACACCACGGCACCTGGCACCGCGTTCTCCACCCGTATCACCCTCAACCAGCAGCTGCCCCCGGACCTCGCCCAACAGCAAGTCAACCCGCTGGCGCTCCCAGGTTTCAGCCTGCCCACCGGCCAGAACGGCCTGTTCCGCCTCAGCAGCGAGGCGGGCAGCACCTCCGCCAGCGGCCCGCAGAGTTGGAGCATCGGCGGCGCAAGCCTGGGCCTGGCCCAACGTCAGCAACCCCTGCCGCTGATACAGGGGCACGACATTCGTGCCGCCGACGCCAGCCTGGCGACCGCCAGCAGTACCGCATTGAGCACCGCCGAGCGTGCCCAGGCAGCTAGCGCCGGCCCCGCCAGCGCAGTCGACACCCGCCTGGGCGTGGAGGACAGCATCACCCAGGCGACCGTGCTCAATGGCCAGGGCCCGCTCACCATCGAGCGGGTGCAAGGCCTGCCGGACAGCAGCGTACGCAGCAACCCGCACAAGTATTTGATCGAAACTAACCCGGTGCTCACCGACCTCAAGCAGTTCATGAGCTCCGACTACCTGTTGGAAAACCTCGGTTACGACCCCGACGACAGCGCCAAGCGCCTGGGCGACGGCTTTTACGAACAGAAGCTGATCCAGCAAGCCGTGCTCGCCCGCACCGGCCAACGCTTCATCGATGGCCAGAGCAGCGACGAGCAGTTGTTCAAGTACCTGATGGACAACGCCATCCAGAGCAAGCAACAGCTCGACCTGGCCGTGGGCGTGAGCCTGACCTCCGAGCAGGTCGCCGCCCTGACCCACGACATCGTCTGGTTGGAAACCGCCGAGGTGAACGGCGAGCAAGTGCTGGTGCCGGTGCTCTACCTGGCCCACGGCACCGACCGCCTGGCGCCCAACGGCGCGTTGATCGCTGGCAACGACGTCAGCCTGATCGCCGGACAGAACCTCGACAACGTCGGCACCCTGCGCGCCAGCAACAACCTCTCGGCCCAGGCCGGCAACGACCTGATCAACAGCGGCCTGGTGCAAGCCGGCAACCGCCTCGACCTGCTGGCCGGCAACGACCTGGTGAACAAGTCCGGCGGCATCATCGCCGGGCGCGACGTGAGCCTGACTGCCGTGCAGGACGTGATCAACGAACGCACCCTGACCTCGCACCAGAGCAGCAACGGCAGCTACGCCCAGCAGCGCGACTTCGTCGACACCGCTGCCCGGGTGGAAGCGGCGAACGACCTGGTGATCAAGGCCGGGCGTGACCTGGACAACAACGGCGGGGTGCTCAGCAGTGGTGCCGACACCACCCTGCAGGCCGGGCGCGATGTGAAGCTGACCTCGGTCGAGCAGGTGGTGATCAATGACCGCGGCGTGCGCCATACCGACAGCAGCGTGACCCAGAACGGCTCGAGTGTGCAGGCTGGGCGGGACCTGACGGTGAGTGCGGGGCGCGATGTCAGTGCGGTGGCCAGTGCGATTGAGGCCAAGCGGGATGTGGTGATGTCGGCGACCAGGGATCTGAGCCTGGTGTCCGCTGCCAACGAGCAACACTCGGCGAGCAAGACCAAAAAAGTCACGAGCCAGGAAGATCATGTCCAGCAGGTGGCCAGTACCGTCGTCGCTGGTGGTGATGTGGCCTTGAAGGCAGGGGAAGATCTTGCCCTGAGCGCCAGCCGTGTGACGGCAGGCGATGAGGCGTACCTATACGCCGGTGGTGATGTGAGTCTCGTCGCTGATCAGAACAGCGACTACAGCTATTACCGCAAGACCAAGACCAGTCGTTCCGGGCTATCCAGCAGCCAGAAGACGCGGATCGACAGTTCGAATGCCGTTACCCAGGTAGGCTCATCGGTCAGCGGCGACACGGTGGCGATCCGCGCCGGGCAGGATATTGGCGTCTCCGGCAGCAGCATCGTCTCGACCAACGATACCAGTCTGCTGGCCGGGGGCAACGTCCAGATCGAGAGCGCCACGGAAACCTTCGAACAAAGCCACGCGAGCTCGAAGAAAAAATCCGGCCTGCTGAGCAGTGGCGGTATCGGCTTCACCCTTGGTTCGACCAGCCTGGAAAACACCTCTACCAGCAAGACCGAGAGCGGCAAGGCCAGCACGATTGGCAGTGTGCTGGGCAATGTCTCCATCGAGGCTGGCAAGGATCTGAGCGTCAAGGGTTCGGAGGTCATTGCCGGCAAGGACATCACGCTGGTCGGGCAGAGCGTCGAGATTGTCGCTGCCGAAAACCACAACACCAGTGAGCAGACGTCCAAGAGCAAAAGCAGCGGCTTGACCCTGGCGCTCTCCGGTACGGTGGGCAGTGCGATCGACACCGCTTACCGGACCACCAAGCAAGCGACCCAGGAAGAGGACAGTCGGTTATCTGCTCTTCAGGGCATCAAAGCCGGCTTGACCGGGGTTCAAGCTTGGCAAGCGGCCCAACAGAGCGGCGGCATGACTGCAGATAACGTCAGCGAGTTCGTCGGTATCGCTGTATCGCTGGGTGGGCAAAAGTCGAGCTCTCGCCAGACCCAGGAACAGACCGTCAGCCAAGGCAGCAGCCTGACCAGTGGCAATGACCTGACGATCGTGGCGACCGGCAATGCTGCCGACGGCAGCGGGGGAGACATTCGAGTTCAGGGCAGCCAACTCAAAGCCGGCAATGACCTGCTGCTGTCCGCCGAACGTGATATTCACCTTGAGGCTGCGGCGAACACGCAAAAGCTCGATGGCAAGAACAGCAGCAGCGGTGGGGCTATCGGTGCCAGCATCGGTGTGGGTTCCGACGGTGGGGGGCTGAGCATCTTCGCCAACGCCAACAAAGGTACCGGCAACGAGAAAGGCAACGGCACCACCTGGACTGAAACCACACTTGATGCCGGTAACGAGGCGACCCTGCTCAGCGGGCGGGATACCACGCTCAAAGGGGCGCAGGTCAATGCTGCGAAAATCACCGCCGATGTGGGGCGCGACCTGACCCTGCAAAGCCTGCAGGACACCGACAACTACAAGTCCAAGCAGACCGATATCAGCGGCGGGCTGAGCGTCACCATCATCGGTGCAGGCGGGGCGAGCGGCAGTCTCAGTGTCAGCCAGAACAAACTCGATTCCAACTACCAGAGCGTTCAGGAACAGACAGGACTGTTTGCTGGCAAGGATGGTTATCAAATCGATGTGGGTAAGCACACCCAGCTTGATGGGAGTGTGATTTCCAGTACCGCAGAGGCGGGCAAGAACCGCCTGAGCACGGGTACGTTGGGCTGGAGCGATATCGAGAACAAGGCCCACTTCAAGAGCCAGATGGCCAGCGCCAGCATCAGTGGTGGCAACAGTGGCTCGTCGGGTTTCACCAGCAACATGCCTAGCGGCACGCTGATCGCTTACAACCACAGTGGCAGTGCAAGCGGTACCACGTCCTCGGCCATTTCTGAGGGTGCTCTGGAAATCCGTGACCCGGACCAGCAGAAGCAAGATGTCGCGAGCCTGAGTCATGACGTCGAACACGCCAACGACAGCATCAGCCCGATCTTCGACAAGGAGAAAGAGCAACGTCGCTTGCGACAGGTGCAACTGATCGGCGAGATCGGCACCCAGGTGTCGGATATCGTCCGCACCGAGGGCCAGCTCAAGGCCGATAAAGAGGCACGTGCGGAGCTGAAGGCGCGCGGCATCGAGGAGCCAGGTGAAGGCGCAAGTGAGAAGGTCGTCAAGGCGTATCAAGACCAGCTGATCGCCACCGACGCTTACCAGCGGATCATGGGTAAGTACGGCACCGGTGGTGACTACCAGAAGGTGAATCAAGCCGTTACCGCTGCCTTGCAGGGGCTGGTGGGGGGCGATATCGGTGGGGCACTCGCCGGCGCCTCGGCACCTTACCTGGCCGGAGTTATCAAGCAAGTCGCGGGAGATAACAACAACGTCCGGATCATGGCCCATGCCGTATTGGGCGCGGTGGTGGCGCAGGCCCAAGGGAATTCGGCAATCGCCGGTGCGGCAGGTGCGACCACGGGTGAGCTGATAGCGGCGCAGATCTACCCGGGTACGCCCCGGGATGAACTGAGTGAGGAAGAGAAGCAGACCGTATCTGCGCTGGCAACGCTCGCTTCAGGGCTGGCTGGCGCTGCAACGGGAGGCGGCCTGGGAGATGCCGTCGCAGCGGGCCAGGCGGGAAGGAACGCTGTGGAAAACAACTCGCTGAGTGATATTGCCGAGGCCGTGGCGGCAGGTAAGACACTGGAGGTGGTCGCCGGAGAGCGTGTCGAGGCAGAAAACGAGCGCTTCAAGCAGGAGAATTGCGCGGGGTTAAGCTCGGATGCCTGCTCGGTCAAAATGTATGAGCAGCGGCGGGAGAATCTGCAAGACATTGCGTCGACGGGGGCGGATTTTGTACCGGTCGTTGGTGACATAAAAAGCTTTGCGGAAGCAGAGAGTGCGCTGGATTATCTGGCCGCCGCAGTTGGGGTGTTTCCGGGCGTCGGAGCGTTGGCAGGCAAGGCGCTTAAAGCGGCTAGAGCGGCCCTTAGGAAAGGGGACCTTGCTGAAGCGTCGCGGTTGATTAATGAAAGCAGTGCGTACATAGCGTCCGGTACAAAAGAGGTCGTACACAAGAATCCAAACCCATCCAGTGCACTTACAGACGCGGAAGCCGGCTCTACCGGATTGCCCAGAATTGGCTCCCTGAAGGGTGAGCCAGAATTACCGCCAAAAAATGCGAATGCAGATATGATTCGCTCAATTGAGCGCCAGAATGAGGCCGCTAAGAGCCTTGCTAGAGCTGGTTATAACGTCGAACAACTGGCTAATACGGGTAAGAAAGGGGCCAACCCGGATTTGCGTATTAATGGAGAGCTGGCCGATGTAGCATCTCCAAGAACTGGCAGTGTCGGCTCGGTACTTATGACAATAAATGATAAAGTCAGGAAGCAAGCCAGTAGTGTGGTGATTAATTTGGCTGACTCTCCTCTGACTATAAATCAACTGGGGGACGCCTTGAGTGTGAGGCCGGTTGAGGGCCTGAAGAATCTATATATAATGAAGAATGGAGAGTTCAAGGTAATTGAGGTTGCGAAATGACAGTGACTATGAATCTTGAGATAGAGTCTGGTTTTGCTTTGGATGAGATTTCCCAAGCTTTATCTAATTTCGGTGCTGAGCTTTGCGTCGATAGTGACGGGGTGTCAGGAAATTTTAGGCTTTCTAATGCATATTTTGTATTTCGCGACTCTAATGGGTTAGATGAGGTTGTAACTGAAGGCGTGGCTGTAAATTGGGTTGTGGGTGTGAGAGGTGCATTTCATTGCCCAATTGATTCTCTTGAAGCGAGTGCTAGTGAGATTAAGCTTTTTTTGAATTTTTTTTCTGAGAAGAAGGGCTGCAGGTTTATTCTTTCGTTTCAATATGAGAGCGTATATGCGATCCGGGATGAGAATGGGCTTCGCTTCTTAAAGGAGATGGTGGGGTAGAACTGAAAAAAAGGACCTAAAATGAAGAAGTGGGGCAAGAAAATGGGCGAGAAATGGGGGGTGGGAGAAATTGGACGGATTTGAATGGCACTTACTTAGGCGGTAGCCATTTGATCCCAGAGGAAAAAATAAGAATGGCTGACCTTGGTCTACGGTGACGGGAGTGTCAGATTTTTTGTGTGCGGGCCGGTAACGGCCTGCCGTCAGGCAGGCCCTGATATTCAACAGGTCGGCCTGATGGAGCGTGACCGACAATTCGATCACGCCCCATCAAGGTTATGCGTAAAATTGCCCCCGAAGCCGCGACGGCAGCATCCCCTGTTCGATTTCATCCAACAGCGTCTTGACCATGGCGCTGATGTGGTAGGACGCCGCTGTCATTCGACGATCCCCCAACAGTACACCGGTCTGATTCAGATAGCGGGCACATTCCATCAACTTCTGCGCCTCTGCTTGAGCATAGGAGAGGGTCGTGGTTGGGGTCACGGTGAAGATGGGTTGGGAAGGGCGAAAGGTTGGACGCGGCATTGGGTGTTCGGATGGTGGGATACGGGAGGGTTTGCAGGGTGGCATGGTGAGTTGTCCTCGGGTTTGCTGGGGGATGGCATGGGCTGCGCCCGTGTTCGCGGGACAGTCAGTACGCATCTCGGCGCTTCATGCCCAACTCGGCATCATCCAACAGGGCCTTGGCCAGCGCGCTGAGGTAGTGCGCAGCCCACACGCATTGAGGTTTGTCGTCCATCACGCCGGCGATGCTCATATCGCGGGCGCAGCCCATTAACTCCGAAGCTTGTTCTCGAGCGTATTGGCAAGGAATACCGGGCTCGATGCAGAACAAGGGTTGGGTCTGGTTTTCACCTTGGTAGAACTTGGTTTTGCCGACTGTGAAGCTGCGGCTGGTATCGTCCATGGGCATGGTTCTATCTCCCTGAATCTTTGGGTGCCTGCGAGAAATGGGGACAGATTTATTTTTCGCTAGACGAATAGAGATGGTCTGCCCCTATTTGGTTATATTAAATAAATCTGTCCCCTTTTTTCGCTATTTATGATGCTAATACAAAGTATTTAAACCCTCAGGGGCGGAAAGTGGTATTTAACTCCTCCACCAACACGTGGGTGCCAGAATGACGTCATCTAACGATTTTTCAATATCTTGTGGAGAAAAGGGGACAGATTTATTTTTAGACCGAAAAGGGGACGGATTTATTTTTTGTTATTTGTTGGCGTGCCGCTGCTAACCAACGGTTACAGTTATCTGGGTTAAGTTTCCGGGAAGAAAATTTATTTTTTAAAAGAAATGAAAGAAATGGGGACGGATTTATTTTTCGCTAGACGAATAGGGATGGTCTTCCCCTATTTGGTTCTATTAAATAAATCTGTCCCCTTTTGGTCAAGGATTGCGCCTTCTGAGGGTGGGATTTACGCTAGAGATGTTGCAAGCCTGATGACTGCTGAAGGTGTTCCTGCAAGTGCCTTTGGGAGCAGAAATGTTGCTGATTTGGCTAGGTACACCAGTGATGGAACCCCGGTGGTTGTCCGCATTGTTGACAACACGAAAGGTACTGAATTTTCCCACTTTGTTGTGGTGGATGGGGTTACAACTAGAAATGGAGTCTCCGTTGTAGCTATTCGCGATCCGCATGGGGCACAATATTTTAGTCCCGTGAGTACCTTTCAAAGAAATTTTTCAGGTGAGGTTGTTGTTCCTCGGAGTGCGCTTAAGTGAAATTAAATATTGACTTCCCTAGAAACTTGATCACGGATGAGTTGCTCCGGCAGGAGCGAATTCCCTGCTTTTGCAAGGTTTCAAAAGAGTTTGAAGTTTCGTTTTCGGATACTGTCCCTCATTCATCGGGGGTGGTATCGGAATGGGATCGTAGAGAGCTGGAGTTAAGGGCCGTTGCAGGGGCGGGCGGTCAATATACGCATTTCGCTAATGGTTTGATTACATTGCAGAAAATTGATGAAGGAGTTTACAGGATCCTTGACCTTGAGATGTTTTATAGAAGTTACGGCTGGTGCGCTGTCTTACGGAGTGGGGAGTATGCGCCTCCCGGAAATTTTTGGGATGAAGAGTAAATAATTTCTCAGGAATGAGAAATGGGGACAGATTTATTTTTCGTTAGACAAATAGATTGGCCTGCCCCTATTTGGGTCATTAAATAAATCTGTCCCCATTTCTGCGAGAAATGGGGACGGATTTATTTTTCGCTAGACGAATAGAGATGGTCTGCCCTTATTTGGTTCTATTAAATAAATCTGTCCCCTTTTTTCTACGGGGACGGTGACAAACTTCCACCCGAAGTGATGGTGAGGCACTTATGAAAGAGCTGTTCGGTCAGCCATATAGCGAGTCAGACCCTTATTGGATAATTAAAGGGTATTTTGATAGGATGTATAACGATGACTATTTTATTGAGGCGGTTGGTTATATCGTGAAGAGATGGGGGTTCAGTACGGACGGGGCGTACTGTAATTTGCCTGATGAAAATAGTCCGTTTGATGAAGAGCGCTTTGAGGGGGTTGAGTTTGCTTATGGCTATCCCCCCAAGGATGAAGATACAGTTGTTGTGAGCGAAACGGTTTGTTCTGAATATATTCGGTTATCTTGTGAAAAATACCTTCAACGCCATCCGGAGGATACTGCGAAAGTAAACGAAATTTTGGATAAGCTCTCTTTCTAAATCTGAATAAAAATAGCCCGGCACTACCGGGCTATTTATTTCGCTCCGTCGTAATCACCCAATGAGAAAAGGGGGCGAGAAAAAGAAATGGGGGCGGATTTATTTTTCGCTAGACGAATAGAGATGGCCTGCCCCTATTTGGTTATATTAAATAAATCTGTCCCCTTTTTCGCTCTTTTTCGCTTAAGGCTATAAGTAAGTACCTTCCGCCCATGGTCGGTGGTAAGCAGGCGAATTACACTTCTGGGCAAATAAGGGAAGGCCTGCAGAAGGCTTATGGTGAAATAGGGCGCCCGGAACTGTTTGATTCAGTTGAATATTTGATTAGATAGGTGTGTGGGTATGTCAGATAAGCAGGTTTACGAGCTGACCATTGACGATCTTGCTCATTCTGGCGTCTGGTTTTTCCCGATGGATGACTCTGTTGAGGATGAGCTGACTGTGCGTCCTCTTCAGGAGGTGGAGTCTTGTGCTGATGCCCAGTTGATTGTTCGAGCCCACTTTGAGGGGCGAAATGGCGCTAGGTATCTTGGCTACTTGTACTGGGATGGTAATGGGGGGGTTGAGTATTTGAAGCCTGTGGTGCTCCTTGATGACGGTTCAGCTATTTCTTTTTGGTCTGGTATAGCTAAACCGTCATGGGCGGAGTATTCGGAGAAGGCTCAGGCACTGAGAAAGTCTTTACCTATCACTTATATATCGGAGCCACTCCTTGGGCTGCCAGAGTTATCTGGAGTGCTTGAAGGCCTTGGCTACCTAGATGGTGATGCAGTTTCGTGGGTTTAGACGCACAATACTGACTGTGCTATGTGTTCAAATGCAATATTAATCTGACACCGGCCCCGCGGAGGGTGTCAGATTTTTTGTGTGCGGGCCGGTAACGGGGATTGCCATCAGCCGGGCCCTGATTTTCACCAGGTCGGCCTGATGGAGCGTGACCGACAATTCGATCACGCCCCATCAGGTCAAGCGTAATATTGCCCCCGAAGCCGCGACGGCAGCATCCCCTGTTCGATTTCATCCAGCAGCATCTTGACCATGGCGCTGATGTGGTGGGACGCCGCTGTCATGCGATGATCCCCCGTCAATACACCGGTGTGGTTCAGATAACGGGCACATTCCATCAATTTCTGCGCCTCTGCCTGGGCGTAGGAGAGGGTTGTGGTTGGGGTCACGGTGAAGATGGATTGGGAGGAGCGAAAGGTTGGCAGCGGCATTGGGTCTTCGGGTGGCGGGATTCGGGAGGGTTTGCAGGGTGGCATGGTGGTTTGTCCTCGGGTTTGGTGGGGGATGGCACGGGCTTCGCCCGTGTTCGCGGGTAAACCCGCTCCCACAGCATCCGCGCAGTTGTTGGGCTGGGCGCTGTACTTGTGGGAGCGGGCTTGCCCCGCGAAGAGGCCGGCTCAGTCAGCACTCATCTCGGCGCTTCATGCCCAACTCGGCATCATCTAAAAGCGCCTTGGCCAGGGCGCTGAGGTAGTGCGCAGCCCACACACATTGAGGTTTGTCGTCCATCACGCCGGCGATGCTCATGTCGCGGGCGCAGCCCATTAACTCTGAAGCTTGTTCTCGAGCGTATTGGCAAGGAATGCCGGGCTCGATGCAGAACAAGGGTTGGGTCTGGTTTTCACCTTGGTAAAACTTGGTTTTGCCGACTGTGAAGCTGCGGCTGGTATCGTCCATGGGCATGGTTCTATCTCCCTGAATCTTTGGGTGCCTGGGCTGGCCTTATCGCCAGCAAGCCGAATCCTACATGCCCACCTGTCTCAACAAGGGGAAGGGGATGGTGGACATGTAAGGCAAGGTCGCTCGTGATCAAGTCAGGCCAGGCATGACGTGAGGTGGCTTAGTAGCGCTTCAGATGACCGGGAGGTATCTGGACAAGGGCCAAATGCCTCCGGGTTGGATGGGGACTGTTAGGCGGGTCGGGGACTATCTTCAGCATGCTCAAACTCCAACGATAGTTGAGCTGCCATCCACCAGCCGTCAAGCAAGAGGGTGGCAACTGTACGAGGGTTGACGGACCGAGATCGTTGGCACTCGGCGCACACGAGGTGCCCGCACGTACAGTCGCCATAAGCGTGTGCACACGGACAACGATAGACGGCCCGTCAAGACCGGTCGCTGATCTGGCAGCGACAGATCGAGACTAGAACCCATAGTTGGCATGCGCAACGAGAAACAGGCTTTGGAAGTATCTTTGGGAAACGTCCTACAGAAAAGAGCCCAAATCTGATTTTTCTGCCTCAACTATTTGCTCGGATTGTTTCGGACAGAAATGAATACACCGTGGCTTGTGCGGCAAAAGTTCAAAAAAGGACTGTTTCGCTTTGAAGGAATTGGTTTCAAGCTGGGAAAAGTCTTACTGGAGAGAACAGTGCGGTGATTGAAAGATGGCGTCGCTGTGAGGGTGTCAGAAATTTTGTGTTCGGGCATAACATGAGTAAGAGGTGTATGTATGCCAACCAAAAAGAAACCCCTGCGTGACCTGCCCAAAATCCCCAAAGAACTGCTGGAGCAGTTCGGTGAGG
>NZ_JAHWIW010000012.1:0-150952 GCF_025377065.1 Pseudomonas sp. HD6422 | reverse complement strand
GGAGTTTTTCGTTCCGACTGCGTTGGAAGTGGTGCGCATTATAAGGGGATTCGAAACGGCGTCAACACCTATTTTCATGAATTTGAAACATTAATGAAGGGGCTGCTGCGCGGCCCTGGGTGATAGCAATCACAATACCCCAGCACCCCGCAGCCGCCGCACCGTTTCTGCATCCAACCCCAACACCTCGGCCAACACCACTTCGGTATGCTCCCCCAACAAAGGCGGCGCCTGGCGATACTCCACCGGTGTTTCGGACAGTCGAATCGGGCTGGCCACTTGCGGCACGCTGCCGGCCAACGCATGCGGCATGCTCACTGCCAGCCCTCGGGCCAGTACCTGCGGATCCTGGAACACCTGCGCCAGATCGTTGATCGGCCCACAGGGAACACCTGCCGCCTCCAACTGGCTGACCCACTCCGCCGTGGTCTTGAATACAGTCGCCTGGCGGATCAAGGGAATCAATTCGGCGCGATTGGCCACCCGCTGCTTGTTACTGGCGAATCGCGGGTCGTCTGCCCACTGCGGCTGACCGGCCACCTCGGCGAACTTGCGGAATTGTCCATCGTTGCCCACGGTAAGGATGAAATCACCATCGGCAGTAGGGAAGTCCTGATAAGGCACGATGTTCGGATGCGCATTACCCAGCCTCCTCGGCGGACTGCCTGTGGTCAGATAATTCATCGCCTGGTTGGCCAGGCAAGCCACCTGCACATCCAGTAGTGCCATATCTATATGCTGGCCGGTCCCGGTCTGGTCGCGGTGGGCGAGGGCGGCCAAGATCGCCACGGTCGAGTACAACCCGGTAAGTATGTCGGTCAGTGCCACACCTACCTTGACCGGCCCGGCACCTTCCTCCCCATCGGGACGGCCAGTCAGGCTCATCAGCCCGCCCAGCCCCTGGATCATGAAGTCGTACCCTGCGCGCTTGGCATATGGCCCGGTCTGACCGAAACCGGTGACCGAACAATATATAAGCCGCGGATTCACCGCCTTGAGACTCAGGTAGTCCAGCCCATAGGCCGCCAGCCCGCCGACCTTGAAGTTCTCGATGACGATGTCCGACTTCGCCGCCAATTCGCGCACCAGGCGCTGGCCTTCAGGCTGGGTGAAATCGATGGTCACCGAGCGCTTGTTGCGATTGGCCGACAGATAGTAAGCCGCCTCGCCGGTGCTTTCACCCTGGGCATCCTTGAGGAAAGGTGGCCCCCACGCGCGAGTATCGTCCCCGCTGCCTGGACGCTCGACCTTGATCACATCAGCCCCCAGGTCCGCCAGGATCTGGCCGGACCAAGGGCCGGCCAGCACCCGCGAAAGATCCAGCACCCGCAGATGGGAAAGCGCGCCCATGGGCTGGCTCCTTATCAATAGAAAGCTTGGATGCCGGTTTGCGCGCGGCCGAGGATCAGCGCATGCACGTCATGGGTGCCTTCATAGGTGTTGACCACCTCCAGGTTGACCAGGTGACGCGCCACGCCAAACTCGTCGGAGATACCATTGCCACCCAGCATGTCGCGGGCCAGACGGGCGACATCCAGAGCCTTGCCGCATGAATTGCGCTTCATGATCGAAGTGATTTCCACCGCGGCAGTACCTTCGTCCTTCATCCGACCAAGGCGCAGGCAACCCTGCAACGCCAGGGTAATCTCGGTCTGCATATCGGCAAGCTTCTTCTGGATAAGTTGATTCGCCGCCAGCGGTCGACCGAACTGCTGTCGATCCAGGGTGTATTGCCGCGCGGTATGCCAGCACGCCTCGGCAGCACCCAAAGCCCCCCAGGAGATCCCATAGCGGGCAGAGTTCAGGCAGGTGAACGGACCACGCAGACCACGCACGTCCGGGAAGATGTTCTCTTCTGGCACGAAGACGTTATCCATCACGATTTCACCGGTGATCGAGGCACGCAGCCCGACCTTGCCATGGATAGCCGGCGCGCTCAGGCCCTGCCAGCCTTTCTCCAGCACGAAGCCGCGGATATCGCCCGCGTCGTCCTTGGCCCAGACCACGAACACATCGGCGATCGGGCTGTTGGTGATCCACATCTTGCTGCCGGTCAGACGGTAGCCGCCATCGACCTTGCGCGCACGGGTGACCATCGAACCCGGATCGGAGCCATGGTTGGGCTCGGTAAGGCCGAAACAGCCGATCCATTCGCCGGACGCCAGCTTTGGCAGGTACTTCTGTTTCTGCGCTTCGCTGCCGAACTCGTTGATCGGCACCATGACCAGCGAGGATTGCACACTCATCATCGAACGGTAGCCCGAGTCGATGCGCTCGACCTCACGAGCGATCAGGCCATAGCAGACATAGTTCAGGCCACTGCCACCATACTGCTCCGGGATGGTCGCCCCCAGCAGACCGACTTCGCCCATCTCGCGAAAGATCGCCGGATCGGTCTGCTCGTGCCGGAAGGCTTCCAACACACGAGGCGCCAGCTTGTCCTGGGCGAACTGGTAAGCACTGTCACGCACCATGCGCTCTTCTTCAGTGAGCTGCTGATCCAGCAGCAGCGGGTCGATCCAGTTGAAGCTTGCCTTACCAGCCATGAGCGATGTCCTCGAAGTAGGGAGCAGGTCTTGTTTCCTTGATCCTAGGCCCGATCCTGCGCCTGGACAAACGAGGATTGCGCACGCTTTAGTGATAATTTCTCACTCCGGAACACGAAAAAACCGGTTATTCGATCTGTGACAAGTGAGGTTGACGTACATGCGCCGAAAGATCCCCAGCACCGCTGCCCTGGTCTGCTTCGAAGCCGCGGCGCGCCACGAGAGCTTCACCAAGGCAGCGCAGGAACTGGCGCTGACCCAGGGCGCCGTGTGTCGGCAGATCGGCAGCCTGGAAAGCTTTCTCAACGTCGACCTGTTTCGTCGCTCGCGGCGCGGCGTGAAATTGACCGAGGCCGGACTGTCCTATAGCCGCCAAGTAGCGGCCCAGCTCGATGCGGTGGAGCGAGACACGCTCTCGGTGATGCGCCAGCAGGGCGCCAACGTGATCGAACTGGCCGTGGTTCCCACATTCGGCACCCAATGGCTGCTGCCCCGCCTGAAAGATTTTCAGCAACGCCACCCGGAAGTCACGGTGAACCTGACCAACCGCACCCGGCCATTCCTGTTCGCCGACACCACCTTCGACGCCGCCATCTACTTCGGCGACGGCGACTGGTCCGGCACCCAGTCCCAGCGCCTGATGGGCGAGAACCCGCTGCCGGTGTGCAGCCCAGCCTTGCTGAACGGGGAGGGCATGCTCGATGCCCGGCGCATCGCCAGCATGCCGCTGCTGCAACAGACCACGCGTCCTTATGCGTGGCGGCAGTGGTTCCACAGCGTGGGCATGAGCATCGAGGGCGACATGACAGGGCCGCGCTATGAACTGTTCTCCATGCTCGCCCAGGCCGCCATGCACGAGATGGGTATCGCGCTGATACCGCCATTCCTGATCCAGCGCGAGCTGGAGGAGGGCAGGCTGGTGGTCGCAAACAGGCACGCTCTGATCAGTGACAAGGCTTACTATCTGATGATTCCGGAGCGCAAGGTCGAGTCCGCTTCGTTGCGTGCCTTTCGCGATTGGCTGGCCGACCAGGCCAGGCAGTACCTGGCTTCGAGCAGCAACAGTGAAAGCACCCTATCTTTGTAGTCAATTATTTTGAACACCTACAGATGTAAGGTTTTGTCGCATATCTGCAAACTGTTCGGGTTTAACGATAAACCTGAAAAACCCCTGTAAATACGCGGCTTACAGGCAAATTAGCGACATCCGCGAGCCCATCTGCGCAATTACTACAAAAAACTTCGAAAAATACCTTAATCTCCCAAAAGCCCGAGCTTGAAGGCCTGCAAACCTATTGTTGCGACATACGGTCACAGGGTGACTTGTAGTTTTGACTTGGTTTCGCTCCATAACCTGTTGAAGGCCCGTGGGTTCGTCTGCAAAATGCTCGGCCCGCCCAGGATTCGGCGGGCCGGCGCCCAATCGCCACCCCGTGCGCCATACGCAGTGCATGGGTTTCTACAAAGACAAAAGGTCACCGCAGGAGACAAAGTCGTGCACATTGGTGTTCCTCTCGAGACGCAGACCGGTGAGACAAGGGTTGCCGCAACCCCCGAAACCATCAAGAAACTGATTGGTCAGGGCCATCAGGTCACCGTCCAACGGGGCGCAGGCCTGAACGCCAGCATTCCGGACAGTGCCTATGAAGCCGTGGGAGCCTCCCTTGGCAGCGCAGCCGATGCCTACGGCGCGCAACTGGTGCTGAAGGTGGTCGCCCCCAGCGATCAGGAGCTGGCCCAGATCAATAGTGGCAGTGTGTTGGTCGGCATGCTCAACCCGTTCAACAACGAATTGATCGCCAAGATGGCCGAGCGCGGCATCACTGCCTTCGCCCTTGAGGCCGCACCCCGTACTTCCCGGGCCCAGAGCCTCGACGTGTTGTCGTCCCAGGCCAACATCGCCGGGTACAAGGCCGTATTGCTCGCCGCACATCACTATCCACGCTTCATGCCCATGCTGATGACCGCCGCCGGCACCGTGAAGGCCGCCCGTGTGCTGATCCTCGGTGCAGGCGTTGCCGGCCTGCAGGCGATCGCTACGGCCAAGCGGCTGGGCGCAGTAATCGAAGCATCGGATGTGCGCCCCGCGGTGAAGGAGCAGATCGAATCGCTTGGTGCCAAATTCATCGACGTGCCATACGAGACCGACGAAGAACGCGAGTGCGCCGAAGGCGTGGGCGGTTACGCCAGGCCGATGCCGGCGAGCTGGATGCAACGCCAAGCCCAGGCCGTGCACGAGCGCGCCAAGCAGGCCGACATCGTCATCACCACAGCTCTGATCCCTGGCCGCAAGGCGCCGACTCTGCTCAGCGCCGAGACCGTAGCGCAGATGAAACCCGGCTCGGTGGTCATCGACCTGGCCGCCGCCCAGGGCGGCAACTGTCCGTTGACCGTCGCCGATCAGGTGGTCCAGCACAACGGCGTGACCATCGTCGGTCCGACCAATCTGCCCGCCCAGGTCGGTGCCGATGCCTCGGCGCTGTATGCGCGCAACCTGCTGGACTTCATGAAGCTGCTGTTCGACAAGGACAGCGCATTGGTGATCAACCTCGAAGACGACATCGTCGCCGCGTGCCTGATGTGCCGCGACGGCCAGGTCGTGCGCAAGAACGGCTAAGGAGCACGACAATGGAAGACATGCTGATTTCTCACGGAATCTACAACCTGATCATCTTCGTGCTGGCGATCTATGTGGGTTACCACGTGGTATGGAATGTCACCCCGGCCCTGCACACGCCGCTGATGGCGGTCACCAATGCCATCTCGGCCATCGTCATCGTCGGCGCCATGCTCGCCGCAGCCCTGACCGTGACCCCGGCCGGCAAGCTGATGGGCACCCTGGCTGTCGCCCTGGCGGCGGTCAATGTATTCGGTGGCTTCCTGGTCACCCGCCGCATGCTGGAAATGTTCAAGAAGAAAACCAAGAACGAGGCGCAGAAGTAAGCATGAGCATGAATCTGGTAACGCTTCTCTACCTCGTCGCTTCGGTGTGCTTCATCCAGGCGCTCAAAGGCCTGTCGCACCCGACTACCTCGCGACGCGGCAACCTGTTCGGCATGATCGGCATGGGGATCGCGATCCTCACCACGGTCGGCCTTATCTATAAGCTCGGCTCCGAACTTGCAACGGCCGGCATCGGCTACGTCATCGTCGGCCTGCTGGTCGGCGGCAGCGCCGGTTCGATCATGGCCAAGCGCGTCGAGATGACCAAGATGCCCGAGCTGGTCGCTTTCATGCACAGCATGATCGGTCTGGCCGCAGTGTTCATCGCCATCGCCGCCGTTCTCGAGCCGCAGTCGATGGGCATCGTCGCCGCCATCAGCGACCCCATTCCCACCGGCAACCGCCTGGAGCTGTTCCTCGGCGCGGCGATCGGTGCAATTACCTTCTCCGGTTCGGTGATCGCCTTTGGCAAGCTGTCGGGCAAGTACAAGTTCCGTCTGTTCCAGGGCGCACCGGTACAGTTCGCCGGCCAGCACAAGCTGAACCTGATCCTGGGTCTGGCCACCATCGCCCTGGGCCTGCTGTTCACCTTCACCGGCCACTACAGCGCATTCACCCTGATGCTGGCCCTGGCCTTCGTCATGGGTGTACTGATCATCATCCCGATCGGTGGCGCCGACATGCCGGTGGTGGTGTCGATGCTCAACAGCTACTCGGGCTGGGCGGCGGCCGGTATCGGCTTCTCGCTGAACAACTCGATGCTGATCATCGCGGGTTCGCTGGTAGGCTCGAGCGGTGCGATTCTCTCGTACATCATGTGCAAGGCGATGAACCGCTCGTTCTTCAACGTCATCCTCGGCGGCTTCGGCGGCGATACCGACAGCGGTGCCGCGCAAGGCTCGAAGGAGCAACGCCCGGTGAAGTCTGGCTCGGCCGACGACGCCACCTTCCTGCTGAGCAACGCCGACAGCGTGATCATCGTCCCCGGTTACGGCCTGGCAGTAGCCCGCGCCCAGCATGCGCTCAAGGAACTGACCGAGAAGCTGACCCACAATGGCGTGACCGTGAAGTATGCGATCCACCCGGTGGCGGGCCGCATGCCCGGACACATGAACGTGCTGCTGGCCGAGGCCGAAGTGCCTTACGACCAGGTGTTCGAGATGGAAGACATCAACGCCGAGTTCGGGCAGGCCGACGTAGTGCTGGTACTGGGCGCCAACGACGTGGTCAACCCGGCGGCGAAGAACGATCCCAAGTCGCCGATCGCGGGCATGCCGATCCTCGAAGCGTTCAAGGCCAAGACCATCATCGTCAACAAGCGCTCGATGGCCAGCGGTTACGCAGGTCTGGACAACGAACTGTTCTACCTGGACAAGACCATGATGGTGTTCGGCGATGCGAAGAAGGTCATCGAGGACATGGTTAAAGCCGTAGACTGATCCGCAGGTAGACACCTCACGCTATAAATGAAGCCCCGCTCATAATTGAACGGGGCTTTCTCCATTGCTTCAGATCAAAGGCCTTTGTCATAGGCCTTTCATACGACCATGGTCGTGGGACGGCGACGGGTTAAATCTCTAGACTGCGCTGCAGTAGCTTCAGTAGCCCGAGATAACAATCCATGTACCGTGATCGTATCCGCTTGTCCTCCCTGCACAGCAAGGTTATGAGTGCGGCTGACGCCGCTGGCCTGATCGAGGACGGCATGACCGTCGGCATGAGCGGTTTCACCCGTGCCGGTGAAGCCAAGGCCGTGCCACATGCGCTGGCCGAACGCGCCAAGCAGTCACCACTGAAAATCAGCCTGATGACCGGCGCAAGCCTGGGCAACGACCTGGACAAGCAATTGACCGAGGCCGGCGTCCTGGCTCGCCGCATGCCATTCCAGGTCGACAGCACCCTGCGCAAGGCCATCAACGACGGCAAGGTGATGTTCATCGACCAGCACCTCTCGGAAACCGTCGAGCAGCTGCGCAACAAGCAGCTCAAACTGCCCGACATCGCGGTCATCGAAGCTGTGGCCATCACCGAGCAAGGCCACATCGTGCCGACCACCTCCGTAGGCAACTCGGCCAGCTTCGCCATTTTCGCCAAGCAAGTGATCGTCGAGATCAACCTGTCGCACAACGCCAACCTCGAAGGCCTGCACGACATCTATATCCCGACCTACCGCCCGACCCGCACCCCGATCCCGCTGGTCAAGGTCGACGACCGCATTGGCAGCACCGCCATCCCGATCGATCCGGCCAAGATCGTCGGCATCGTCATCAGCGAGCAACCGGACTCTCCCTCCACCGTGCTGCCGCCCGATGACGAAACCCAGGGCATCGCCAACCACCTGATCGAGTTCCTCAAGGGCGAAGTGGCGGCCGGGCGCATGAGCAACGAGCTCGGTCCGCTGCAGGCTGGCATCGGCAGCATCGCCAACGCGGTGATGTGTGGTCTGATCGAGTCGCCTTTCGAAAACCTGACCATGTACTCCGAGGTGTTGCAGGACTCGACCTTCGACCTGATCGATGCCGGCAAGCTGCGCTTCGCTTCGGGCAGCTCGATCACCCTGTCGACTCGTCGCAACGCCGATGTGTTCGGCAACCTCGAACGCTACAAGGACAAGCTGGTGCTGCGTCCACAGGAAATCTCCAACCACCCTGAGGTGGTACGGCGCCTGGGCATCATCGGTATCAACACCGCACTGGAATTCGACATCTACGGCAACGTCAACTCCACCCACGTCTGCGGCACCAAGATGATGAACGGCATCGGCGGATCCGGCGACTTCGCCCGCAACGCCCATTTGGCGGTATTCGTCACCAAATCGATCGCCAAAGGTGGCGCGATTTCCAGCGTGGTGCCGATGGTCAGCCACGTCGACCATACCGAGCATGACGTCGACATCCTCGTCACCGAGCAGGGCCTGGCCGACCTGCGAGGCCTGGCACCCCGTGAGCGCGCTCGAGCGATCATCGATAACTGCGTGCACCCGGACTACCGCGCAGCGCTCAACGACTACTTCGAGCGTGCCTGCCAGCGTGGCGGCCATACCCCGCACATCCTGCGCGAGGCATTGAGCTGGCACGAGAACCTGGAAGAAACCGGGCGTATGATCGCCGTCTGACCCCAGGTTGCACCGGAACAGCTGCAATGGCTGTTCCGGCCTTATCGCCAGTCCAGATTGAAACACCCTTCGCAGCCATCACGCCAATTTCAAAAAACTGTACTACTGTACTGCAATCAACCGTCGCCACGGCTTCCCACCTACCTAACAAAAACCTAAAACGCACCATTTAGGGGCAGACCGGTACAGTTTCGCCAGTTTAGAGTGCAACAGTTGCTTAAAACAGTTAACTGGGCCATCGCATTGCTGTTGAACTGTATCTACTGTTATGGACATAGGAGGAGGATCATGGGCACCAGTTAAATCACTCCCTAGTACCGCCATAAGCGGAAGGATGAAGCATCATGGAACGTACCCTCAGTTCCGGTCTGGTTTTTGAAAGCAACGCCCAGCAATCCCAAACTTCGCTGCCGCTGCGCGCCCTCTCCACCCTGCTGCTCTGGCAGCGTCGCATGGCCAGCCGCCGTCAACTGGCTCGCCTGGACGCCCGCCTGCTGGCCGATGCCGGTATCAGCGAGTCGCAGCGTTACGAAGAGCTGAGCAAGCCGTTCTGGCGCTAAGCCTCGGTTCGCCGGCTCCGGCTGGCACCGCGAATTCCAAGCCCGTTGCGGGAAACCGCAGCGGGTTTTTTTATGCCTGAAGTAACGAGCTAGAGCCGCTAGAGCCCATACAAGTACAGTTTTAATGAGCTGACATTCGACCATAACAGTTAAGAAAGTGGCTTGCGCATCAACATCTGGAAATACCAGCCCGTGATACGCTTGGCTTAGCAGTCTGTTACAAACACGTTGTTCAAAAGTACCGTGACGAGCTGTGCGAGCGTCCGATAAGCAGATCGACCCTTTTCCAGGAGTCCATGACCATGACCCGTAAATACCTGATTGGCACAGCCTTCCTGCTCGGCCTCGCCGGCACTGCCAATGCCAGCAGCTTCGTCGTCACCACCGATGCCGTGGTACGTGCCGTTGCTGCTTCGACCGACGCCACCTCCGACCTGACTTCATCGTTCCGTGACGACAAGATCGTCCAGGCGGCACGTGACGACGCGGCCAGCTTCGTCGGTAGCCAGGGCGACATCCGTGGCGCCAAGCTGGAGAGCGCGTTCATGCACATCCGTTCGAGCATGCCATCCCTAGAGGCCAGCGACGCACAGTTGGCCCAGGCGATCCTGGCGCTCTGATCCGAAGCCCGACTACGCAAGCGCTGGCTTAAGTCAGCGCTTTCAGGCTAGCCTTCGTCACCCACGTTCTGTCTTAAGAAAGCCCATGCGTTATCTGTTGTCGTTGCTGCTCTGCGTCGTTGCCTCGGGCGCTGCCCATGCCATGGACACCACCACACAGGGCTTGGTCATCACAGGCTATGTCACCAGCCAAGTCACCACTGCTCCCTTCGACCGCAAGCTGGTCAGACAGGCGCGCGACGATGCTGCGGCGTTCGTTGCCAGCGACGGCGTGATCCGCGGCGCTCGCCTGGAAGCAGCGCTGCAGGCGCTGCGCCATGGCAGTACCCATCATTCGGTCGGCGACCTTGAACTGGCCGAAGCAATTCTCGTCCAATGATCTCATCTGACTCCTTGTTATGTTCCGGAGATGCTCCATGCGTAAACCGCTGATCGCCGCTACCCTCGGCATGCTGCTGCTGGCCGACCTGGCCCAGGCACAAACCCTGGTAGCCACCAGCAACATCATCGTGCGCGCCTTTGGCCGCTCGATCGACTTCACCTCTGACACCACCACTTCGATCCGCGACTCCAAGGTCGTCCGTGAGGCCCACGACGATGCTGCCAGCTTCGTCGCCAGCAACGGGGACATCCGTGGCGCGCAACTCGAGGCCGCCTTCACAACTCTGCGTGAGCGTGTACCAGAAGCACGTGACGCCAGCGACCAGGTATTGGCCGAAGCCATCCTCGCCCTGTGAAGCCCATGCGTGCCTGGTTGCTCGGCTGCGCCATGACGCTGCTGGGCACGCCCGCCCTGGCTGACCTGCAACTCGACCTGCAGACATCGGGTCTCGACGCGCAACAGGTGCAAGCCACACAGGCTTTGCTGGACGAGGCCCTGGGCAAACTTCCCCCCAGCTTCAAACAACGTCTGGACCGACGCATCCAGGTCAGCTGGGATGCCCACATGCCGGCCGATGCCTATGGTCAGGCATCATTGGTCTCGACCCTGGCGCTGAACCGTCGCCTGCTACCTGGCCTGACCGACGGCAGCGCGGCGCTGGAACGCACCGATCGCCCCCATGGCACGGTGCGCGAGGAACTGCTCGCCACGGTGCTCCACGAGCTTACGCACATCTATGACCGCGCCAGGCTCTGGCCCCAAGCCGAGCGTGCTCTGCTGGCTCGCTGCACGCGCCAGCAGGGCACCTTGGGCAAGGTTGGCCAGCGCGCAGAATGCCGCGGTCAGGCCGACCGACGCTTCACCTTGAGCGACGATCCACGTCTGCTCGACCTCGCCGGCTGGCCGCAATACGTCGGCCGACGTGGCGAGCGCGAGCAACGCAACGGCCAGTTTCTACGTAGCCCCGACAGCTACGAGCTGAGTAGCCCCAAGGAATTCGTGGCGGTCAACATGGAGTATTTCCTCCTTGACCCCAGTTATGGCTGCCGCCGTCCAGCGTTGAACCAGTACCTGCGCGATCATTTCGGTTGGGCCCCACAGCAGGACACCTGCGCCAAGGGCCTGCCGTTTCTCAATGCCGGCAGTGATTTTGCCCGTCAGCCATTCGGCGAAATCGACCCGGAGCGGGTCTACGAAGTGGACTACCTGCTGGCCGAAGCCAACCAGAACCTGGTCAGCCGCTGGGGCCACAGCATGTTGCGACTGGTGATCTGCAAACCCGGTCGCCCACGTGGCCCGGACTGCCGCCTGGATCTCGACCAGCACTTGGTGCTCTCCTATCGGGCGTTCGTCAACGATGTGCAGTTGTCGAGCTGGGACGGCTTGGTCGGCGCTTACCCATCCCGGCTGTTCGTCCTGCCGTTGGCGCAAGTGATCGATGAATACACCAAGACCGAGCTACGCAGCCTGGCCTCGGTGCCACTCAAGCTCACTCGCACCGAGCTGGAGAACCTGGTGCGTCAGGCCGTCGAGATGCACTGGAGTTACGACGGCAACTACTGGTTCCTGTCCAACAACTGCGCGGTGGAAGAGTTGAAACTACTGCGCAGCGGCACCGGCAATCCTCGCCTGAACGATCTCGACAGCATCATGCCCAATGGCCTGCTGGCGGTGCTCAAGGGTCGCGGACTGGCCGATACCAGCGTGCTTGAGGATCCTCGCGAGGCGCTGCGCCTGGGTTATCGCTTCGATTCCTACCGCGACCGTTACCAGGCCATGTTCGAGGTCTTGAAAAAGCAACTGCCGGTCAAGCAGGACAAGGTCGAGGACTGGCTGGGGCTGGACGCCGAGCAACGCCGCGGCTGGTTCGCCAAGGCCGATCTGCGCACCAGTGCTGCGCTACTGTTGCTGGAGCAGGCCGCCCTGCGCCAGCAACTGTTGCTGGCCCAGGACGAGGTCAAGAATCGTTATCTGAATGCTACGGCGCTGAAGGACGGTAGCATCGGCAAGGCCGACGAGACGCTCAGGCAGATGCTCGCCAACAGCGGTTTCCTCAGCCGCCCGGCAGAGCTTCTCGATGCCAAAGGCTACGGCTTGCCACAACCCGCTGAGCGCAAGCATCTGGAGCAGGTCAGCGCCGAGCGCCAGGCACAATTGCTGCGCTTGAGCACCGATCTGGACAAGGAGGTGAGGGCGCTGCTGAGCCCGGCACGGGCCAAGGAAATTGCCGCGGTCGAGACCAATGTGAAACAGATAGGCGATCACCTGCGGGTATTGCACAAGGCTGCCGGGGGCTTGCAGCTGCCTTAGGGTCAGCAGCGGCCCAACCGCCGGCAAGCCGGCTCCGACCTGGGGCCGAGGTGCATGCCTAGATCGATTCCTGCTCCTCTTTTGGCAGATCCTCGTCCAGATGTAACCAGGGCAAGCGACTGCCAGTCCAGATATGGCGCTTGGCCCGTACCCGTTCGGGGTGG
The DNA here is from genome assembly GCF_025377065.1 of Pseudomonas sp. HD6422. NCBI lineage: Bacteria > Pseudomonadati > Pseudomonadota > Gammaproteobacteria > Pseudomonadales > Pseudomonadaceae > Pseudomonas > Pseudomonas sp. HD6422. The sequence continues at coordinate 138,312 of NZ_JAHWIW010000012.1, read as the reverse complement.
TCCAGGGTGGCTACGGTCACGTCGATGCTCTGCGGACTGTGCTCGGTCACCAGTGCCACATGGGCACCGCAGTTGCCGCAGAAGTAGCGCTTGCAACTGGCCGGCGCCACGTAGCAGTTGGGATTGCCAGCCAACCAGGTAAAGCCGGCAAGGGGCAGGGTCAGCCAGGTCACCAGCAATCCGCCGCTTACCCGTCGACAGATCGAACAATGGCAGTGGGCGATGTCGTGCAGTTGGCCTTGCAACCGATATCGCAGCGCGCCGCAATGGCACCCGCCTTCGTTAACGTCGTCCATCACCTACCTCCGGTCCCCTCGCGATTGGCGAAAGCTGGTTGAAAGCTTGCCCCCCTAGGATAGCGCCACCACCGGCACCAGACCGGTCGCCAGGGCAACCGGAACTGCCGAGCCCGGCTCAATCAACAACAACAATGGTGATTCTGATGTCTTTCCACGCCCGCCGTTACCCGGTATTCCTCCGTGTGCTCCATGTGCAGCGCCTGATGCGCTGATCCTCCCGAACAGTCCTTTCTTTCGTCGCGCCACGCCTGGAGTACCGCCATGCTGACCTTCCTCGGCTTCGCCATGGTCATCACCTTCATGTACCTGATCATGACCAAGCGCCTGTCGGCCTTGATCGCCCTGATCCTGGTACCGATTCTGTTCGCCCTGTTCGGTGGTTTTTCCACCAAGATCGGCCCGATGATGCTCGAAGGCATCAGCAAACTTGCGCCCACCGGCGTGATGCTGATGTTCGCCATCCTCTATTTCGCCCTGATGATCGACTCCGGCCTGTTCGACCCGGCGGTGCGCAAGATCCTCAAGCTGGTCAAGGGCGACCCGCTGAAAGTCTCGGTCGGTACCGCGGTACTGGCCTTGGTGGTCTCGCTCGACGGTGACGGCGCCACCACCTACATGATCTGCTGCGCGGCCATGTTGCCGTTGTACAGCCGTCTGGGCATGAGTCCAAGGATCATGGCCGGCCTGATCATCCTGGCTGGCGGTGTGATGAACATGACCCCTTGGGGTGGCCCGACCGCCCGCGCCGCCAGTGCTCTGCACGTGGACCCTTCGGACATCTTCGTACCCATGATCCCGGCCATGGCCTTCGGTGTGGCGGGCATTCTGGCCATTGCCTATTTCTACGGCAAACGTGAACGCGCCCGGCTAGGTGAGTTGCACCTGCCGACCGACGACATCGACCACAGTGAAATCAGCGTGTCGCAATTCCCCGAAGCACGCCGGCCTAAGCTGCTCTGGTTCAACGGTGCGCTGACCGCGGCATTGATGGTGGCGCTGATCGCCGGCGTGCTGCCGCTGCCGGTGCTGTTCATGATCGCCTTCAGCATCGCCATGATCGTCAACTACCCTTGCCTGCAGCAGCAGAAAGACCGCATCGCCGCCCACGCCGGCAGTGTGCTGGCGGTCACCGGGCTGATCTTCGCCGCGGGTATCTTCACCGGCATCCTCTCCGGCACCGGCATGGTCGAGGCGATGTCCAAGAGCCTGCTGGCGGTAATTCCGGATGCCTTGGGCCCCTACCTGGCAGTTATCACCGCAGTGGTGAGCATGCCGTTCACCTTCTTCATGTCCAACGACGCCTTCTACTACGGCGTGCTGCCGGTACTCTCGGAGGCGGCTGCGCACTATGGCATCAGTCCGGTGGAAATGGCCCGTGCATCGATCGTCGGACAGCCGGTGCATTTACTCAGCCCGTTGGTACCCTCGACCTACCTGCTGGTGGCCCTGGCCGGCATCGAATTCGGCGATCATCAGCGCTTCACCCTCAAGTGGGCAGTGCTGGTGTGCATGTGCATAATGCTCGCCGCGCTACTGATGGGCATTTTCCCATTGTTCAGTAGTCTTTAATTAACACCCATCGCCCCACCGCGATGCGTCCAGGCTCAGGCGCGTCGCCTTCACTCGTTCGAAGGAATACACATGGAATGGCTGACCAGCCCGGAACTCTGGGTTGCCTTTTTTACCCTCACCGCCCTCGAGATCGTGCTGGGCATCGACAACATCATCATGATCTCGATCCTGGTCAGCCGCATGCCCAAGCACATGCAGCCACGCACGCGGATCTTCGGCCTGGCACTGGCCATGATCACGCGGATCATGCTGTTGCTGTCGATCACCTGGGTCATGCGGCTGACCAGCGATCTGTTCCACGTGTTCGGCGAGGGCATTTCCGGCCGTGACCTGATCCTGTTCTGCGGCGGCCTGTTCCTGCTGTGGAAAAGCTCCCAGGAGATCTACCACGGCCTGGAAGGTGAGGACGAGCAGGGTGATGCGCCGAAAGGCGCAGGTGGCAAGTTCCTCTACACCATCATCCAGATCGCCATCATCGACATCGTGTTCTCCCTGGACTCGGTGATCACCGCGGTGGGTATGGTTTCCCACGTGCCGGTGATGATCGCCGCGATCGTCGTCGCGGTGCTGGTGATGATGGCCTGTGCCGGTACCATCAGCGACTTCATCGACAAACATCCGTCGCTGAAGATGCTCGCGCTTTCGTTCCTGATCGTGGTCGGAACCGTGCTGATCGCCGAATCTTTCGACCTGCACGTACCCAAAGGCTACGTCTACTTCGCCATGGCCTTCTCGCTGGCCGTGGAAGCGATCAACATCCGCATGCGCACTGCCATGGCGCGCAAGAAGGGCGAGGAACACGAGCCTGTGAAACTGCGCAAGGACATGCCGGGTCAATAACTCAGGCTGACCGTGATCGAGGGCCCTGCGGGGCCCTTTTTCATGAGAAGCTGGAAACCGCCGTGCAAAACGGCTAAAGCTTCGAGTGAGCACTCTAAAAAGATCAACGCGCTCACGCTCCACTCATTGGTCCTTTGGACCATCGACAACAGGGGGCCATGTCATGCTGACCCTGCTCAACCTGCTCTCCGCGGTGGCCTTGCTGGTGTGGGGAACGCATATCGTCCGTACCGGCATCCTCAGGGTGTTCGGCTCCAACCTGCGCCGCGTGCTCAGCCAGAACATGGATCGCCGGCCACTGGCCTTCATCGCCGGCATCGTGGTCACCGCGTTGGTGCAAAGCAGCAACGCGACGGCCATGCTGGTCACTTCGTTCGTCGGCCAGGGGCTGATGGCCATGACCCCGGCCCTGGCGATCATGCTCGGCGCCGACGTGGGCACCGCGCTGATGGCGCGGGTGCTGACCTTCGATCTGTCCTGGCTGTCGCCGCTGCTGGTGTTCCTCGGCGTGATCTTTTTCCTGTCGCGCAAACAGACCCGCGCCGGACAGCTGGGACGGGTGGCTATCGGACTGGGCCTGATCATCCTGGCCCTGGAACTGATCGTCCAGGCCGCCACGCCCATCACCCACGCCCAAGGCGTGAAGGTGCTGTTCGCCTCCCTGACCGGCGACATCCTGCTCGACGCCTTGGTCGGCGCGCTGTTCGCCATGATCTCCTACTCCAGCCTGGCGGCGGTGCTGCTCACCGCCACCCTGGCCGGCGCCGAAGTGATCAGCCTGCCGGTGGCCATCGGCCTGGTGGTCGGCGCCAACATCGGCAGTGGCCTGCTGGCCTTCCTCACCACCAGCATGCAGAACGCGGCAGGCCGCCGCGTGGCGCTGGGCAGCCTGCTGTACAAGCTGATCGGCCTGGTGCTGATCATTCCCGGGCTGCACCCGCTGGTGAACTGGATGGACTCACTGAACTTCAGTCCCCAGGAACTGGTGATCGGCTTTCACCTGCTCTACAACACACTGCGCTGCCTGATCATGCTGCCCACCACCACGCCCATGGGCCGCCTGTGCAACTTCCTGTTGCCCGAGCGGGAAAACGGCAATGGCCAGGTGCGCCCCCGCCACCTGGATGCCTCGGCCTTGGCGACGCCAAGCCTGGCTCTCGCCAATGCCGCACGCGAGACCCTGCGCCTGGGCGATCTGGTCGACAGCCTGCTCGAATCCATGCTCGGCGCCCTGCGCGGCACCCAGACCGCCCTGCCACAGCAGGTGCGGGCCCTGGTCGAAGACGCCGAGGCACTGTACAGCGCGATCAAGCTTTATCTGGCACAGATGCCCCGCGATGACCTCAGCGACCAGGACAACCGCCGCTGGGCCGAGATCATCGAACTGGCGATCAATCTCAAGCTGGCCTGCGACCTGATCGAGCGCATGCTGCGCAAGGTGCAACAGCAGAAGACCAGCCAGCGCCGGGAGTTTTCCCAGGTCGGGCTGCAAGAGCTCACAGGCCTGCAGGAACAACTGTTGGCCAACCTGCGCCTGGGCCTTTCGGTGTTCCTCAGCGCCGACCCGCACAGCGCACAGCTGCTGCTGCGGGAGAAGCGCCGCTTTCGCGCTCAGGAACGGCGCCTGGCCCACGCCCATGTCAGCCGTTTACAGCGCAAGGTAGTGCAAAGTATCGAGACCAGTTCGCTACACTTGGAGCTGATCGCAGACATGAAGCGGTTGAACTCTTTGTTCTGCAGCAGTGCCTATGTGGTACTGGGCGGCTCGGACACAGGCGGACTCTTGCTCGAGAGCGCCCCTGAAGAAACTCGCCAGCCCTGATCTCGCCAATCCGGAGACTCCCGCTCGCCTATGCGTTGCCTGATGTTCCTTTGCCTGCTGATCTGCAGCCTGCCCTCGCTTGCCCTGGACCGCTCACGGGTCGAGGGCTATCTGCTGCCCAATGGGCTGCAGGTGATCCTCAAGTCTGGCTACGAACGTGACCACGTGGCGATTCGCCTGGTGGTCGGTGTCGGCCTGGATGACTTCGACTGCGAACAGAAAGAGCTGCCACACCTGCTCGAGCACCTGCTGTTCACCGGCATCGACGAGACCGGCGAGGGCGGCCTGGAAGAGCGCTTGCAAGCACTGGGCGGGGAATGGAACGCGTACACCAGTAGCGCCGATACCACCTTCGTCATCGAGGCACCGGCCCGGAACCAGCGCAAGGTGCTCGACCTGCTGCTGGCCGTGATCCGCGATACGCGCATCGATGCCAAGGCACTGGCCACCGCCAAACGCATCATCGAGCGCGAGGATGGCGGCCATTACGGTCATCTGCAGCGCTGGCTCGACCGCCAGGACATCGGCCATCCGGCCAGTGATCAGCTGGCCACGGAACTGGGCTTGAAGTGTCCGGAGCGCTCCAATGTCAACGACATGACGTTGGCACAGGTGCAGGCCCTGCGCGAGAAATGGTACGCCGCCAACAACATGACCCTGATCATCGTAGGTGGTCTCGACCGCTTACTGCCGGCCTATCTGGAACGAACCTACGGCGAGCTGCCGGCCAGCGAGCCTGAAGAGCGCCGTGCCCTGGAAAGCATCAGCCAGCAGGCAGAACAACGACGCGACCTGACCCGCGGCTGGTTGGGCGACAGCGCCAAGCTGCACTGGCTATTCATCGAGCCAGTGCTGGACAACGACCATCAACAGACCTTGGACCTGCTCTCAAGGTACCTGGAATGGGCCCTCTACGATCAGCTACGGCTGCGCAACGGTTTGTCCTATGGCCCCTCGGTACAGCGTGAGAGCTTCGGCGACAGCGGCATGCTCAGCCTCAACGCCGATCTCGAGCGCGATGATGTCGACCAGGCCATCGACGTGATGCAGCAGTTGTTCGACCACCTGCGCAAAGACGGCCTGGACCCGGACACCTTCGCCCGCATCAAGGACGCGGCCATCGCCAAGGAAAGCTGGAGCACCCAGGGCAACAGCGCGCTGGCCGACTATTACTGGGGGGCGCTGAACGACTACGACAACGGTCGCTTCACCGATCCGGCCCGCAAGCTGCGTCAGGTCAGCCTGGATCAAGCCAACGACGCGCTGAAGGAAATGCTCAAGGACCCTGGCTACCTGCGCATCGAAAAGCCGTTGTTGGGCTATGACGAGCTGTACGGGCTGTTGGCGCTGCTGCTTGGGCTCATTGTCGCGGCGGGTCTGCTACGCTGGCGTCGGCACACGCCGCAGCGGCCCAGTGGTGCTACTCGGGAGCGGTGAAACAGCGGTATCCTTTTGCCAGTACCGCCCTCTTCGCGGGCAAGCCCGCTCCTACAGAAACCTCACAGTATCGAATGATGTGGGGGTCGGTGTGGGGCTTGCCGGCAAAGAGGGCGGCACAGCCACCCCATGAACATGTTGTAGACCCAATGCCCCCAATACCCCGCTTCGTCAATCGCATCATCGAACTGCTCAAACGCTACCCCGGCGTCATCGCGCTCGGAGGCTTCCTCTCCGGCATCGGCAGTTTCATCCTGGTCGACCGTCAAGCCGGCCTGGCGAGCTGGGTCGCTGTGCTGATGCTGGTGAGCTGGGTCTGGCTGATGTTCGAGAACACCCTCACCGGCCTGTTCGCCCGCACCTTCAACCGCGAGATCCCGCAGCCACTGCTGCGCTACGCGACGCAGATGATCCACCAGGAAAGCCTGTTCTTCGTCTTGCCGTTCTTCTTCATCACCACCACCTGGAACAGCGGCCAGTTGGTTTTCACCGGCCTGCTTGGCGCGGCCGGGCTGATCTCGATCATCGACCCGCTGTACTACAAGTGGCTGGCCCCTAGGCGTTGGCTGTTCATGGCACTGCATACCCTGACGCTGTTCGCCGCCCTGCTCACCGCGCTGCCGATCATCCTCCACCTGACCACCGCGCAAAGCTTCAAGCTGGCCCTGATCGCCGCCATGGCCCTGTCGTTCCCGAGCCTGGCCAGCAGCTTCCCGATCAATAACTGGCGCCGCGGCGTGGCCCTGGTGCTGGTGACCCTGGCCGTCGGAGGCGGCGGCTGGCTATTGCGCTCCTGGGTGCCACCGGCCACCTTGTGGATGACCGAAGTGGCGGTCAGCACTGAAGTACTCAACCGCCAGCCAGGCGACTCGCTGAAAGAAGTCGCCGCCAGCCGCATCCGCAGCGGCGGTTTGTATGCCTACACCGCGATCAATGCGCCACGCGGCCTGAACGAACGTATCTATCACGTGTGGCAGAAGGATGGTAAGGAAGTCGACCGCATCGCTCTGGATATCCATGGCGGACGCAAGGAAGGTTACCGGGCCTGGACCCACAAACAGAATTTCCCGCCCAACCCGGTGGGCAAGTGGCAGGTGCGGGTCCTCACCGAGGATGGCCAGGTGATCGGCGTACTGCGCTTCAAGGTCGTCGATGACACGCCGGCAGGATGACCGGCAGGCGTTGCAAAGGCTGCTAGACAGCACATTTTCAACAAACCCCGGTAGCCCGGCTGGGCTATGATCAGCCTCTATCCTTCCGCGCCTAGTCAGCTGCATGGAGCCTATGACCACGCCAAGCGCAACACTGGACACCAGCCGACAGCCGGCCTGCCTACGCATCGCCGGTGACTGGACCCTGGCGCACTATGCCGACTTGCGTCGCGACAGCGAGCAACTGCGCAGCCAGTGCGCCGCCGATGCGGTGGCCGACCTCAGCCAACTGGGCCGTCTGGATACCGCCGGCGCCTCGCTATTGGCCGAGCTGCTGGGGGCCGAACGCCTGTCGCGCTGCACTGGCCAGCTCCCGGAAGCCAGCCGCGCCCTGCTCCAGACGGTGTATTGCTCGGTGCAGGATTACTGCGTTCCGACCAAGGCCCCGGAACGCAACGTGTTCATGGTGCTGCTCGAACGCATCGGCTGTGCGGTGGCCGTCCTGTGGGACGATACCCGACAGTTGCTAGGTTTCATCGGCCTGATTCTCGAAACCATCGTGCGGCGGCTGTTTCAACCCCATCGCTGGCGCGTCACACCAGTGGTTGCGCACCTGGAACAGACGGGCCTGGACGCCGCGCCCATCGTCGCCTTGCTGACCTTCCTGGTCGGTGCGGTGGTGGCCTTTCTGGGCGCCACGGTACTGGCGGCATTCGGCGCAACCATCTTCACCGTCGACCTGGTGGCGTTTTCCTTCCTGCGCGAGTTCGGCGTACTGCTGACCGCCATCCTGCTCGCCGGACGCACGGCCAGCGCCTTCACCGCGCAGATCGGCTCGATGAAGGCCAACGAGGAAATCGACGCCATCCGCACCCTGGGCCTGAACCCGATCGAGCTGCTGGTGGTGCCAAGGGTGCTGGCCCTGTTGATCGCACTGCCGCTGCTGACCTTCGTCGCCATGGTTTGCGGCATCGTCGGCGGCGCGGTGGTCTGCGCCCTGTCGCTGGACATCACGCCGGCCATGTTCCTGTCACTGCTGCAAAGCGACATCGGCGTGCAGCACTTCTTGGTGGGTTTGGCAAAAGCGCCGTTCTTCGCCTTCCTGATCGGCGCCATCGGCTGCCTTGAAGGCTTCAAGGTCAGCGGCAGCGCCGAATCGGTCGGCGCCCATACCACCTCCAGCGTGGTCCAGTCGATCTTCGTGGTGATCGTGCTCGACGCCGTGGCAGCGCTGTTCTGCATGGAGATGGGCTGGTGAGCGACCGCGAAGCAGTGATCGAGGCTCGCGGCATCTGCAACCGCTTCGGCAGCCAGAGCGTGCACGAGCATCTTGACCTGGATCTTTACCGGGGCGAGATCCTGGCCGTGGTCGGCGGCTCGGGTAGCGGCAAGTCGGTGCTGCTGCGGAGCATCATTGGTCTGCGCCGACCCAATGAGGGCGTCATCAAGGTGTTCGGCGAGGACCTCACGCAACTGGGCGAACATCAGCGCTCGCTGGTAGAACGTCGCTTCGGCGTGCTGTTCCAGAAGGGCGCGCTGTTCTCTTCGCTGACCGTGACCGAGAACGTCGCATTGCCCCTGATCGAGCATGCCGGCCTGTCCCGCGCCGATGCCGAACACCTGGCCGGGGTCAAGCTGGCCCTGGCCGGACTACCGCTGTCGGCCGCCGACAAATACCCTGCATCGTTGTCCGGCGGCATGATCAAGCGCGCCGCGCTGGCCCGCGCCCTGGCGCTGGATCCGGACATCCTGTTCCTCGATGAACCCACCGCCGGCCTCGATCCAATCGGCGCGGCGGCCTTCGACCAACTGATCCTCACCCTGCGCGACGCCTTGGGGCTGAGCGTGTTCCTGATCACCCACGATCTGGACACGCTGTACACCATTACCGACCGAGTCGCGGTGTTGTCGCAGAAACGGGTGCTGGTCGCCGGTCCGCTGGCCGAGGTCGAACAGACCGACGATCCCTGGATCCACGAATACTTTCACGGCCCCCGCGGGCGTGCGGCCGCACGGGCCGCCAGCGGTACACGGCAGGAGCGCTGAACATGGAAACCCGAGCTCATCACGTCCTCATCGGCCTGGTCACCGTTCTGGTGATCGTTGGGGCCATGCTGTTCGGCCTGTGGCTGACCAAGTCCAGCGTCGACGACGCCTTCAAGGACTACGAAGTGGTGTTCAACGAAGCGGTCTCGGGTCTGTCCCGGGGCAGCCCTGTGCAATACAACGGCATCAAGGTCGGCGATGTCACCAGCCTGCGCCTGGACCCGAAAGACCCACGCCGAGTGCTGGCCCGGGTGCGCCTGAGCGGCGACACACCGGTCAAGGAGGATACCCAGGCCAAGTTGACCCTGGCGGGGGTGACCGGCAACTCGTTCATCCAGCTCAGCGGCGGCACGCCGCAAAGCCCCGAGCTGCGCGGAAAGGGCAACAAGCTACCGGTGATCGTCGCCTCGCCATCACCGATCTCGCGACTACTCAACGACAGCAGCGACCTGGTCACCAACATCAACCTGTTGTTGCACAATGCCAATCAGATGTTCTCGGAAAGCAACATCGAACGCTTGAGCAACACCCTGGCCAATCTCGAGCAGACCACCGGCGCCTTCGCCAGCCAGAAGGGCGGTATCAGCCAAGCCATCGAGCAGCTGTCGCAGGTGGGCAAGCAGGCCAACGCCACCCTGGCCGAGACCCAGGCGCTGATGCGCAACGCCAACAGCCTGCTCGACAGCTCCGGCAGGCAGGCCATCGGCAGTGCCGAACACGCCATGCAGTCGCTGGCGCAAAGCACCGAAACCATCAACAACCTGCTCAAGGACAATAGCCAGGCCATCGGCGACGGGGCCCAAGGGCTCAACCAACTGACCCCGGCGATTCGCGAACTGCGGGAAACCCTCAATTCACTGAAGGGGATCTCGCGACGCCTGGAAGCAGATCCGAGCGGCTATCTGCTGGGCCGTGACAACAACAAGGAGTTCCAGCCTTGAAAACTTCGCCGCGTCTGCTGGCCATGGCCGTGGCGTTGAGCCTGGCAACCGCCTGCTCGATCCTGCCACAGAGCGAGCCTGTGGATATCTATCGCCTACCGGTCAATCAAGCCACCCTGAATCGCACGCCGGTGGCCTGGTCGCTGCGTCTGAACAAGCCACTGGCCAGCGAGGCGTTGGCCGGCCCACGCATTGCAGTGGTGCCCCAGGGCGATGTGATCAGCAATTACAAAGGCGCACGCTGGAGCGATCCGGTGCCCCTGTTGCTGCGCAACCGTCTGCTCGATGGCTTCCAGCGCGACGGACGGGTCCAAAGGCTCAGCGCCGACGACAGCAACCTGCAGGCCGACTACGAGCTGGCGGGCGAGCTGCAGGCGTTCCAGAGCGAGTATCGCCCAGGCGGCGCGGTTGAAGTGGTGGTCCGCTACGACGCGCGCCTGGTCGAGGGGCGCAGCCAGCGCATCCTGGCCAGCCAGCGGTTCGAGGTGCATCAGCCGTTGGCTGGCATCCAGGTTCCAGCGGTGGTCACGGGCTTCGGTGCGGCCAGCGATGAGTTGGCCCGCCAGGTCGTGGAGTGGTCGATTGCCCAGGCCAGCCAGGCTCAGGCGAAGAACCAGTAGCAGACGCAGACGGCCGCGATCACGCCGCACAGCTCCGCGAACAGGGCGCAGCCGACAGCGTGGCGCACGCGTTGGATACCCACCGCGCCAAAGTAGACCGCCAATACGTAGAAGGTGGTCTCGGTGCTGCCTTGCACGGTCGCCGCCACCAGCGCCGGGAAGCTATCCACGCCGTGGGCCTGCATGGTCTCGATCAACATGGCCCGCGCGGCGCTGCCTGAGAACGGCTTGACCATTGCCGTCGGCAGGCCGTCGACGAAGCGGCTGTCCAGGCCCAGCCAGTCCACCCCGTGGCGGATGCCGTCCAGGGCCAGCTCCAGTGCCCCCGAAGCGCGCAGCACACCTACCGCCACCAACATCGCCACCAGATAGGGCAACAGGCTCTTGGCCACGTCGAAGCCTTCCTTGGCCCCCTCGATGAACGCTTCGTAGACCTTGACCCGCCTCAACGCACCGATGATCAGGAACAGCACGATCACACCGAACAGCGTGAGGTTACCGAGGATCGACGACAGGCTCGCCAGCGCTGCTGCCGAGAGTGTGCCAAGAAAGGCCATGAAGCCGCCCAGCAGCAATGCACCAGGCACCAGATAGGCGAGCACGACCGGGTCCCACAGACGCAGGCGCTGCATCACCGCCACCGACAGCAGGCCGACCAGGGTCGAGGCACTGGTCGCCAGGAGGATAGGCAAGAACACCAGCGTAGGGTCGGTCGCGCCTTGTTGAGCGCGGTACATGAAGATGGTGACGGGGAGGAGGGTCAGTGATGAGGCGTTGAGTACCAGGAACAGAATCTGTGCGTTGCTCGCCGTGGTGCTGCTCGGGTTGAGTTCCTGCAGGGCGCGCATGGCCTTGAGGCCGATCGGCGTGGCGGCGTTGTCCAGCCCCAGGCCGTTGGCAGCGAAGTTCATGGTGATCAGGCCCAGGGCAGGGTGGCCGGGCGGAACTTCGGGCATCAGGCGAGCGAACAGCGGCCCGAGCACCTTGGCCAGCCATTCGACGATTCCGGCCTTTTCGGCAATTTTAAGAAAGCCCAACCACAGCGTCAGGGTGCCGAACAGCAGGACCATCACCTCGACCGACAGCTTGGCCATGGCGAAGATGCTCTCGACCATGCTGGCGAAGATGCCGGCGTTGCCGCCAATCAGCCATTGGGCCAGAGCGGAGACCGCCGCCACCAGAAAAAAGCCGAGCCAAAGGCCGTTGAGCATCCTTGTGTACCCCCTGAGAAATGCCCGGAATCATAACGCATCAGTATGCAGGTCTGGAGGTTGAGGTGGCGCTCGATCGCACAGGCGCCACATGCCTTACGGCAGGCAAAAAAGAGCCCCGACAGGTCGGGGCTCTTCTTTCAATCACATTGCCTTCAGCGCTTGGCAGGCTCGCCCACCAACGCCGCTTCCTGCTTGTCTGCCATCAGCGAGGCATAGTAGCGCTCGCCCTTGGCAGCATCGTACATACCTTCCCAACGGGCGATCACCAGGGCGGCCAAGGCATTGCCGATCACGTTCAGCGCGGTACGCGCCATGTCCATGATGCGGTCGACACCAGCGATGAAGGCCAGGCCTTCCAGCGGGATGCCGACGCTGCCCAGGGTGGCCAGCAGCACCACGAACGACACGCCCGGCACACCTGCGATGCCCTTGGAAGTGACCATCAGCGTCAGCACCAGCAGCAGTTGCTGGCTCCAGGACAGGTCGATACCGTACAACTGAGCGATGAAGATCGCCGCGATGCTCTGATACAGGGTCGAGCCGTCGAGGTTGAACGAGTAGCCGGTCGGTACCACGAACGAGCAGATCGACTTCGGCGCACCGTATTTCTCCATCTTCTCGATCACCCGCGGCAGCACGGTCTCGGAGCTCGAAGTGGAATAGGCGAGGATCAGCTCGTCTTTCATGATGCGCATGATCTTGATCACCGAGAAGCCGAACAGGCGCGCCACCAGGCCCAGCACCATGAAGGCGAAGAAGGCGATGGCGAAGTACACCAGCAGCACCAGCTTGGCCAGCGGCAGCAGCGAGCTGAAGCCGAAGTTGGCGACCGTCACGGCAATCAACGCGAACACACCGATCGGGGCGTAGTTCATGATCATGTGGGTGACCTTGAACATGGTTTCCGAAACGCCCTGGAAGGTTCGCACCAGCGGCTCGCGCAGCTCGGCCTGCAGGCTCGACAGGCCCAGGCCGAACATCACCGAGAAGAAGATGATCGGCAGCATCTCGCCGCGCATCAGCGCCGCGAAGATGTTCGACGGAATCAGGTTGAGCAGGGTCTCGATGAACGCGTGCTCATGCTGCACCTCGGCTGCGGTGGCCTGGTACTTGGAGATGTCGACGGTACCCAGGGTGCTCATGTCGATGCCTGCGCCTGGGTGGAACAGGTTGGCCAAGACCAGGCCGACGACGATGGCAATGGTGGTCACCACCTCGAAGTAGAGGATGGTCTTCAGGCCGATGCTACCCAGTTTCTTCGCATCGCCCACGCCTGCGATACCCACGATCAACGAGGTAATCACGATCGGGACGACGATCATCTTGATCAGGCGAATGAAGATGTCGCCGGCGGGCTGCAGCACATTGCCGATCCACCAGGCCTTCTCTGCGCTGAAGTGGTTCAGGAGCGCGCCGACCGCAACACCCAGGACCAGACCGATGACGATCTGCCAGGCGAGGCTCAGTTTTGCCTTCTTCATGTCTTTACCCTTTGTTCTAGTGATCATGGGCACCGACCGGAAAGCACGTAACAGAGCCGTTGGCAACGTCACGAGCAGCACAGCTGCTTCCGTCCGGGACCCCATGTAAGGACACCGCAAGCGAGCGAACAGGCGCTCGGGCCAGCGAAAAAGGCGGCAACTATTGCGATGGCAAAGGATGAAATCTAATGCCGGAAACGCATACCCCATACCGGATAGACATAGGCTGACAGAATGTCGCAAGGGGTTCGTAAGTCATTGATTTATAACGTTCGGAAACCCGAACAAGACCAAAGCGCCATAATTAGGCCGATTTGGCAGCATGCGAATGAGCGTGAAAGGCGCTTGTTCGACAATCCGAACGGCTCTGTCGACGCCGAGTCGCATCAGACGCGACGGGAAAAAAAATGGATGGATGGTCGAGACAAAATGTGTCTCGAAGGGAAATTCACGGATGTGGATGAAGTGATGGCGCCTCGGAAGCCAGGTCGCGCTCAAGTGCCCCACTGGCACGACTCGACCTGAAGCTTCCGATTCTGCCCGCCTGACCCGGCCCAAACCTGGAGGTACTCCCTGTACCCCTAGGCCACTCCGATCTTGCAACAATCAGAACAGCCCGGCCCCCTGGTCATGTGTCGCCCCTCCTCGGGGCGGCGCAGCATAGAAGCGGAAACGATAGAAAGGTTCCGCTTCCATTACGTGACAAGGCACGACCGCTGGCCCTTACCCATTCAAAGGATCAGTACCACTTGGGATCGCGCTTGAGTTGCTCCTGCAACATCGCCTTCATGCCGTCGTCGGGGTCACCCAGCCAGCGGTATTGCGCATGACGGGTAGGCGACTTGTCGCTCGGCAGGCCTTCGGGCACTTCCACGAGCATCCCGTAGGCGTCGTCCTTGTCCCAGCTGAACGCTACGATCAGCCGTTTGTAGGTGCAATTGTCGGCAGCTTCGCACAATGGCCCGACCAGATACTTATCGCCATCCTCGGTCACCGCGGACATCTGCTGCTGAGCACTACCGGTCAGGTTGATCACCCAATCCGGCAGGCGTTCTTGATGCTTGATGGCGTCTTGCCAGGCTTCCCGGTATTCCGGGTCCGAGCCAAGCACCTGGTCAGCCCGCAACTGGCCATCATTGGCCGCCATCGCCGCTGCGCTGCCGCCCAACAGGGCGGCAGCCAGCAAGGCACGGAGCTTCATGCCCATCGTCAACCTCGACCACGTCCGAAGAAGAAGGACGCCACGAACAGGACCAGGAACACGATGAACAGGATCTTCGCGATTCCGGTAGCGGCGCCGGCGATACCACCGAAGCCCAGCACGGCAGCGACAATGGCGATGATGAGGAATGTGATAGCCCAGCTCAGCATGGTGGTTCTCCTACTTTTCCTTGATGAAATCGTTACGACCCAGCTCAGAACACCCAACGGTCCTGAGGAACTATGTTCTCTACGGTGGCTGGCGCGGATTTCTTCTGGCCATTGCCACTCACCTGAGCCAGCGGCTCCGCGGCTCGAACCAATGTAGTGGCGCGGGTCGTCTGAAGCTGCGACAGCAGGGCAGTCTGCGCCGCAACCTGGTCAGCCAGTCGAGCGGTCTGCCAGCTGTAATAGAACAGGCCAACGGCCACGCTCAGCAGGAGCGCCATGCCGATCACCAGAAAGTGGCGCAGAGGCAGCGTAGCGATCTGGGGACGGTCGATGGTTGAGCGGTTCATGCCGGCTTCTCCTGCGGTCGTTGTTGTACAAACCTGATCAGGTAGTTGCAGCCTGCATGCCAGCCTTGGTCAATAAATAATTTCCTTGTAAATCAACAAGTTAAGTCTTGCCGGCTTAGATGACCGGGACGTATCCTGCACGATGCCCCCCATAGCGTCGTGCGATTTGCACGATTCACCCCTCGACCTTCCTCGCCACCTTGAGCCGATCCGCATCTACGCCACGTACGCCAATGATCTGCCGTGCCACTTCCACCGCGATGGTCTTCTGCTCACTGCTGACCACTTCGCCCGATAGCCGCACCAGCCCTGCCTCACTGGCGACCTTGATGTTCAGGCCATCGAGATTGCGACTGAAACGCAGGCTGCTCTGGATCTTGTCCACCACCCAACTGTCGCTGGGTTGTGGCCCAGTGGGGGCATCGACCGGCTTGTCGCGGGCCTTGGCCATGGCAGCGCTGTCCAGGCTGACCAGGTTGTTGACCAGATAGACACCATCGGTAGTGCGCGACAGCACCCCGGCCAACTCCTTGGCCTCGGCGCTGTCCACCTTGCCGCGAAGCGTGACGACACCTTCACTGCTCTGCACCTCGATCGGTGCCTTCTCGGTCACGCGGCTCCACAGCAGTCGCGCGCGAATCACCGCAGCCAGGGTCGCGTCCTCCAGCCGCTGCGCATAGGCTCGCGCCTCCAACGGACGCTCGACCAACTGCGGATTGACCTTGAGCTGGTTGTCGACACGCTCGATACCGCGAGTGGCCAGGGCGACATGCTCGGCCAACTGGCGCTCGACCTCGTTCTCCACCTCTCCGGCCAGCCGCGCCTGCTCGCCCTCGACATCGACCTCGATGCGAAAGGGGTTGAGCATGCGGTTGAGCGACAAGGCCGTTTGCAGCGCACCCTCGAGACGGGCGTCCTGCACCGGATCGGCCAGGGCGATGAGAGGGAGGCAACTGATCAACAGGACAGCCGCTCGATTCGGAAAAGGCATGGCTACATCTCCTTTCGTGGGCAAAAAAGAAAAAAATTGTCGCAACCAATGTGCCAGCCGGTATCTCTAAGACAATCATCGGGAAACCGGGGCCGCGGGCGACCTTTTGGCCATTGGCTAGCATGCAAAGGGCATATTCCCTCAGAATGGACCATGCAACTTGCCCGATTTTTCCCACACTAATTAAAGATCTATCCCGAAGGAGCCCAGGAAATGGCAGCGACACAGGACAATCAAGGCCGCATTCTGCTGGTGGATGACGAGTCGGCGATCCTGCGTACGTTCCGCTATTGTCTGGAAGACGAGGGCTACAGCGTGGCGACGGCCAACGGCGCTGCCCAGGCTGAATCGTTGCTGCAACGCCAGGTGTTCGACCTGTGCTTCCTCGACCTGCGGTTGGGTGAGGACAACGGCCTGGATGTATTGGCGCAGATGCGCATCCAGGCCCCTTGGATGCGGGTGGTGATCGTCACCGCCCACTCAGCGATCGACACCGCTGTCGACGCCATCCAAGCCGGTGCCGCCGATTATCTGGTCAAACCGTGCAGCCCCGACCAGTTGCGCCTGGCTACGGCCAAGCAGCTGGAAGTGCGTCAGTTATCGGCGCGACTGGAGGCCCTCGAAGGCGAGGTCCGTAAACCCAAGGACGGCCTGGACTCCCACAGCCCGGCAATGATGGCCGTGCTGGAAACCGCGCGCCAGGTCGCGACCACCGACGCCAACATCCTCATTCTCGGCGAATCGGGTACCGGCAAGGGCGAGTTGGCGCGGGCCATTCATGGCTGGAGCAAACGCTCACGCAAGGCCTGCGTCACCATCAACTGCCCGTCGCTCAATGCCGAACTGATGGAGAGCGAACTGTTCGGCCATACCCGTGGAGCCTTCACCGGCGCCAGCGAAAGCACCCTGGGCCGGGTCAATCAGGCCGATGGCGGCACCCTGTTTCTCGACGAGATCGGCGACTTCCCGCTGACCTTGCAGCCCAAGCTGCTGCGCTTCATCCAGGACAAGGAATACGAGCGCGTCGGCGACCCGGTTACACGCCGGGCGGATGTGCGCATCCTCGCCGCGACCAACCTCAATCTGGAAGAGATGGTGCGTGAAAGCCGCTTCCGTGAGGACCTGCTGTACCGCCTCAACGTGATCACCCTGCATCTACCGCCGCTACGCGAGCGCAGCGAAGACATCCTGACCTTGGCCGACCGCTTCCTCGCTCGCTTCGTCAAGGAATACTCACGGCCAGCCCGCGGCTTCAGCGACGAGGCACGCAGCGCCCTGCTCAACTATCGGTGGCCGGGCAACATCCGTGAACTGCGTAACGTCATCGAGCGGGCCAGCATCATCTGTCCGCAGGAACGTGTGGAAATCAACCACTTGGGCATGGGCGAACAACCGGCTGGCAACGCACCGCGAGTAGGCGCGGCATTGAGCCTGGACGAGTTGGAGCGTGCACACATCGGCGCGGTGCTGGCCGCCAGCGACACCCTCGACCAAGCGGCCAGGACACTGGGTATCGATGCCTCGACCCTGTATCGCAAACGCAAGCAATATAACCTATGAAGTTGTCGATGAGGCTGCGCACGCGGCTGTTCCTCAGCATTTCGGCGCTGGTCACGGTTGCCTTGCTTGGCTTGCTGATCGGCCTGGTCAGCGTGCTGCAGATGGCCAGGGCCCAGCAGGAACTGGTGCGCAGCACCACCCATACCCTGGAAATCGGCCTGAAATTGCGCCAGAACCTGGGCGAGCAGTTGACCTTGATGCTCGACGAAGGCACGCCGTCCCAGGCCCTTAAAGTCCTTCAGGGCGACTTCGAAGTCTTGCTCGAGGAAGGCCGCAAGCAAGGGGACGAACGCAGCACCTTCGACAAGACCAGCAGTCATTATCAGGCGTTTCTGCAAGCCTATCGGGAAAGTCCGCAGCCGTCCCGCAGCATGGGCTCAGGGCAACCTCTGGGGGCTGCCTTCAAACAACTGCGCATGGACTTGGTAGAGGCGCATCGGCAGGCGCTGGAGCGAATCATCCAGAGCGAGGCGAGCACCCGTGACCGCGCCTTGCTGGTCAGCGGACTGATCGGCCTCATGGGACTGGCGGTGGTGGCGCTCGGTTTCATTACCGCACACAACATCGCGCGCCGCCTCGGCCAGCCGATCGAGGCCCTGGCCAAGGCCGCTGATCAGATCGGCCAAGGCAACTTCGACGTGACCCTGCCTGTGAGTCAGGCCGCCGAGCTCAACCAGTTGACCCGGCGCTTCGGACTCATGGCCGATGCGCTGCGCAAGCATCAGGCCACCAATGTCGACGAGCTACTCGCCGGCCAGCAACGCCTGCAGGCGGTACTCGACAGCATCGATGATGGGCTGCTGATCATCGACCGCCAGGGTCGTCTCGAACACCTCAACCCAGTGGCCCAGCGTCAACTCGGCTGGAGCGACAGCCGCGTGGGCAGTGCCCTGATCGACGCGCTGCAGCGCCCGGATCTTGAACAACAGCTGCGCCAGGTGCTGCGTGGCGGCACGCTGGATCGTCCGCCGGACGATCTGGCCATCGAAGTGGACGAAGAATCGCGCCTGCTGGCCTACAGCCTGACTCCGGTCAGTCACCCAGAAGGGCCGATCCTGGGCGCGGTGATGGTCTTGCACGACGTCACCGAACAGCGCGCATTCGAGCGGGTGCGCAGCGAGTTCGTCTTGCGTGCCTCCCATGAGCTGCGCACGCCGGTCACTGGCATGCATATGGCATTCGGCCTACTGCGCGAGCGGGTGAAGTTTCCTGCCGAGGCCCGGGAAAACGACCTGCTGGAAACCATTGGCGAAGAAATGCAGCGCTTGACCCAGTTGATCAACGATCTGCTGAACTTCTCCCGCTACCAGAGCGGCCTACAGAAACTGGAGCTGGCGCCTTGCGCCATCGACGAGTTGCTCGACCGCGCCCAGTCGCGCTTCGCCGCCCAGGCTGGCGATAAAGAAATCGAACTGGTCAAGGCGTTGGAGGGACCGTTGCCGCGAATCCAGGCCGACGTCGCCCAGCTCGACCGGGTGCTGGACAACCTGCTGCACAATGCCATCCGCCATACTGCACCTGGGGGCCATATCCGCCTGCATGCGCGTCGGCATGCCGAGCGAGTGATCATCAGCGTCGAGGATAATGGCGAGGGGATTGCCTACGGGCAGCAGGGACGGATCTTCGAACCCTTCGTCCAGGTCGGCCGCAAGAAAGGCGGCGCAGGCTTGGGCCTGGCGCTGTGCAAGGAGATCGTGCAACTGCATGGCGGACGTATGGGCGTGTTCTCCCGACCGGGGCAAGGCACTCAGTTCTACATGGCGCTGCCAGCCTGAACGCCTGGCAGTGCCACGGCGCACTCAGGCCTCGTCCGTCGTCGGCGGCGCGCCCCTGTACCTACCCCGGACCACCAGCTCGATGAACTGCCGGGCGTTGAGTGGGTGGGCGAATAGCCAACCCTGGCCGTAGTTCACCCCTTCGCTGTTGAGCAGCACCGCCTGGTCCTCGCACTCGATGCCCTCGGCGATCACCCGCAGGTGCAGGTCGTGAGCCATGCGGATGATATGCGGCGCCACACCGCTGCTGGCGGCATCATGGCCCAGCGCGTCGATGAATGCCTTGTCGATTTTCAAACAGTCCACAGGCAAGGTCTGCAGGTACGCCAGGCTGCAATAGCCAGTACCGAAATCGTCGATCAGCACTTGATGGCCGACCGCGCGCAACGCCTGCAGATTGTCACGCGCCACCACCACGTCGATCAGCCCACGCTCGGTGACCTCGAAGGCAATCTGCCTGGGCGACACCCGGTGATGGGCCAGCAGGCGCGCAGCCACCCGGCCGATGCGCGGCACCATGACATCGCAGGCCGCCAGGTTTACCGAAATATAGAGATTGCGGTGCGTCCGCAACAGATGGCCAAGTTGTTCGAGCACGCGCTGCAGCACGAAGTCGGTGATGTCGCAGATCTGCCCGGTATTTTCCGCCAAAGGAATGAACAGGTCGGGGCTGGTCAGGCTGCCGTCGGGCCTGCGCCAGCGAACCAGCGCCTCGGCACCGACGCAGCGCCGGCTGTCGAGTTCGATGATCGGCTGGTAAAGCACCTGCAGTTCGCCACGGCGCAGGGCATTTTGCAGCTCGGAACTCATCGAGCGCCGTTGCAGGATCAACTGCAGCACCAACCAGCCGATGCAGCACGCCGCCAGCACGCTACCGGGGAACAACAGCCAGAGAGTGCCGTTCATGCGCAATGGCAGACTTGCCCTAGGGGCGATGAGGACCAACTGGTAATCAGGCGACTTGGTCGGCATGCGATAGACCAGGCGATCGGACAACTCCAGCAGGGCGGTGTGCCCAGATACCCACCAACCCGCAGCTGGTGGCCAGGGCTGACGCGGCCCCAGCACGGGAATGGCGCGATTGCCGTTATCGAGCACCACCAACAAGCTGCCGCCCGGCGGCAGATCGACCACATCGGTCAAGTGGCCGCGTGAGGTGGACACCAGGAAATTGCCCCGACCAAGCATCAGTGCAGCCAGGTTCTCGTCGGGCTCGGTGGTGGTGTTGAGCCAATAGCTGTAGGTCGGGCCCTGGATATCCGGCGGTCGCAACGGCACGAATGCCGGCAGCGCCCCCCGATTGGAGCAGGCGAAGCTACGGTCGACGTAGGCTGCCTCATAGATGAACCGGGAACCCAAGGCGGCCTCGCGCAACGCCACCATCATCGCGGCGCTGCAACCCCGTAGAGGTTGCGCCTGCAATTGATCGACCGAATGGCGCAACTGGCCGAACACCTGTTCGAGGCGTTCAAGAAAACGCTCGCCCTGGGCATTCATCTGCGCGCTTTCGCTCTGTTTCATCTGATGCAGGGCGATACCGAAGCTGGCGGTCAGCAACACGGCGGCGCTGGCCAACGCTGCGAGAGTTGCCAGCATCCAGGGGCGATAGAAAAATTGGCGCAACGCAGTTACAAAGGCCGGCATCGCAAGCATCCAGTTGATTAACAAGGTATAGCAACTGGATGAAGAATTGGCGCGGCCATTGAGCGGAGCGGCTTAGCGCATGCGGTTGAGCACCTGCAGGATGGCGGCGGTCTGGGCATCGGGATTGCCATCGAAGCGTTGTGGCCGGAAACGCATCTGGAAGGCCGCTATTACGTGGCGGGTGGCGACGTCCAGCTGTCCGGTCTGGTCGATGGCATAGCCGAAACGGGCCAGTTCCTGCTGGTACCAGCCGATGGTCGGCGGATTGGCGCTGAAATAGGCCTGCTGACGGGCCACGGCGTTGGCCTCGGGCCAGATGCCCAGTCCGGCGTCGGCCAGGCGCTTCCAGGGGAACATCGGCCCCGGGTCGAGCTTGCGCAGCGGCGCGATGTCGCTGTGGCCGATGATATGCCGAGGTTCGATGTGGTTGCGCTTGACGATGTCCTTGAGCAGGGCGATCAACGACTGAATCTGGGCTTCGCTGTAGGGATACCAGACCCGCCCGTTAGGCGTGTCGTCAAACCCGGGGTTGACGATCTCGATACCGATGGAGCTGGAATTCAGCCAGGTGCGACCTTGCCACTGGCTTTCGCCCGCATGCCACGCCCTGCGGTTCTCGTCGACCAGTTGGTAGATGGTGCCGGGACCATCGCCGATCAGGTAGTGGCTGCTGACCTCGCCGTGGGTGAGTAGCGCAAGCGAACGCTCCAGGGAGGCGTTCGTGTAGTGCAGAACGACGAACTGGATACGGTCGTCCTGGTTGGCCGATGGATGATTGCGATCGATGCGCAACCCCGTCGAACAGCCCGCGATCGACACCAGCAATAAAGCGATAAGTATTCTTCTGACTGAAATGAGCACGTCGAAACCTCGGCTTGTAAGCGTACAGTATAACGTGCTCAAAATGATCGATGCCGCCAATCAGCGGCTGCACATCAACATGAATTCCATGTCGTTGTTGCCACTTGGGCCTTTGAGATCCACCAACTGGGTATTGACCGTGACATTGGTCGTGGTCGGAGCCCCGACCACTTTGGCTTGGCCATGCATCAACCGCGTCTCGGTGCTGGCGTCGATGGGGGATGCGACGCAGAAGCCGGGCGCCTGCTGCCATTGGGCAGGGTCGAGTTTCAGCTTGTATTGGCTGAAGTAGTCTGGCTGCGACTGCAGCGTGACGCTTTCAACCCACTTGCCGGATTGCTTGACGATCTGCCCATCGGCAGCGATGTGGGCGGTCATGACTGCGTCGTCGGCGCTGGCGGTGGCCTGAAAGGCCAATCCGCCCAGCAGCAGAGTAATTGCAAGGGTTTTCATTCGTTAACTTCCTGTATGAGATCGGTGACCGAAGCGGCCACGAGCAGCCATGGTGGGCATGGCTTCACAGGAAATCTGTAAGCTTTTACTGTATTTCGATGCGATTTCGCCCCAACTTCTTGGCGCTGTAAAGCGCAGTGTCGGCACGTTTGAGAACCTGGTCTGCACGCTCGTCCGATTGAAACGAGGACAGTCCGATCGACGTGGTAATCACCACGCGCTCACCTTTGAAATGGAAAGGGCAGGCCTCGACCGCGGCGCGCAACGCCTCCACCGCTCGCGCCGCCATTGCCGGGGAGGTCTGCGGCAGCAGTAGTACGAACTCTTCGCCACCGAACCGCGCCATGAAATCACGGGGTCGCAAGCGCTTGCGCAGCTGGTCGGCGACGATCTTCAGCACCTTGTCGCCCGCCAGGTGGCCATAGCTATCGTTGATGCGCTTGAAGTGATCCAGGTCGAGGATGGCCATGGCCAGGTGGCCACCGTGCGCTTGCCAGTCGAGAATCTCACGCTCCACCCGTTCACTCCACGCCGCCCGGTTAGGCAAGCCGGTCAATGGGTCGATCAGGGCTTTCTGGCGCTGTTCCTCCAGGTGCTCGCGGTAACCGAGCGCCTCTTGCTCCATGCTCGCCACCCGCTCGGCCAGGCCCTGCAGGCGGCCGGCCAGTTCCTGCTCGCGACGGTCACGGGCGTGCTGGTGCTCGTCCATGGTGGTCAGCAGACCTTCCAGGCGGTTTTCCAGGATGTGCTTGAGGCTGTCGACATCGACCGCGCCCTGCACGCTGTTCTGCAGGCCACCCACCTGCTCACGTAACTGGTTGTCCAGCTCACGCGCTGCAGAACTGTTGTCGGCATGGCCAGAACTGGCTTCTTGCAGATGACTCTGGAAGCCCTCGAGGCGCTCGTTGAGTTGCTGCAGGTAGGCTTCGAACTCGTGCTGGCCACTGTCGGTGATCGCCAGCATCAGCACCGCCAGGTCATCGAGCACGGGGATCAGTTCGTACCAGTTCAACCCACGTGCGACGCGGTTGCGCATTTCCAGGGCCTGGGCCTTGTGACGCTCCGGAAGGCTGAGGTCATCGAGCAGGCCGAGCAGGGTCTGTTCGATATGCGCGGCCACCTGGCTATAGGGGGGTTCGACGGCGTCGGGAAGCGCGTAGGGACCATCCTCGCCCGACAGCACGTCGGCTATGTCTGGTGCAGGCTCTGCGGGAGCGGCTGGTTGCTCCGGTTGAGCATCAGGCCCGGCGACCTCGCTCTGCGGGAGCGCCGCATCCGCTACGCTATGCACGGGCCCTGTTGCGGCAGGAGGGATAACCAGCGCTGGCGTGTGTAGCGGGGTTTCTTCCTGCACGGGCAGTGGCTCAGCCGCGTCCACCTCGACCTCAATGCCGGCAACAGGCCCAGGTTCAACGGTCGGAGCGACAGGCGCCAGCGGCTGCAATTCGTCGATATCGGCAGCTTCGGACGGTCCAGGCATCTCGGCCGCAGGCAGGGCAGGGGCAGGCGGTGCAGACTCGGCGACCACTTGCGTCTCGCCGTCGCGACCACCGAAGAGCCGCTGGAACAATCCCGGCCGCGATTGCTCCTCGGCATTCAACGTGGACAGCGCGCGCCCTTGCAGGCCACTCAGCTCGCCCAGCAGCGGCGGCAGCTCACGGGACTGGCTGACCCCGCCATCGAGCTTCTTCGCCAGTTTCTTCAATGGCCGGGACACCTCCCCCGGCAACGGCAAGGACTGGAGCTGGGTCACCAACGCCGTCAGCGCATCGCTGACCTGGGTCATACGGGTCTCGCGGCGCTGTTCGGAATCCAGCACGGCTTTTTCAAGGCGCGGAATCAAGCCGGCCAGGCCCGCATCCATGTTGTCGCGACGAATGACTTCGCGCATTTCCTTCATGCAGTCATCGACCGCCTTGTCGCTGCCTTCGGCTGCCAGCGAGCTGCGCACCAGGCCACGGCGCAGCAGGTCGAGACGGGCTTCCCAGCGGCGTTCGAGCTTTTCCTGCGCTTCGATGCTTTTGAGGTATTTTTCTTTCCAGCGCTCAGCTTCTTCGGTCATGCCTTGATCCGCAACGGTGGTGCAACGGGGGCTGTGTGTACTGGCTTTCGGCGCGAGTTGGCAACACTTGAGGGTTGGCAACCCTCAGGTTGATCTAGCTCAGGACCGGCAGGGTATCCACAGTCAATGCATCCGGCAATCGGATCTCGACAGCGACAGGAAGGTGGTCGGAAATCGGCTGTGCCAGCACCTCGACCCGTTCCAAGGTCAGGCTCGGGCTGAGCAGGATATGGTCCAGGCAGCGCTGGGGGCGCCAGCTGGGGAAGGTGGCCTCGGCCTGCGGTGCGACCAACCCCAGGTCGCGCAGTGGCGAACGCTCCAACAGGTCGTTGGCGTGGGTGTTCATGTCGCCCATCAGCACCTGGTGGCGGTAACCGCCAATCAGTTCGCGGATATAACCCAGCTGCAGGGCACGGGTCTTGGCACCCAGCGCCAGATGCATCATCACCACGACCAGGGCATCCTCGCCTTCACCGAAGCGCACCAGGATCGCACCACGACCGGCCGGGCCGGGCAACGGATGATCCTCCAGCAGATGCGGCTTGAGGCGGCTGAGCACGCCATTGCTGTGTTGGGCGAATCGTCCGAGGTTACGATTGAGCTGCTGGTACCAATAGGGGAATGCGCCCAGCTGGGCCAGGTGCTCCACCTGATTGATATACCCAGAGCGCAGGCTGCCTCCGTCGGCCTCCTGCAGGGCCACCAGGTCGAAATCGTTGAGCAGTTCGCCGATACGCTGCAAATTGCCCGCACGGCCGTTATGCGGCAACAGATGCTGCCAGCTGCGGGTCAGGTAGTGACGATAGCGTTCGGTGCTGATGCCGACCTGGATGTTGAAACTGAGCAGCCGCAGACGACCATCCTCGGGCAGGCCAGGGGCCTGCAGGTGATGTTCGTTGACCTGCGGCTGGTGCAGGCCAATGCCGCGCGTGGTACGGAAGCGGGGCATGGGATCGCGCCGCTTACTTAGCGGCGCGCTCCTTGTCGATCAACTGGTCGGCGACATTCAGCACGCCCTCCGGCCCACCGGCAGTGCCGAGGTCGAAGCGGTACTTGCCGTTGACCACCATGCTCGGAACGCCGGTGACTTCGTACTTCTTCGCCAGCTCCTTGGCCTGGTTGACCTGGCCCTTGATGGCGAAGGAGTTGTAGGTGGCCAGGAACTTGTCTTTGTCGACGCCCTGAGTGGCAAGGAAATCAGCCATGTCGGCAGGGTCGGTCAGACGTTTGCGCTGGTTCTGGATGGCATCGAACACGGCGGCGTGGACCTTATGCTCGACGCCCATGGCTTCGAGGGTCAGGAACATCTGGCCGTGGGCATCCCATGGGCCGCCGAACATGGCGGGCACGCGCTTGAAGTTGACGTCCTTGGGCAGTTTTTCGATCCAAGGGTTGATGGTCGGCTCGAAGTGATAGCAGTGAGGGCAGCCATACCAGAACAGCTCGACCACTTCGATCTTGCCCGGCTGGGATACCGGAACAGGGTTGCTCAGCTCGATGTATTCCTTGCCGGCAGTGGCAGGCTCCGCGGCCTGGACGGCAGTCATACCGAAGACGCTGGCAGCGACCAGCGCGGCGCTGAGAATCAGTTTACGCATGCTTTACTCCTGAGCATTCATTGGTCGCCTCGACGCGACCTGTGCTGAGACCGGTCGGGACGGGCCCGAGTTCTTTAGTGTAACGGCTGTGGACGTAAAAAAGGGCGGTCCACGCCGCCCTTTCATCTTTAGTCCTGCAGCATTAACCGAATGTTAATGCAGCCCCTGGATGTAACTGGCCAAGGCCTCGATGTCGTGGTTGCTGAGCTTGCCGGCAATGGTACGCATGGTCATCGCATCGCCATCGTTGGTGCGGTTGCCCTCGCGGAAATCGGTGAGCTGCTTGGTCACGTACTGCGCATGCTGGCCGCCCAGATGGGGGAAACCGGCCAAGGCGATACCGGCACCGTTGGGTGAATGGCAGCCGATACAGGCCGGCATGCCTTTTTCCAGGTCGCCGCCGTTGAACAAGCTGCGGCCACGTTCGACCAGCTTGGGATCGGCGGCACCGACGCTACCCTTCTGGCTGGAGAAGTAGGCGGCGATATCGGCCAGATCCTGGTCATTGAAGTTGGTCAGCATGCCGGTCATCTCCAGCACGGTACGCTTGCCAGACTTGATGTCGTGCAGTTGTTTCTCGAGGTAGCGCTGGCCCTGGCCGGCCAGTTTCGGGAAGTTTGGGGCCAGGCTGTTACCGTCGGGGTTGTGGCAGGCACCACAGACGGCCGTCTTGGCCTGGCCGGCGGCGGCATCGCCTTTAATGGGTTCGGCAGCGGTGGCTGTACCTGCGACACCCAGGGTCAACAGCAGACTCACGACTAGTTTGTTCATCAGCTAATCCAACACGGCTAAGGGTGAAATGTTATGTATCGGGACTGCCGCTCATCCAAAGGATGACCAAACGGTAGTCCTCGGCACTGCAGTCCATGCACAATCCACGCGGCGGCATAGCCTTGAAACCCTGGGTGACGTGCGCCACCAGTGCGTCCACACCTTGCGCCAGTCTTGGCTCCCAGGCCGCCCGGTCCCCCCTTTGGGGTGCCTGGGGCAACTGCCCGGCGTGACAGGCCGCACACGTGCGGTTGTACAACGCCTCGGGATCCTGTGTAGCCTGTGCGCCGTAAAACGGTAGGAACATACCGACAGCAAGCAGCCATTGCGCCATGCGCATCGACCTGACAGGGTTGGGGGCCGCGCTGCGTTCTGTCGCGCGAGCTATTGTTCGACACCCCATGCGCATTCCTCTTCGCTGGAAGAATGAGCACACAAAAACTGGGGCATTATATACTTCCGCCATCCAAACGGAAACGACACCGCTTGCCGGCCTCGGCTTTGGCAACACCCACATCGGATATCCCATGCAAGTCAAGAACCCCATCCTCGGCCTCTGCCAGAAAGCCAAATTCGCCCTCAGCGCTGCCAAGGTCGAACAATGCCCGGACGACCAGGGTTACGAGGTGGCTTTCGCCGGCCGTTCCAACGCCGGCAAATCCAGCGCCCTCAATACCCTGACTCATGCCAGCCTGGCGCGTACCTCGAAAACCCCGGGGCGCACCCAGCTGTTGAATTTCTTCAGTCTGGACGATGAACGGCGTTTGGTCGACCTGCCGGGCTACGGTTATGCAAAAGTGCCCATCCCGCTCAAGCAGCACTGGCAGCGTCACTTGGAGGCCTACCTGGGCAGCCGCGAGTGCTTGCGCGGCGTCATTTTGATGATGGACGTGCGCCATCCGATGACCGATTTCGACAAGATGATGCTCGACTGGGCCAAGGCCAGCGGCATGCCCATGCACATCCTGCTGACCAAGGCCGACAAGCTGACCCATGGCGCGGGCAAGAACACCCTGCTCAAGGTGCAGTCGGAAATCCGCAAGGGCTGGGGTGAGGGAGTGACCATCCAGTTGTTCTCGGCACCCAAGCGCCTGGGCCTGGAAGAGGCCTATCGAGTGCTGGCGGATTGGATGGAACTGGAAGACAAGCCCGCGGCCTGAGGCCGCTTGCCGGCAAATCGCAGGCAAAAAAAACCCCGGACTTCGTATGGGGAGGGGGAAGTTCGGGGTTCAAGTCCGGACCGCTAGGGTGAGGTCCAGATATCTGCCAACACTTAACACAACATAGGAGCATCGAAAGGCTTCACCAGCCATTCAGTTACTCTGAGTAGCGTTTCACCGGTTTAGTTCCAGGGCCCTCGAAACTATTTGCGATAGTTTCACGAAGCGTAAGAACCTTATGCCAGGACCCGCGGTACTCCCCACGGATCCTACACGGCCTTGCCCCTTCAATCAGTGAGCTTCGTCCCAATTCGAGCCGATCCCTACCTGGACCAGCAGCGGCACATCCAACTGCGCGGCGCTGCTCATGTGCAGGGGAATTTCATCTCTGACTTGTTCGACCAGGTCCTCACGCACTTCCAGAACCAGTTCATCGTGCACTTGCAGGATCACTCGCGCATCCAGCCCGCTGCCGCTCAGCCAGTTGTCGACGTTGACCATCGCCCGTTTGATGATGTCGGCGGCAGTACCCTGCATCGGCGCGTTGATCGCCGTGCGCTCGGCGCCCTTGCGCAGAGCCGGATTCTTGGCGTTGATGTCCGGCAGGTACAAGCGGCGACCGAACAGGGTTTCCACGAAGCCTTGCTCGGCTGCCTGGGCTCGGGTGCGTTCCATGTATGCCAGCACCCCTGGGTAGCGGGCGAAATACCGGTCGATATAGTCCTGGGACTGCTTGCGGTCGACGCCGATCTGCTTGGCCAGGCCGAACGCACTCATGCCGTAGATCAGGCCGAAGTTGATGGCCTTGGCACTGCGGCGCTGGTCGGTGGTGACGTCCTCCAGGGCTACGCCGAACACCTCAGCAGCCGTGGCCCGGTGCACGTCCAGGTCATTGCGGAAGGCATGCAGCAGGCCTTCGTCCTTGGCCAGGTGAGCCATGATGCGCAGCTCGATCTGCGAATAGTCCGCCGCCAGCAGCTTGTAGCCCGGACTGGCGACGAAGGCCTGGCGGATACGGCGGCCTTCGGCGGTGCGGATCGGGATGTTCTGCAGATTCGGGTCGCTCGACGACAACCGCCCGGTGGCCGCCACCGCCTGCTGGTAGGAGGTGTGGATACGCCCGGTGCGCGGGTTGATCTGACCCGGCAGTTTGTCGGTATAGGTACTCTTGAGCTTGCTCAGGCTGCGGTACTGCATCAGCACCTCAGGCAGCGGGTAACCTTGCTCGGCGAGCTCATCGAGCACCGCTTCGGCAGTTGACGGCTGGCCCTTGGCGGTCTTGCTCAGCACTGGCATGCCCAGCTTGTCGTACAGGATCGAACCGAGTTGCTTGGGCGAACCGAGGTTGAACGTCTCGCCGGCCAGCTCGAACGCCCGGCGCTCCAGCTCGGCCATCTTCACCCCCAG
Organism: Pseudomonas sp. HD6422; assembly: GCF_025377065.1. Lineage (NCBI taxonomy): Bacteria > Pseudomonadati > Pseudomonadota > Gammaproteobacteria > Pseudomonadales > Pseudomonadaceae > Pseudomonas > Pseudomonas sp. HD6422. The sequence goes on along the minus strand of NZ_JAHWIW010000012.1, from coordinate 108,889 downwards.
TTCGCCGCTTTGCACCTTCAGCAGCTCGGCATCGACCAGCGCGCCCTGGCGTTCGATCCGCGCCAGCACCGGCACCAACGGCATCTCGATGTCCATCAGCACCGGCTGCACGCTTGGCGTCTGTGCCAGCCGCGCCTGCAACGCCTGGTGCAGACGCAGGGTGATATCGGCATCTTCGGCAGCGTAGGGGCCGGCCTTGTCCAGGTGGATCTGGTTGAAGGTCAGCTGTTTGGCGCCCTTGCCGGCGATGTCCTCGAAGGCGATGGTGGTGTGGTCGAGGTACTTCTGCGCCAGGCTGTCCATGTCGTGACGGGTGGCGGTGGAGTTGTACACGTACGACTCGAGCATCGTGTCGTACGCCACGCCACGCATTTCGATGGCCGGCGAGCCATTGGCGAGGATATTGATGTCGTACTTGGCATTTTGCCCGACCTTGGCCTTGTTCGGATCTTCCAGCAACGGCTTGAGCGCCAGCAACACGGCCTCACGGTCCAGTTGGGTCGGTGCACCTTCGTAGTCGTGGGCCAGCGGTACGTAGGCCGCTTCGTACGGCTCGATCGCGAACGACACCCCCACCAGCTGCGCCTGCTGGGCGTCCAGGCTGGTGGTCTCGGTGTCGAAGGCGAACAGCGGCGCCTGGCGAAGCTTCTCCACCCAGGCGTCGAATTCGGCCTGCTCGTAGAGGGTGTGATATTTCGCTTCGACCTGGGCCGCGGGAGGCTCTACCGCTTCGATGGCTTCGCCGGCCTGGGCTGCATCGCGCTGCACTTCGGCGATCCAGCTCTTGAATTCCATCTCGGTGTACAGCGCCAGCAGGGCTTCACGATCGGGTTCGCCGCAGACCAGCGCATCGACTTCGATGTCGAGCGGCACGTCGACCTTGATGGTGGCCAGCTCGTATGACAGAAACGCCGCGTCACGGTGCTCCTCGAGCTTGGCGGGCAGGGTCTTGGCACCACGAATGGCCAGGGCTGGCACCTTGTCGAGGTTGGCGTAAAGATCGCTCAGGCCACCACCGATACCGGTCAGCAGCCCCACGGCGGTCTTTTCACCGACGCCAGGCACGCCTGGAATGTTGTCGACCTTGTCGCCCATCAGAGCCAGGAAGTCGATGATGTGCTCCGGGCCCACGCCGAACTTCTCGTGCACGCCGGCCACGTCCAGCACGCTACCGGTCATGGTGTTGACCAAGGTGATGTGCCCATCCACCAGCTGCGCCATGTCCTTGTCGCCCGTGGAGATGATCACCGGGCGATTCAGTGCCGCGCTGCTGCGCGCCAGGGTGCCGATGACATCATCGGCCTCGACCCCTTCGACACACAGCAGCGGGTAGCCCAGCGCCTTGACGCTGGCATGCAGCGGCTCGATCTGCACCCGCAGATCGTCCGGCATGCTTGGGCGGTTGGCCTTGTACTCGGCGAACATGGCATCGCGGAAAGTACCGCCCTTGGCGTCGAAGACCACGGCGAACAGGCTGTCGGGGTATTGCTTGCGCAGGCTCTTGAGCATGTTCAGCACGCCCTTGACCGCACCGGTCGGCATGCCCTTGGACGTGGTCAGCGGCGGCAGCGCGTGAAATGCACGGTAGAGGTAGGAGGAACCGTCCACCAGGACGAGGGGCGCTTGGCTCATGAGCAGAATCAACCTTTTCGACGGGTCCGGCGCTAGAATAGCCAGAATCATTGACGACAAAGGGACAAGGTTATCATGCGTACACTCAATCGCCTGTTACTGCTCGGCCTGTTGGCAACCATGCCTGTCGTCACCCTGGCAGCGGATGATGCGCCCTCGGCCGATCCCGAGGTGACCATCCGCACCGAAGGCGACCGAACCATCCAGGAATACCGCCAGAATGGCTTCCTGTATGCGATCAAGGTCACGCCGAAACATGGCAAGCCTTATTTCCTGGTACGCGCCGATGGCTCCGATGGCAATTTCATACGATCCGACCAACCGGACATGCTGATTCCGTCGTGGAAGATCTTCGAGTGGTAATCTGACGCGCATCCATTACATCAACCTGGCACTTCCCGGCGGAAGTGCCCGCATGGGCAACTCTTCATCATGTCAGTCTTCACCCCCGTGACCCGGCCTGAGCTGGAAACCTTTCTGGCGCCGTACGAGCTGGGCCGTCTGCTCGATTTCCAGGGCATTGCCGCCGGCACCGAAAACAGCAATTTCTTCGTCAGCCTCGAACAGGGGGAGTTCGTCCTGACGCTGGTCGAGCGCGGCCCGGTGGAGGACATGCCGTTCTTCATCGACCTGCTCGACGTGCTGCACGACGCCGACATGCCTGTGCCCTACGCCCTGCGTGACCGCGACGGCAACGCATTGCGCACGCTGTGCGGCAAGCCGGCGTTGCTGCAGCCGCGCCTGTCGGGCAAGCACATCAAGGCACCGAACAACCAGCACTGCGCCCAGGTGGGCGAGCTGCTGGCACACATTCACCTGGCCACCCGCGAGCGTATCATCGAACGCCGTACCGACCGCGGCCTGGAATGGATGCTGACCAGCGGTGCCGAACTGCTGCCACGCCTGAGCGCGGAGCAGGCCGCGCTGCTGCGACCGGCGTTGGCCGAGATCGAGGCACACAAGGCGCAGATCCTGGCCTTGCCACGGGCCAACCTGCATGCCGACCTGTTCCGCGACAACGTGATGTTCGAAGGCACCCACCTGACCGGCGTGATCGATTTCTATAACGCTTGCTCCGGTCCGATGCTCTACGACATCGCCATCACCGTGAACGACTGGTGCCTGGATGAAAACGGTGCCATCGACGTGGCGCGTGCCCAGGCCTTGCTGGCAGCCTATGCGGCACTGCGGCCGTTCACCGCTGCCGAAGCCGAGCTGTGGCCGGAAATGCTACGGGTGGCGTGCGTGCGTTTCTGGCTGTCGCGCCTGATTGCAGCGGAATCGTTTGCCGGCATGGATGTGATGATCCACGACCCGCGCGAGTTCGAGGTGCGCCTGGCGCAACGTCAGCAAGTGGCGTTGCACCTGCCGTTCGCACTCTAGGTCGCGCCGGCCCTTTCGCGGGCTTGCCCGCGAAAGGGCCAGTGTAGGCTCAGAGCTGCTCCAGGCACCCCGCCAGATCACTGCCCAGCTTCTCCAGCAGACGCTCGTAACCCTTGCCATCCACCGGATCGTTACCGCCCAGCGCGTCCAACTCCGCCAGGCGTACCGGCAATCCGGCAGTCAACGTTTCTGCCAGGCGTGGTCGGATCGGTGGCTCACTGAACACACAGGTCTTGCCCACTTCCTGCAAACGTCCGCGCATCGCCGCCACATGCTGGGCGCCCGGCTGCACCTCCGAGGCGATGCTGAACACCCCGGTGTGCTTCAGGCCGTAAGCGTTCTCGAAGTAGTCGAACGCCTCGTGGAAGACAAAGTAGGGCTTGTCGGCGACACCCGCCACGCGTGCCTTGATGCGCGCATCCAGGGCGTCCATGCGCTCGACGAAGGCCCGGCCGTTGGCCATGTAGCGCGCGGCATTGGCCGGGTCGGTTCGGGCCAGATCGGCGGCCATGGTCAATGCGATAACCCGTGCATTGACCGTCGACAACCACAGGTGGGCATCCAGGCTGCCTGGGCGGTGGTCGTGGTCATGGTCGTCATGGGCCTCTTGCTCATGGGAATGACTGTCCTCGCCGAAGCGGCGCAGGTGGATGCCCTTGAGCGTCTGCACCGCCACCGTGGGCTTGCTGCGGCTACCCAGGACCCTGGGCAGGAAGCTCTCCATGTCGGGGCCGATCCAGTAGAGCAGGTCGGCATCGGCCACCCGCCGCACATCGGAGGGACGCAGGGCGTAGTGGTGCGGCGAAGCGCCCGGCGGCAGCAGCACCTCGGGACTGCCCACCCCGTCCTGGACTGCCGCGGCAATCTGCTGCAGGGGTTTGATGCTGGTCAGCACACGCACGTCGGCCTGCGCCGAACAGGCGAGGAAAGCGACAAAAAGCACAAGGAATCGGGACACGTTTAATACTCGACTCGTCAGAAACAGGTAACATAATAACGTCTCCATCCAGAACCGTCGCTGCCCATGTCCATCACGCCGCTGGCCAACCGCCCCCACGATCACTCCCACTGCGTGCACAGCGCATTGTCCGAGGCCGATGCCCTGTGCACTCGCCAAGGCCTGCGCCTGACTGCCCTGCGCCGGCGCGTACTGGAACTGGTTTGGCAGAGTCACAAGCCGCTGGGGGCTTACGACATCCTTGCCGTACTCAGCGAACAGGATGGCCGCCGCGCCGCGCCGCCCACCGTATACCGTGCGCTGGACTTTCTCCTGGAAAACGGCCTGGTTCACCGCATCGCCTCGCTCAACGCCTTCATCGGCTGTAGCCACCCCGAACACGTGCACCAGGGCCAGTTCCTGATCTGCCGGCAATGCCACGTGGCCATCGAGCTGGAACAGCAGAGCATCAGCGACGCCATCGTCGCCAGCGCCCAAGGCGTGAACTTCACCGTCGAGACCCAGACGGTCGAAGTGGTCGGCCTGTGCAGCAACTGCCGGAGCGCAGCATGAGCGACGCCTTGATCCGCCTGGAGCAGGTCGGCGTCACCTTTGGCGGCGAGGCCGTGCTGGACAGCATCGACCTGTCGGTGGCGCCCGGGCAAATCGTCACGCTGATCGGCCCCAACGGCGCCGGCAAGACCACCCTGGTGCGCGCAGTACTCGGGCTGCTCAAACCGCACCGAGGCAAGGTATGGCGCAAGCCGAAGCTGCGCATCGGTTACATGCCGCAGAAAATCCAGGTGGATGCGACCTTGCCGCTGTCGGTATTGCGCTTCCTGCGCCTGGTGCCCGGCGTGGACCGCCCCGCTGCGCTTTCGGCCCTCCAGGAAGTGGGCGCCGAGCAGGTCATCGACAGCCCGATCCAGACCATCTCCGGCGGCGAAATGCAGCGTGTACTGCTGGCCCGTGCCCTGTTGCGCGAACCGCAACTGCTGGTGCTGGACGAGCCGGTGCAGGGGGTGGACGTGGTCGGCCAGACCGAGTTGTACAACCTCATCACCCGCCTGCGCGACCGCCATGGCTGCGGCGTGTTGATGGTCTCCCACGACTTGCACCTGGTGATGAGCACCACCGACCAGGTGGTCTGTCTGAACCGCCACGTGTGCTGTTCCGGGCATCCAGAGCAAGTCAGCGGCGACCCTGCGTTCGTCGAGCTGTTCGGCCAGAATGCCCCGAGCCTGGCCATCTACCATCATCATCACGACCACAGCCACGACCTGCATGGCTCGGTGGTCGCCCCCGGCGCCCATGTTCACGGAGAGCACTGCAAGCATGGCTGATTTTCTTCTGTATGCCCTGCTCGCGGGTCTGTCCCTGGCGCTGGTTGCGGGGCCGCTGGGTTCATTCGTGGTATGGCGGCGCATGGCTTATTTCGGCGATACCCTGTCCCATGCCGCACTGCTGGGTGTGGCCATGGGCTTCGCCCTGGACGTCAGCCCGGCGCTGGCGGTGACCGTCGGCTGCCTGCTGCTGGCGATCCTGCTGGTGACCTTGCAGCAACGTCAGCCACTGGCCTCCGATACCCTGCTTGGCATCCTCGCGCCCAGCACCCTGTCGCTGGGCCTGGTGGCTCTGAGCTTCATGCACGACGTACGCATCGACCTGATGGCTTACCTGTTCGGCGACCTGCTGGCCATCGGCACCACCGACCTGGCCTGGATCCTCGGCGGCAGCGCGTTGGTGCTGGTACTGCTCGCCGTGCTCTGGCGGCCTTTGCTGGCGGTCACTGTGCACGAAGAGCTGGCCATGGTCGAAGGCCTTCCAGTAGCCGGCCTGCGCTTGGGGCTGATGCTGCTGATCGCAGTGGTCATTGCGGTGGCGATGAAGATCGTCGGGGTGTTGCTGATCACCTCGTTGCTGATCATTCCGGCGGCCACCGCGCAGCGCCATGCCCGCTCGCCCGAGCAGATGGCTCTGGGCGCGAGCCTGCTCGGCGTAGTCGCGGTGTGTGGCGGCCTGGCCCTGTCCTGGTTCAAGGACACCCCGGCCGGGCCGTCGATCGTGGTCTGCGCCGCAGTGCTATTCTTGCTGAGCCTGGCCCTGCCTAAACGATGAGCCGGTCAGGGTACGCACGGCGCATCCTGCAACCATTTCGCGGGTAAAGGGTCTGTAAGACTTGTTTTCGAGCGTGCGCACCTGGGTGTAGACTTGCTCGCTTTTTGCGCAAATAGAGAGTCGCAGGAATGAAGCCGTTCGCAACCCGTTATCTGCTTGTTGCCGTGTTTTCCCTGTTCCTGGCCGCTTGTTCCAGCGCGCCGGTCGACCAGGCCTCCGCACCTGCCCAAGCCGATGCCTGGCAGCAGCTGCAGCAAAGTATCACCAGCAACGAGCTGGCCACCGCCGAAGACCAACTCGCCGCGCTGCAGGCGCAGTCGCCCGACGATGCGCGCCTGGAGCAATACCAGCGGCAGTTGGCCGAAGCCTACCTGCAACGCAGCCAGATCGTGCTGCAGAAAGGTGACGTGAATGCCGCAGCGACGGCCCTGGCCCGCGCCCGCGCCCTGATGCCACAGGCTCCGGCAGTGACCGGCGGCGATGCCGTGGCCATGGCACGCAAGGCTGAACTGGAAAAAGCCGAGGCTGCATTGAAAGCGGCCGAAGCCAAGCCTGCGGCACGGGTGATCGATCCGACCGCACCAAGCACGGTCATTGCGTTGAAGACCACGGACATTGCAGCGATGCGTCGTCAACTCGACGAAATCGCCAAGGATGTGGTGAATTACCAGTGTGATGTGGTGTTTCAGGTGCCACGCACAGCTGACGCGCCTTGGCTGAAGACCCTTCTGGAAAAGCGCGTGCACAAGATCGACAGCGGATTCGCGTTGAAACAGAAGCACGAGATCCAACGTTCGCTGCCGGCGCAGGTGGTGCTAATACCGCACCAACAGTGAACGCTCCGTGGCGGCTCGGGGCGCCGAACCGCCGCGAAAGGTTCCACACCGATCAGGCAGGAATAGCCTCGGCCGCAGCCTCACGCTCCCAAACCCGATGCCCCTCGACCGCTTTGACGAAGGCATCCACCGCCTTCTGGTCATCGCCTGCCAACAAGCCCTTGTCCATCTTGAGGCCCAGCCCGTCGATCAACGACTTGCCTTCGGCAGCAGAAGCGATCGCCTTGAGGTGCTTGTAGGCTTCCAGCAGGAAATGCTTGGCCAACCCGCTGGCCGCCAGCGCATCCAGCGCCTTCTTGCCGCCCGGCACCACCACCCCATCGAACATGACCGAAGGCATCCCTTCCATCGAGGCATCCACCGCCAGCATCTGCCCGTCGGCCGTTTTCACCGGCGCCGAGGTCGGTCCCAACACCAAGATCCGCGCGCTGTGCGCCTCGAGCGCCTTGCGCCAGTGGTCGACGCTACCGCCATCCACGCCATCGGCCACCAGCACGGCAATCTTGCGACCCTTGATGCCGACATCGCCCAGGTGATTCATCTGGCTGAGCGCCGGCGATTGCTTCAACTGGCTACCCTTGACCTTGACGGTGCCGGCCTTGGGCGCCGGCAGGCCAAGGTTGGCCGCCACGGCTGCCGCCAGCTGGAGATCGATGTTGGCGAGAATTTCATTCACCTCACGGGCACGGATGTGCTCGCGTTCGACCTTGCCCAGCTCGAAGCTGTACGCCTTGACGATATGCTGCTGCTCAGTCTCGCTCATGCTCTCGAAGAACAGCCGGGCCTGGGAGAAGTGATCAGCGAACGACTCGCTGCGCTCACGGATCTTGTGCGCGTCGATACGCTCCTGATAGCTCTCGAAACCACCATCCTGGGGACCTGCCGGGGTCTCCTTGGGCCAGCCGCCGTCAATGGAGTTCGGCTCATAAGAGGCGCGCCCCTTATGCACGACGTGCTGATGCATCGCATCGCGCTGGTTGTTGTGATTGGGCGCTACGGGGCGATTGATCGGGATCTGGTGGAAGTTCGGGCCACCGAGACGACTGATCTGGGTATCGGTGTAGGAGAACAACCGGCCCTGCAATAGCGGGTCGTTGGTGAAATCGATGCCCGGCACGATATGCCCAGGGCAGAAGGCCACCTGCTCGGTTTCGGCGAAGAAGTTGTCCGGGTTGCGGTTGAGCACCATCTTGCCCAGTGGCGTCACCGGTACCAGCTCCTCGGGAATGATCTTGGTCGGATCGAGCAGGTCGAAGTCGAACTTGTGTTCGTCCGCCTCCGGGACGATCTGCACGCCCAGCTCCCACTCCGGGTAGTCGCCGGTCTCGATGGCTTCCCAAAGGTCACGACGCTGGAAATCGGTGTCCTTGCCCGCCAACTTCTGTGCCTCGTCCCATAGAAGAGAGTGCACGCCCTGACGCGGCTTCCAGTGGAACTTGACGAAGTTCGCCACGCCTTCAGCGTTGATCAGGCGGAACGTGTGGATGCCGAAGCCTTCCATCATCCGCAGGCTGCGGGGGATCGCTCGGTCGGACATGGCCCACATGACCATGTGCGCCGACTCCGGCACCAGCGAGACGAAATCCCAGAAAGTATCGTGGGCCGAGCCGCCGGTCGGCATCTCGTTATGCGGTTCAGGCTTCACCGCATGGACGAAGTCGGGGAACTTGATCGCATCCTGGATGAAGAACACCGGCATATTGTTGCCAACCAGGTCGAAATTGCCTTCATCGGTGTAGAACTTGACGGCGAATCCGCGCACATCGCGTACCGTGTCTCCCGATCCCCGCGGTCCCTGCACAGTGGAGAAACGCACGAATACCGGGGTGATTTTCTCAGGGTCCTGAAGGAAGCCCGCCTTGCTCAATTCGGCGTGGCAGCCGTAGCTCTGGAAATAGCCATGGGCCCCGGTGCCACGGGCGTGGACGATGCGCTCAGGAATACGCTCATGGTCGAAGTGGGTGATCTTCTCGCGCATGATGAAGTCTTCGAGCAACGATGGACCTCGAGCGCCAGCCTTGAGCGTGTTCTGGTTGTCGGCGATGCGCACGCCCTGGTTGGTGCGCAGGGCCTGGCCGGTGGGATCGCTGCGCACGCCCTCCAGGCTCTGCAGTTTGGCGTTGGTGTTGGCCCGGTCCGGGGTCTGGGTGCCGGCGGCTTCGCTGGTCCTGGGCGCGTCCGTTTTCTTGCTGGGCATGATCGGCTCTCCTCTTCAGTCTTCAGGCGTGCCCATTCGGGCTTGTCTTGTAGTGACTGAAGGGCTTCGCCGAGCGTTCAATCGGGTTTACCAGTTGTCGCGTTATGCCCGCAGAATTGGTGCATCACGAAATAAATGCTAAGAACAGCTAAGGGAAAACGCTAAAATGCGCGACCGACAGCTAACCGCTGACCCAAATTCCATGCGCCCCACAAGGTTCGCTACGTGATCGAGTTCCAACAAGTACATAAGACCTACCGCGTCGCCGGTAGGGAAATCCCCGCTCTCCATCCGACCAGCCTGGCCATCGAAGATGGCCAGGTGTTCGGCCTGATCGGCCATTCCGGCGCCGGCAAGAGCACCATGCTGCGCCTGATCAACCGCCTGGAGGAGCCCTCCGGTGGCAAGATCATCATCGACGGCGAGGACGTCACGGCGTTCAACGCCGCCCAACTGCGCAGCCTGCGCCAGCAGGTCGGGATGATCTTCCAGCACTTCAACCTGCTGGCTTCCAAGACCGTTGCCGACAACGTGGCATTGCCGTTGACTCTGGCCGGCGAGCTGTCGCGCAGCGACATCGACAAGCGCGTCACCGAGTTGCTGGCCCGTGTCGGTCTGTCCGACCACGCCAGGAAGTACCCGGCGCAGCTGTCCGGCGGCCAGAAACAGCGCGTCGGCATTGCCCGCGCCCTGTCCACCAACCCGAAGATCCTGCTGTGCGACGAGGCCACCAGTGCCCTCGACCCGCAGACCACCGCTTCGGTGCTGCAACTGCTGGCCGAGATCAATCGTGAGCTGAAGCTGACCATCGTGCTGATCACCCATGAAATGGACGTGATTCGTCGGGTCTGCGACCGCGTGGCGGTGATGGATGCCGGCCAGATCGTCGAGCAGGGCTCGGTGGCCGAGGTGTTCCTGCACCCCCAGCACCCAACCACCAAACGCTTCGTGCAGGAAGACGAGCAGGTCGACGAGGGCGAACAGCGTGATGACTTCGCCCATGTACCGGGCCGCATCGTGCGCCTGACCTTCCAGGGTGATGCGACCTACGCGCCACTGCTGGGCACCGTCGCCCGTGAGACCGGCGTGGACTACAGCATCCTTGCCGGGCGCATCGATCGCATCAAGGACGTGCCCTATGGGCAGCTGACCCTGGCCGTCACCGGCGGCGACATGGAGGCGGCCTTCGCCCGCTTCACGGCAGCTGACGTACATATGGAGGTACTGCGTTGATGGACGCCCTGAATTTCTTCGCCAACGTCGACTGGGCCGAAATCTGGCTGGCCACCGTCGATACCCTGATCATGCTGTTCGGCTCGCTGTTCTTCACCGTGCTGTTGGGCCTGCCGCTGGGCGTGCTGCTGTTCCTCTGCGGCCCTCGGCAGATGTTCGAGCAGAAGGGCGTGTATGCGTTGCTGTCGCTGGTGGTCAACATCCTGCGTTCGCTGCCGTTCATCATCCTGCTGATCGTGATGATCCCGGTCACCGTACTGATCACTGGCACCTCCCTGGGCGTCGCCGGCGCCATTCCACCCTTGGTGGTGGGGGCCACGCCGTTCTTCGCTCGCCTGGTCGAAACCGCCCTGCGGGAAGTGGACCGCGGCATCATCGAAGCGACCCAGTCGATGGGCGCCACCACTCGCCAGATCATCACCAACGCGCTGCTGCCGGAAGCTCGCCCAGGCATCTTCGCGGCCATCACCGTCACCGCCATCACCCTGGTGTCTTACACTGCCATGGCCGGCGTGGTCGGTGCCGGTGGCCTCGGCGACCTGGCGATCCGCTTTGGCTACCAGCGCTTCCAGACCGACGTGATGATCGTCACCGTGGTGTTGTTGCTGATCCTGGTTCAAGTCCTGCAAAGCGTGGGCGACAAACTGGTCGTGCATTTTTCCCGTAAATAACCCCAATGGGGTCGGCCCGGCCGGCCCGCTCGGGGGCCGTCGCGGCCCTCACAAGGAGTGATCAATGAAGAAGCTGCTTGCTGTCGTCGCCGCTGTCGCGGCCTTCTCGGCCCACGCCGAAACCCTGACCGTCGCCGCCACACCGGTACCCCACGCCGAGATCCTCAACTTCGTCAAACCGCAGCTTGAAAAGCAAGGCGTGGAGCTGAAGGTCAAGGAATTCACCGACTACATCCAACCCAACGTACAGGTGGCCGAGAAGCGCCTGGATGCCAACTTCTTCCAGCACCAGCCATACCTCGATGAATTCAACAAGGCCAAGGGCACCGACCTGGTGAGCGTGGTCGGCGTGCACCTGGAGCCGCTGGGTGCCTACTCCAGCCAGCACAAGAAGCTCGACGAGTTGCCGGACGGTGCCACCGTGGTCATCCCCAACGACGCGACCAACGGCGGCCGTGCCTTGTTGCTCCTGGACAAGGCAGGTCTGATCACTCTCAAGGACAACAAGAACATCCTGTCCACCGTGAAAGACATCACCGGCAACGACAAGAAGCTCAAGTTCCGCGAGCTGGAAGCCGCGACCATCCCGCGTGTATTGACCCAGGTCGACCTGGCGCTGATCAACACCAACTACGCGCTGGAAGCCAAGCTGAATCCAGAGAAAGACGCCCTGGTCATCGAGGGTAGCGACTCGCCATACGTCAACATCCTGGTGGCGCGTCCGGACAACATCAACTCCGATGCCATGAGCAAGCTCAAGGCAGCGCTGCACTCGCCCGAGTTGAAGCAATTCATCCAGGATAAGTACAAAGGCGCAGTGGTACCGAGCTTCTGAGCCGCTAGCTATCGCTGACTTCATCGCCGGCAAGCCGGCGATGAATCCACTCCTCCTATCGGGCGTCGCCCACCGACTCTCCTTCCAACGCCTGCAGCGCCTGCCGTGCGTGACCGCCCTCCAGGTAGCGCCCCACCAGCAACGACAGCTCGCCACCACTCAGCGCCTTGCCGTCCACGCTCCAACGCCCCAGGGCCAACGTGACCCGCCGGGTCCGCGCATCGAACGTGGCATCGGGCTCCCAGAACCTGCGCTTGTGGAACACCGGCAAGGGTGCATCCTCGGCCAGCTGCAACACCACCGCCAAGCCAGGCGAAACCTTGATCATGTATTGATCGAAGCAATGCAGCGGGATCGCTTGCGGGGCATTGGCGAAGCGTACCGTGTCTCGGGTCAGGATCAGCGCGGGAATGGCAGCACGCTTGACGAAGCGCCAGCCGAACACGCCGAGCATCACCCCGGTTGCGGCGATGCCCACTGCCAGCACCCGGAAGAAGGTGATCAGCCCGGGCTTTGCACCGTGCACATTCACCCCCAGCACCAACCACAGCGCCGCGATCATGCAGCCTACCGCCACGACCAGCAGAAACCGTCCGCGCAGCTGTGCGCCTTCATGGACGATGCTTTCGCTCGGCACCGCCTGGGCACGCTCCTCCAACTCGCGACGCATTTCCTCGCGCTGACGCGACAGGTAGCCGCCGAGCGCCGACGTCAGTTGTCGCGACAGCACTGACACCTCGGGCACGTCCTCGGCCAGGCGGGCCAGGGCCTGGTCCACCGACACCGGGCGCAACGCCTGACCATGGCGCGCATCCTCGACCGACATGCCAAGCGCCTGGATGCGCTGCAGGGTCGGCGGATGGGTATCGGTCGGGTGGGGCAGTTGCTCCGCCAGTTCGTTGTCTGGCAACACGACCGGTTGCTGCGCCAGATGGGCCAGCACAGCACCCAACAGGTCCTGCGGCCACTGTTCCGGCTGGCTGCACAAGTGCGCGTGGTGCTGATCGATCAGCGGCTCCAGCGCGCCGATGCGCACCAGCGAATCCACCACTGCCTGCGGCCCGCCAATCCGTGCGCCCGCGGCATCGGCCAGCAGTTCGCGTTCGCGGCTCCAGTGGCTCACGGCATGGTCGAACCGCTGCATCGAATACACCGCCAGGGCGAAGGCCGGCAGGGTCAGCAAGCCCCGTAGAAAGCCTGCCTCCATATGCTCGCCGAGCACCCCGATGCTGCGCCATACCCCTTGGTAGATGGGAGCGAAACGCATGCTGTAGGCGGTGTCCTCGCCTGAGAAATGCGCCAGTTCATGGGCGATCACCGCATCGCTTTCGCTGCGGCTGAGTACCGCCAGCAACGGCAGCGGCAGGTACAGCGTACGCCCGTGCAGGCGACGTTCGTCAGGCTGCAGCAAGACCTCCGCGGAGGTCACGTAAAAACCTTCGAGGCAGCCGACCACGATGTTGTCCGGCTCCAGCGCATCGAGCCGCTGCGCCAACGACCGCACCCTGGCCCACAGGGCAGGCGCCTGTTGCTCGGTCAGCGGCGTGCCGAAGATGTCATGGGGTTCGGGGTTGAACAGTTGCAGCATGCTTTTCAGATGGCCAGGCAACCGGTACAGCGGCCAGAGCATGGCCAGGATCAGGAACCCTACCAGCAGTTGCAGCTTGAGCACTCCGGCCGAGGTCTGTTTGAGCGCGAACAACCACAGCGCCTCATAAGCGATTTCCAGCACAGCGGTCAGGGTCAGCAGTACCATCAGCGCGGCCAACACCAGCGGCAACAGCTGCCGCACCCGGTGGAACAAGCGCACCAGCCGATCCCTTGAGGCCAGCGCCGCCCTGCCGGCCCAGCGCAGCGTCAGCAAAGCGCTTACGCCAAGCAGCACCAGCAGGGCTGCCAGAGGCAGTGCGCCGTGGGCCAGCACGGTGCCGATGCGCGCAAAGGTCAGCTCACGCTCCACCTCATTGAGGCTCAGCACCGCCAGACTATTGGCCAGGTAGGGGTTCACCGAGCGACCATTGAACTGCACATCGCGGTGATCGCGGTCGCGCTGCATGCGCTCGACCTCGGCGATGAACCCATGCAACTGGCCGCGATCCTCCAGCAACAAGGTGCGGTGTTCATCGGCACGCTGACCTTGCCAGACGGCCAGGGCCAGCAACAGCAGCGGCAGTACCACCAGCCGCCAACCAAGAATGCGCGTATCGCGCGACGTCATATCAGGCTCTCCATGCCAATGCTTCGGTCGGTCATCCTAACCGACACGCAAGTGGAACCAAAGCCGCGGTCAGGTTCAGTCGCGCTTGACCAGTCCCGGCAACTGCGCCACCAGCTTCTGGTTGTTGAACGGCGCACGGATGAAGCCACGCTGACGCCCATCGGGGCCGACGATCGCCAGGTTGCCGCTGTGGTCAACCGTGTAGCCTGGCTTGCTGGTATCAGCCGGAATGAAAGGAATGCTCAAGGCATTGGCGAGCTTCTGGGTATCCTCGATCGATCCCGCCAGGCCGACGAAGTCCTTGTCGAAGTAGCCCAGGTACTGCTTGAGCTGGTTGGGCGTGTCGCGATTGGGGTCGACGCTCACCAGCACCACCTGCAGGCGGTCCACGGCTTCCTTGGGCAATTCGCTCTTGACCTGACGCAACTGGGCCAGGGTAGTGGGGCAGATGTCCGGGCAGTAGGTGTAGCCGAAGAACAGCAACGACCACTTGCCCTTGAGGTCGTCCAGCTGCACCGGCTGGCCGTTCTGGTCGGTCATGGTCACATCGGCTACCGCACGGCTCTGGGGCAGCAGAATGATGCCGGCATCGATCAGTTCGGCGGGGTTCGGCTGGCTGCGTTCGTTGAGCACCTTGTTGACGGTCAGGCCGATGATCAGCGCGACCAGGGCAACGAGGATGAAGACGGTTTTCTGGGTTCGGGTCATAGGCTCAGCAACAGGTAGTGATCAACGAGCAACGCGGTGAACAGCGCGAACAGGTAGCCGATAGAGTACTTGAAGGTGCCGATCGCCGCATGCGGCCGGCTGCCACGGTACAACACCCAGGCCCAGTGCAGGAAGCGCAGGCCCAAAGCCAAGGCACAGACCAGGTACACCGGCCCACTCATGTGAATGACGTACGGCAGCAGGCTCACGGCCAGCAATATCAGGCTGTACAGCAAGATGTGCAGCTTGGTGTAGGCCTCGCCATGGGTGACCGGCAGCATCGGAATATCGACCTTGGCATATTCCTCCTTGCGGTGGATGGCCAAGGCCCAGAAGTGCGGGGGCGTCCAGGCGAAAATGATCAGTACCAACAGCAGTGGCTCAGCGCTGACCTGGCCACTGACCGCTACCCAGCCCAACAGCGGCGGGGCTGCGCCGGCCAGTCCACCGATGACGATGTTCTGTGGCGTGGCCCGCTTGAGATAGCCGGTGTAGAGCAGCGCATAGCCGAGCAGGGAAGCCAGGGTAAGCCAGGCGGTGAGGGCATTGGTGAACACCAGCAGCAAGGCCATGCCGAGCAGCGCCAAAGCCAGGGCGAACAACAACGCCGGCAGCGGCTCGACCCGGCCCTGGGCCAGCGGACGCTTGTCGGTGCGCGCCATCAGCGCATCGATCCGCCGATCCAGGATATGGTTGACCGCCGCCGCACTGCCGGCACACAGGGCGATGCCCAGGTTGCCGAACAGCAATATGCTCCAGTTCACTTCGACACGACTGGCCAGCAACATGCCGACCAGCGAAGTGATCAGCATCAGCACCACCACCTTGGGCTTGGTCAGCTCCAGATAGTCGCGCCACCCTGCTCGCCGGGCGTTTAGAAGCGTCGCCATGTATCGTTTCTCATGGGTTGGGCCACACCAATACCGGCTACCGGCGTCAGCCGCCAACCATGGCCGACACGCACCTTGTCGGCCACGCGAATGCGGTAGTTCACCAGCACCATGCACAGCAACAACAATGCGCCCCCTGCGTTGTGCGCCACGGCTACGGCCAGTGGCAGGTGCAATACGACGTTGCTGATGCCCAGACCCACCTGCAGCGCCAGCGCCAGCAAGACACAGCGGGCCAGGCCGGCCAGGCCACAGCGATACAGCTTCCAGCTCAGCGTCAGCAGTACCACGGTCACCAGCACAGCGCCCAGGCGGTGGCTGATGTGGATAGCGGTACGCGCATCGCTGTCCAGTTGCCCGCCGAGGTAATTGGGGCCGACGTGCTGGGTCAGATGAAAGCCGTTGCTGAAGTCTGCCGCCGGCCACCACTGGCCGTGGCAGGTGGGCAAGTCGATGCAGGCGACCGCTGCGTAGTTGGCGCTGACCCAACCGCCCAGGGCGATCTGGCCGATCACCACCAGCAACGCCAGCGCGGCCACCCGACGCAAACTCAGCGGCAGCTTCGGCAAGGGCGCGAAGGCCCGGGACAAGCGCAGCGACAAGAGGAACAGCAAGCTCAAGGTGGTGAAGCCGCCCAACAGATGGGCAGTGACCACCTGCGGCCACAGTTTCAACGTCACCGTCCACATGCCAAAGGCCGCCTGGGCCAGCACCACGCCCAGCAACAGCAGCGGTAGGCGATAGGGCTGCCCGTCGCGGGCATGGCGACGCACCGCCTGCAGGGCCAGGCCGGCGATGACCAGGGCCAGGGTCCCGGCGAAATAGCGGTGGACCATCTCCGCCCAGCCCTTGGCCGCTTCCACCGGATGATCGGGAAAGTGCAGCTCGGCGTGGGCCAACTGCGCTTCGCCCTTGGGCACGCCGATGAAGCCATAGCAACCCGGCCAGTCGGGGCAGCCAAGGCCGGCATGGGTCAGTCGGGTATAGGCACCGAGCAGGACGACCAGCAGTGCCAGCAAGGTGGCGAACACAGCGAGGCGAAATCCGGGTCTGGCCATGGCAGGCTCCTAGCCGATGTTGGACAGCTTGAGCAGATGGCGCAGGTCATCGAGCACATGCTTACCGTTGACCTTGCCGTCGTAGCGCAGCACCAGGTTGCCGTGCGGGTCGACGATCCACAGTTGCGGGCCCGCATCGCCGACCTTTTGCAGGTAGTGCGAGGCATCCAGGGAATACCGCTGCAGTTGCGGGTATTCGCGGCCGAGCACTGCCTGGTAGGCAGCGTCCAACGGCTGAGCCGCCGCCAGGGCATGGCTGGCACGGCTGGCGTCGCGACCTAGTCCGACTTGGATCTGCCGCGCCAGGTAGACCAAGCGCTGGCAATCCTCGGCGCAGGCCTGCGGCGCGCTGACCAGCAATTGCCAGCGTGAGTCCTCGCCGGCAATGCCGATATCCGCACGGGTCTGGCCAGTGCCGATCATCGCGCCGTGGTAGCTGCGCCCTTCCGGGACCCAGAACTTGAGCTTGTACATGCAAGTGGCCAGGACCATCGGCCCGAGCACTACCAGGAGAATCAGAATAAGCTGCAAACGCCCGCGGGCTCTGGGTTTGCTGCGTTCAGGCAGGTCCAGCGGAGTGGCGGCGGCCATGGGCTTTCTCCTTCTTGTGATGCCAGCCGAAGTAGAGGTAGAGCAGTACCAGGGCGCTGGCCAAGGCAAACCACTGCACGGCGTATCCCTGGTGTTTTTCCGGCCCCATGGCCACTACCGGCCAATCCAGGCGATAGCTGGCCGGACCCGGTTCCAGACGCAACTCATGGTTAAAGCCCTCACGCCCCAGCTGTTGCCACAGTTGCTGCGGGTCGACGGCCGTCAGCAGGTGCGGCCACTGGCCGTCGACCGGGTCCGGGTGCAGTTGGAAGGTGGAACCGGGCGCCACGTACACCGAGGCCTCCAGCGCCAATGGCGAATCCGGGGTAGTGAAGCGCACCGGTACGCGGCGGTCGGGCCAGGGCAGCCAGCCACGATTCACCAGCAGCCACAGGCCGTTGGCCTGGTCATGGAATGGCTGCAACAGCTCGACACCGGCCTGGCCATCACGCATGCGGTTGTCCAGCAACAAGCTGTGTTCGGCATCGAACCGGCCATACAGGTGCACCCGGCGATAGGCATTGTCCTCATCCTGCTGCAGTTGGCCTGTGACCACGGGGGCTTCGAGCTGCCGCTCGGCGTAGGAGGCCAGCAAGGCACGCTTTTCCTCAGCCCGACCGAGCTGCCAGCAGCCTAGGGCGATCAGGCCCGGCAGCAGCGCGAGCACGACCAGGGTGGGGATCCAGCCCGGACGAAACGGCCTCATCGGAGTCTCGCCCGGTCGATCGCTATACTTATCCACATCACCGCATCCCCCTGGAGAAGCGCCATGCTCAAGGCCGCGATTGTCCTGATGCTGTTGGCCACGATTGCCAGCCTGTTCAGTGGCCTGGTGTTCCTGGTCAAGGACGACGACCACTCTACCCGGCTGCTCAAGGCCCTGACCGTGCGCGTGGCCCTGGCCGCCGTAACCATCGGCCTGGTGGCCTGGGGCTTCATCAGCGGTCAGCTGGTGTCACACGCCCCGTTCTGAGGCGCTAAAGCACATACACGAAGATGAACAACCCCACCCACACCACATCGACAAAGTGCCAGTACCAGCTGGCCGCCTCGAAGCCGAAGTGCTTGTCGGGGTTGAAGTGTCCGCGCAGGATGCGCACGAACATGACGAACAGGATGATCGTGCCCAGGGTCACATGGGCCCCATGGAAGCCGGTGAGCATGAAGAAGGTCGCACCGTAGATCCCCGAGCCTAGCGTCAGCCCCAGCTTGGTGTACGCCTCGTGGTATTCGTAGGCCTGCAGGGCGATGAAGCTGGCACCCAGGACGATAGTCAGCCCCAACCACAGCTTCAGCGCGCCACGGTGATCGCGACGCAAGGCGTGGTGGGCGATGGTGATGGTGACGCTGGAGCTCACCAGCAAGATGGTGTTGATCAGCGGCAGGTGCCAGGGATCGATCACTTCCTTGGGCGGCGGGAACAACGTCGGGTCGGGGGTGTGCAGCAGCGGCCAGGCGAACTCGAAGCTCGGCCATAGCATATGAGCGATGCCCTTGTGCCCCTCGCCACCCAACCAGGGCCCGGCGAGCACCCGCACATAGAACAGCGCGCCGAAGAAGGCCAGGAAGAACATCACCTCGGAAAAGATGAACCAGCTCATGCCCCAGCGGAACGAGCGGTCGAGCTGCGGACTGTACAACCCGGCGCGGCTTTCCTTGACCACCGCGCCGAACCAGCCGAACAGCATGTAGGCCAGGAACACCGCACCGATGAAGAAGATCAACGGCCCATGGGAGTCCGCGTGGCCGGCCTTGAGGTCGTTGAACCAGGTACCCAGACCGAACACCGTGATGAACATGCCCAGAGTGGCGATGATCGGCCACTTGCTCTGCGCCGGCACGTAGTAGTGATCATGACTTGCCATTGCTGTTCTCCTTCCCTCAGCGGGCGCCCTGGGCGTTGGCTGCCGTGGCGTGGGCCACCGGCGGATGACGCGCAGTGATGTCGAACAAGGTGTAAGCCAGTGTCAGGTGCTTCACGTTGGCCGGTAGATCGCGGTCGACGATGAAGCGCACCGGCATCTCGATGCGTTCGCCGGGCTGCAGCACCTGCTGGGTAAAGCAGAAGCACTCGGTCTTGTGGAAATACGCCGCCGCCTCGGCAGGGGTGATGCTCGGGATGGCTTGCGCGCTCATCGGCCGGTCGGTGGGGTTGTGGGCGATGAAGATCATCTGGTTGACCGCACCCGGGTTGACCTCGAGCTGGTCGGCGGTGGAATAGAAATCCCAGACCATGTCGCTGGCATTGGTCGACATGAACTGCACGCGCACCGAGCGGGACGAGTCGCTGACCTGGCTGCCTTCGTACTGCCCACCGGTCTTGCCGTTGATGCCGAAGGCTTTGCACATCACGTCATAGATCGGCACCAGGGCGAAGCCGAAGGCGAACATCACCACCGTCAGCATCAGCAGGCGCAGGACCAGGCGTTTGATCGGCAAGCCGGACATGGCGGTTTCCTATTTGACTTCCGGGGGTGTCTGGAAGGTGTGATAGGGCGCAGGCGAAGGAATGGTCCACTCCAGGCCTTCGGCGCCATCCCATGGCTTGGCCGGGGCCGGTGCGCCGCCGCGAATGCACTTGATAACGATGAACAGGAAGAAGATCTGCGTGGCACCGAACAGGAAGGCTCCGATCGACGACACCATGTTGAAGTCGGCGAACTGCAGGTTGTAGTCGGGGATCCGCCTCGGCATGCCGGCCAGGCCGACGAAGTGCATGGGGAAGAAGGCCATGTTCATGCCGATGAACGAGAGCCAGAAGTGCAACTTGCCCAGGGTTTCGTCGTACATGTGGCCGGTCCATTTCGGCAACCAGTAGTAAGCGGAGGCAAAGATGCCGAAGATCGCGCCAGGCACCAGCACGTAGTGGAAATGCGCCACCACGAAGTAGGTATCGTGGTACTGGAAGTCGGCCGGAGCAATGGCCAGCATCAGCCCGGAAAAGCCGCCAATGGTGAACAGGATGACGAAGGCGATGGCGAACAGCATCGGCGTCTCGAAGGAGAGCGAGCCTTCCCACATGGTGCTCACCCAGTTGAATACCTTCACCCCGGTGGGAACGGCGATAAGCATGGTGGCGTACATGAAGAACAGTTCGCCGACCACAGGGATCCCGACCACGAACATATGGTGCGCCCAGACGATGAACGACAGGAAGGCGATCGCCCCCGTGGCATAGACCATCGAGGTGTAGCCGAACAGCGGTTTGCGCGAGAACGCCGGAATGATCGAGCTGACCGCGCCGAACGCCGGCAGGATCATGATGTACACCTCGGGATGGCCGAAGAACCAGAACACGTGCTGGAACAGTACCGGGTCGCCACCGCCGGCGGCGCTGAAGAAGCTGGTGCCGAAGTGAATGTCCATCAGCATCATCGTCACCACACCGGCCAGCACCGGCATCACCGCTATCAGCAGGAAGGCAGTGATAAGCCAGGTCCAGACGAACAGCGGCATCTTCATCAGGGTCATTCCCGGCGCCCGCAAGTTGAGGATGGTGGCGATCACGTTGATCGCGCCCATGATCGAGCTGATACCCATCAAGTGAATGGCGAAGATGAAGAAGGTCACGCTGGCCGGTGCATAGGTGGTCGACAGCGGTGCATAGAAGGTCCAGCCGAAGTTCGGCCCACCCCCAGGGCTGAACAGGGTCGACACCAGCAACAGGAACGCCGCCGGCAGCAGCCAGAAGCTGAAGTTGTTCATCCGCGGCAGGGCCATGTCGGGGGCGCCGATCATCAGTGGGATCATCCAGTTGGCCAGGCCGACGAAGGCCGGCATCACTGCGCCGAACACCATGATCAGCCCGTGCATGGTTGTCATCTGGTTGAAGAAGGCAGGCTCGACGATCTGCAGGCCGGGTTGGAACAGCTCGGCACGGATCACCATGGCGAACGAGCCGCCCAGCAGGAACATGGTGAAGCTGAACCACAGGTACATCGTGCCGATGTCCTTGTGGTTGGTGGTCAGCACCCAGCGCATCAGGCCCTTGGCCGGGCCATGGGCGTGCTCATGGCCGTGGGCGTGGTCGTCGATCACTGCACTCATGTCCTGTCTCCTGCAATCCGTTGATTGCCGCGAGTAACCCGCTTCATTTCGCTTCGGCCTGTTTGAGCGCGAGCACGTCCTTCGGCGTGACCATGTCGCCCTTGTCGTTGCCCCAGGCGTTGCGCTCGTAGGTGACCACCGCGGCGATGTCGACTTCCGAGAGCTGCTTGCCGAAGGCCGCCATCGCCGTGCCCTGGCGACCATGGAAGACCACGCTCAGGTGCTCCTCCTTGGGCCCGGTGGCGACTTTCGAGCCCTTGAGCGCCGGGAACATCGGCGGCAAGCCCTGGCCTTCGGCCTGGTGGCAAGCGACACAGGTGGTGTGATAGACCTTGTCCCCACGCGCGACCAGTTCCTCGAGTGTCCATTCCTTGCTGGTCAGCTCCTTGAGCTGAGCGGCCTCGGCCTTGCGTTCGGCGAGCCAGGTGTCGTAGTCGGCCTTGGACTTGACCTCGACCACCACCGGCATGAAGCCATGGTCCTTGCCACACAGCTCGGTGCACTGACCACGGTAGATGCCCGGCTTCTCGATGCGCGTCCAGGCCTCGTTGACGAAGCCTGGGATGGCGTCACGCTTGACCGCGAAGGCCGGCACCCACCAGGAGTGGATGACATCCGCCGCAGTCACCAGAAACCTCACCTTGGCGCCCACCGGCAGCACCAGCGGCTGGTCGACCTCCAGCAGGTAGTGCTCGTCCTTGGGCGTCTGGTTGTGGATCTGCTCGGCGGGGGTGGCCAGGTTGCTGAAGAACTCCACGTCCTGACCCAGGTACTTGTAGTGCCACTTCCACTGATAGCCGGTGACCTGGATATCGATGTCCGAGTCGCTGGCATCGTAAATGTCGATCAGGGTCTTGGTGGCGGGGATCGCCATGGCTACGAGGATCAGGAAAGGTACGACGGTCCAGAGGATCTCGACCCAGGTGTGCTCATGGAAGTGCGCAGCCTGCTGGCCGGTGGAGCGACGGTGCAGCACCATCGACCAAAACATCGCACCGAACACCACGATGCCGATGATCACGCAGATCCAGAAAATGGTCATGTGCAGGTCGAAGACGGCGTTGGAGACTTCCGTGGCCCCAGGCGCCATGTTCACGGTCCAGGCGGCGTTGGCCTGGTCGAAAACCGTCCACAACAGGAGGCCCATCCAGACATGTGGATGTCGCATCATTGCGGGTTCCCCTTATCGTTCTTGTTGTCCCGGAGGCGTGGCCTGCGGCAAGGGGGGGACGGCGGTCAAGACTGCCTGGCTTCGACGACCGAGCCCCTGCATAAAGCAGTCGGGCCTCATCAACGAATCACGTTCAACCGGAGTATAGCCAGGGACCCCTGCGTCGCAATGACGGGGATGAAATGATCTTCACGCAATTGAGAATTTCAGGAAGAACGCCGAGATAGAGCGGTTATGGCAAAATAATAGCAACTCTTTATGCTCAGAAGCGCACACGTTTGCGCAGGTTATAACAAATAGGTCTTAGGTATGCTGTATACCGAGCTAATTTAGTGTCTTCCGTTTGAAACGTAATGTCCCTGGAGTTGTCATGAACATCGCTGCTGTACGCGAGCAGATTCAAAAAGCCCATCAAAACGAGGCAGACACCGGCCAGTTGGCCCAGCGGCTGGCACTGCAACTGCCGCATCTGCATCCTTCGATTCATCTGCCCGAGCAGGACGCCCAGGGAACCTTGTCACGCTTCGTCAGCGCTTATGTGGAACAAGTGCCGGAGCTGCTGGAGGCCGCCAATTCGGTTGCCCGAGAAGCCGGGATCGAGTCGCAGATCAAGCCGGTGCTGAAGATTGCCGAAGCCTACTTCCTGCAGCCGCCGGAGGTCATGAAAGACAAGGTCGGCCTCGACTGCCTGCTGGATGAAGCGTACCTGGCCCATCGCCTGGTAGAAGAGGTCAACGACCTGTACATCCGCCATTTCGACCAGCCGCTGATTCCGGTGGACACCACGGTAGCCAACCTGATCGCCCACCAGTTGATCGGCGAGACGTTCGCCAACCAGCTCGACGAAGTGGTGCACCACTCGGTGGATGAGATGCTCGATGACGAAAGCTTCGCCAGCGAGTCGGTAGAGGCCTATCGCGAAAAATTGAGCAGCCCGGAGACAGGCACTGCCTGGAAGCGCTGGCCGTGTCTGTCACGGCAATTGGGGGTGGAGCTGGGGCAGCCTTGCTAAGGGAACCTGCCCATTACCATTGGGCGATGGGCAGGTTGAAATAGCTGGGGTTTCGAAGGAGCAACCAATAGTGGCAAAATGCCTCGTCACTTGATTCGAGGCATGGATGCTCAGGTTCCCGCGCTTTTCCTTGCGCCAATTGGTGTTTGGCCTTTCCCTGGTCGCGATCGCACTGCTCGACCCCTTAGGGCTCGCCAGTTCCACGGACGATGCATCGTCGCGCTGGTTGAACCGGCTGTTGGCCAACAGCTATGCCGACGACGGGCAACGCCAAGTCGTGGTCGTATTGATCGACGACGACTATCTGCTGCGCAACGATACCTATTGGCCCTTGCCCTACACCGAACAGAGCCGGCTGTTCAAACGTCTGCTCGCCTACAGGCCAGAGGCTGTTTTCATCGACCTGTTGTACAGCCATGACCATTCCCGAGTTGTGCCCGGCCAGCATCCACGGATGGAAAGTCAGGTCTTGGCCAATGTCTTCGAACGCTACCAGCAGCAGGGCATTGCGTTGCTGGTAGCCAATACCGGCGTCGAGCGTGGCACCCCAGATGGCGCCAACACCTTGCCGCAGCTGGCCAAGGCCAGCACACCAGCCTTGGTCAGTTGGAGCGGATATGGCGCTCAGTATCCCCTCGCCGTGCCAACCGAGCTCGGCGCACTGGAGACGCCGGCACTGGCGATGTACCGCCGCTATTGCCTCAGCCATACCTGCACCGGGCTGCCCACCAGTGCCGACGAAGCCATCCGGCTCCGGCCCATGACCGTACAATGGGGGGTGCACCAATCGCCTCTGCAGGCCAAGGTTTCCGACATCAGCGACTGCCATGTGCCAGGCCTTTTCGACCAGCTGCTCCAGGCCATTTTCTGGAAGCTCGGCAACGACGCCCAAGCCAACTGTGCCTATACGCTGACCCTTTCGGCCGCTGACTTGGAGGTAACTGACCCGGAACAGCAGGCCCTGCTGCGGCAATTACTGCGAGGCAAGATGGTGCTGGTCGGCGCGCGTATCGCAGGGACTGGTGATGTCACGCAGTCACCGCTGCACGGCAAGGTTCCCGGGGTCTACTTGCACGCAATGGCCCTGGATAACCTCATCAATTGGGGCATGAATTACTACCGGTCCACACCGACATTGGCCGAGCTCGACCTGCTACGCAATGTCTCCATCGACGTCATCGATGCGATCGAGCTGCTACTGCTGGCCCTGCTCACCTACCTCAAAGGGACACTCGAAGCCCCCTTGTTCTCATCTGCTTTCAGCGGCCAGCGCGCACACTTGAGGATCGGCCCGGTGATGGCCTGGGGGCTGGTCATGATGCTACTAGGCGGCCTGAGCGTAATCCTTTGGCGATGCAACTACACGCCCGCCAACGTGCTAGGCCTGCTGTTGCTTTCCCTGACGTTGTTCAGTACCCGGATTCAAGCCCTGCTCGACGGCAAGGCGCGGAGCCGTTTGGATTTTGCTACTCATGGAGCCCAGAGATGAGAAAGACCGCCCTTTTCCTGTTCGCCGCGCTGTTGAGCCAAAACCTGTTCGCCACGCCAATGGTCGAGGCTTTTCTAGAAGATCCGCTACCAATCCTTGACGAGCAAGGCAAGTCACTGCGCGACGTCGCGCGGGCCAGCCTGCCGAAACAAGCCGTGCAGGTGCTGCAGTACAACAAGGATCTGGACCTGGTACAGGTCGACTTGGCCGGCGAGAAAGTTTGGCTAGACACCATGAGCGTGCGCGTCGCCCCACCACTGAACGTCGTCAAACTACCGTGCCAGAAGCTGACCAGGAGCATGGCCGAAGATCATCAGAATAATTCGACCATCGGATTCGGTGCCGGGTGTGAAAAATGACAAAGGACAAAGCCCTTATCGTCTCATTGGCAGCAGCCCTAACGATTTCGTTGAGCGGCTGCCAGACCTTAGGCGGGGCCAATGACGCGCTCATGAACCTGGTCGGCCCATCCACTCAATCGCGCTTGGATGGCCGCTACTTGGACCAGGAGCAGGTGCGCCAATACTACCGCCTTGACCCTCAGCATGCCGGCCAACTTCGCCTGAGCTTCGATGGCCGGACATTGCCTGCCGATGAGATACGCCAACAGAACCTGGTGCGTATTCCCAAACTGCAAACCTACCTGCAAGGCATCGTCACGCGACTGGCCAAGGGATGGCCGGGGCAAGCCCCGGCCCTGCAGGTACGCATCATCGACAGCTACGCGTTCGGCCCTTCGGCCGATCCCTACGGCAATATCTACGTACCCCTCGGCATGCTCGACAACGTCGAGAGCGAAGACGAGATCGCCGCCATGCTCGGCCATGAAATGAGCCATGTACTGCTGCGCCATCATGATCGCCTTGCAACCTTCCAGCAGCAAAAGGCGCTGATGACCAATGTCGCCAGTACCGTGGTGATCGCAGCCATGGCCAAGGACACGGGCTTGAACCGCGATACTGGCAAGTTCTACAGCAAGGACCCGTTGCGCACCCAGAAAACCATCGGCAATACCGTCCTGTATACCGCATTGGCCAATAGTTTCTCGGACAATGTCTGGAGCACCGCATGGGGGCGTACCCAGGAAGATCAGGCCGACTTGCTGGGGGCCGACCTGATGGTCAGCGCTGGCTACGCACCCAGGGCCTCCAGTGTGAGCTTGCAGCGCCTAAACGATTTCCAAGGCAAGCAAAAACCGCTGCTGAGCAGTTTCCTGGAACAGCGGCAGGTCGCCGTGACTGAATCCCTGAAGCAGTTCGACATCAACCGCACTTCGCGCGAGCTGCAAACGCTGCTCAACCAAGGTCTGGGAACCGCCATCGCCTCCACCGGCCAATACTTGAGCCGCTCGCACATGTCACCGATGCATCGGGATGAGGAGCTGCGCCAGTATCTGCAACGCGAATACAAGCAGCAGTCGCGAGCGCGTGTCGATAGGCGGAGTTGGCCAAAGATTCGGGACAACGCAGAGGTGCAACGCTCGTTGCAAGGCTATCGCAGTGCCTATGCAGCAACGACCGCCCTGGAACAGAAAAAACTCCCAGAAGCCGCAGCGTTTGTCGCACAGGCCTTGTCTTCTCCGGTCGCGGACCAACCTGGCATACGCCGGGCCGCCTACAGCCTGCATGCGGCGCAAGGCAACAGCCGCGCCGCGCTGGCCGACCTGCAGGCCATCACGGACTGGTCACTGGCCAGCCCATCGATCTATGACCTGATAATCGGCCATCACTTGAGAAACAACCAACCTCAGGCAGCCTTGGCCATGATCGAAGAGGCCGAACGCACGTTGGGCTCCGAAGAACTGTTCATCACCGAAAAGCTCATGGCCAACCGTCAGCTCAAGGCCGATAACCAGGTAAAGCAGGTGCTGCGCAAATGCGAGCAATACCCCAGCCGTAAAGAGAGCTGTCGCAAACTGGTGCCGACCACCGCTTGAGCGATGTCCAGCCCTCACGGGCTGGACATCCAAGACATCAGCACTCCGGCGCGGTACGCAAACGCCCTTCGATCCGGCGCTTGAGTCCGCGTGGCTCGATGATCAGGCGCGCACCCAGTTGACGCTGGGCCCGCGCCCAGTCTTCGAGCAGCTCGAGCACCGAGTGATCCATGTATCGAAGGTTGGCCAACGGCACATGCAGATGCGTGCCAGCAGGCACGGCCTCCAATGCTTTGGTCAACGCCGGCACCTTGAGGAACGTGGCTGCACCGCTCAAGCGCAGCTCCATGTGCCCAGGCTGGGCCAGGCTCACCAGATTGATCTTCAACCGTGCGGCCTTGAACGCCAGCTTCAGCAGGGTCAAAGCGAAGCCCAACAGCACCCCGGTCAGCAGGTCGGTGAAGACGATCGCCAAGGCCGTAGCCGCGTAGGTGAACATCGGCATCCGCCCGTAGCGGCCCAGGCCCCTGAACGCCTTGAAGTCCACCAACTTGATACCGGTGTACACCAGCACGCCCGCAAGGCTCGCCACCGGGATCTGCTGTAGCACGCTGCTCAGCACCACGACGAAGGCCAATAACCACAGGCCATGCAGGATCGCCGAAGCGCGTGTCTGCGCACCGGCCTGGACGTTCGCCGAACTGCGCACGATCACCCCTGTCATGGGCAAGGCACCCAACACACCGCAGAGCATGTTGCCGATACCTTGTGCCGACAGTTCGCGATCGAAGTCCGAGCGTTGGCCGCTTTGCATGCGATCGACCGCAGCGGCGGAGAGCAAGGTCTCGGCGCTGGCGATGAAGGCGAGGGCGAACGCGGCGACCAGCAGGGTGGGGTCGGCCAGCTTGAGCAAGTCATCCGGGCGAATCCAGTCGATGGCCTCGGACAGGTCGGCAGGCACCACCACACGATTGACCGGCAGGGCCAGCCACATGCTGATGATCGTCATGGTCGCGACCCCGAGCAGTGCGCCGGGGATGAACCGCAGCTTCTGCGGACGCCAACGCTCCCAACTCCACATCAAGGCAATGGTCCCCAGACCCAGTGCCCCCGCCTGCCAACCATTACCGGCAGCCTCCTGGGGCAAGGCCGCCATCAAGGTGGCTGGAAACTCCAGCAGGTTCTGCATACCGGACGGCTGCGGCGTCGTGTCGAACATCACATGCACCTGAGACAGCACGATCAGTATGCCGATGCCTGCAAGCATGCCGTACACCACTGCCGGCGCCGTCACCCGGAACCAGCAGCCCAGGCGCAGGCGCCCGGCTAGCAGTTGCAATACCCCAGCCAGCAACAGGATCGGCCCGAGCATGCCCATGCCGTGCTGGCGCACCAACTCGAACACCAGCACCGCCAGACCCGCTGCGGGGCCGCTGACCTGCAACGGCGAACCGGCCAGAAAGCCCACCACGACGCCACCGATGATGCCGGTGATCAGGCCCTTGGCCGGCGGCATGCCGGAAGCGATGGCGATGCCCATGCACAGGGGTAGAGCGACCAGAAAGACCACCACCGACGCTAGCAACTCACGCGGCAGGGCCGCTTTCAACTGTGTAATGTTCACCCTATTTCTCCTTTCTCTGTCGCACGACCAATCCGCTGGTCGTGGGCACGTGGGTCCCTGACGAACGCGCAGGCGCTGGCCGCCAGCGAAAATGCCGGCAGGGCAGTCAGGGAATTCAAGGCAGCCGAAGGCCGCGCCACACCCCTATGGGGTGCAGCCGGCTATCAAGGCTCTAGCTGTGGACGGGTCGCTTAGTAGCGGCCTCTCGGAGTGGCGCAGGGAACCGGCTCGCCGGCGGCCAGGGGCATGAAGCTGTCGCTGGCAGCGTCGTAGGCTTCGATTCGGCTGGTCTCGATGTCGTAGACCCAACCGTGGATGTACAACTCACCGGCCGCCAGGCGCGAGGCGACCGAAGGGTGAGTGCGCAAGTGATGCAGCTGGGCGATGACGTTTTCCTTGGTCAGCACCTGCATCGTCTCGTGCTCGCTGCCACAGGAACAGTTGTTCTCGACCACGGTACGGGCGACCTCGGCGTGGCGCAGCCAGGCACCGACGGTCGGCATCTTGTCCAGCGAGTGCGGGTTGAGTACTGCACGCATCGCGCCGCAGTCGGAGTGACCGCAGATGATGATGTGATGCACCTTCAACGCCAGTACGGCGTATTCGATGGCGCTGGAAACACCCCCGTTCATCTGGCCATATGGCGGTACGACGTTACCGACGTTGCGGGTCACGAACAGGTCGCCGGGCGAGCTCTGGGTGATCAGTTCGGGGACGATGCGCGAGTCGGCACAGGTAATGAACATGGCACGCGGCGTTTGCGCCGTGGCGAGCTTCTTGAACAGCTCCTGCTGTTCGGGGAAGACGTCATGGTGAAAACGCAGGAAGCCGTCGACGATGTGTTTGAGGGCGGCATCGGCGCTCTCGGCAGGGGCCTGCGGAACGACCTTGGAAGGGTCCTTGACGGGCATGATTCATCCTCTTGGCGGTGTGTAGGTAAATCCATTTTACCGGGGAAAGATTCTGGCTATGCAGGGAGTTAGATGACACGCACAGGCCATTGATCACAGTCTTCGTCGACTGGGTTCCTACGCTAACGGGGAAAACTTAACTGAAACTTAATTCGAAGGCTCTAGAACGGGTGTTCCAGATGAGGAAGGCGGGATCTAGATAATAGCAAAAAAGCATCAAATGGCTAGGGGTATGAGTGTAATTATTGAGTCGGATTAGTCGTACTGTGGACAGCGGCCTAAAACAACGCCATTTGTCCACCTGGCGGGCAAAACGCCGAGCAATCCAGCGCTTGCGCTTCCCGTCCGGCGAACGCCAGACGTTTCATGGCCCGGGCGAAGCGCTGGGCCAATAACTCGGCAAACACACCCTCGCCGCGCATGCGTGCGCCAAAGCGGCTGTCGTACAACGCTCCACCACGGCTCTGGCGAATCAGGCTGAGCACATGAGCTGTCCGCTGCGGGTAATGGTCCTGCAACCATTGCTCGAACAGCGGCGCCACTTCCAGCGGCAGACGCAGCATCATGTAGGCCGCGCTCTGGGCTCCAGCTTCCTTGGCGGCCTGAAGCAGATGCTCCAGCTCACTGTCGTTGATCATCGGAATCATCGGCGAGCACAGTACTCCCACCGGTACGCCGGCTTCGTGCAACACGCGGATCGCTCGCAAGCGGGCCTTGGGCGAGGCCGCACGCGGCTCCAGCACCCGTTTGAGTTCATCGTCCAGGGTGGTCAGGCTGATCATCACCCGCACCAGCCGCTGACCGGCCATCTCCGCCAGCAAGTCAAGATCGCGCAGTACCAGCGATCCCTTGGTGACGATGGTCACCGGGTGGCGAAAACGTAGCAGGACTTCGAGCAACTGTCGGGTCAGGCGCTGGTCGCGCTCGATCGGCTGATAGGGGTCGGTGTTGGCGCCGAGGTTGATCGGCGCGCAGACGTAACCGGGCTTGCTCAGCTGCTCGGCCAATACCTCGGCAGCGTTGGTCTTGGCGATCAGCTTGGTCTCGAAGTCCAGGCCTGGCGACATGTCCCAATAGGCGTGGCTAGGCCTCGCATAGCAATAGATACAGCCATGTTCGCACCCCCGATAGGGGTTGATCGAACGGTCGAAGGGCAAGTCGGGCGAGGTATTGCGGGCGATGATGGTCTTGGCCATCTCGACCCGCACCTCGGTGCCCTGGGTTTGGGGTACTTCCTGGTACCAGCCGTCGTCCTCCACCACCGAGCGGTTGGGCGCGAAGCGGTTATGGGGATTGCTGGCGGTACCGCGACCGCGGATGGAAGTCGGTTGCATGATCGGCCCCGTATACTGTATTTACGTACAGTATCGCAAAGCACCGAACCTTTGCCACTACCGTCAGGCAGAACCCTGCCGACGCGCATAGGCTTGCAGCGACATGTTCCGACCTACGAAAGCCAGGAACGAGGCACCCATACCACGCAAGCCGCCCTTGGCCAGGATCTCGTGGCGCACCGCTCGGCCCAACGCGGCCTCATCGGCATCGGCTGCCTCGAAGCGGGTGAACGCATCGATCGCGTGGGTCTGCGCCCATTTATAGGTGTAGAACCCGGCTTCGTAGCCGGTCACCATGTAGTCGAACGTTTCGGCGAAACGGTCCTCGGCGAACCCTTCGGGCAACCCGACACGACGAGTGGCAGCGACGGCCAACTGGCGCAAGTTCTGGCGGGCGTCTGGGTCACGGTGTACGAAGAAGTCGAACCAGCCCTTGCGCAGTTGTTCGGCCTCGCTCACCGATTGCATGCGGCTCCTGGCCGCCAGCCACTGGCGCAACTGCGGCAACGACACCGACGCCGGCTGTGCAACGGCATGCAGGGTGGACGCCGACCAGCACCACTGTTCCATGAACTTGCCAACGAACTCGCAACGGTCCGCGCCGAGCGATGTATCGGCGACCCGGTTGAGCCGACGGTGCCGGTTGGTCACCAGCACCTGGTTCAAGGCATGCCCGAACTCGTGGAACAGCTGGCACAGCTGCTCATGACTCAAAAGTGACGCTGGCTGGCCCGCGACTCGCTTGACGTAGCAGGAGAGCAGCACGGCCGGCAATATGACCACCCCATCGGCATCGACATGACGCTGACGCATGGGGTAGCAGGTCGGCCAAGGCAGCTTGTCCGCGCGCGCATATATATCCAGGTAGATATGACCGAGGGTCGCTCTCGCCTCGCTGACCTCGAGAACATGCACATCCGGATGCCAGGCAACCACGGCAGAGGACGAGATCCGAATACCCAGCAGCCGCTCATGCAATTGCCACAAACCCGTCAGGACCCTGTCCAACGGGAACAGCGTCTGCATGCGCATCTCGATTTCCTCACTGCCTTGCAGGCGTAGCTGACGCGCCAGGTATGCCGTGTCCCACGGCTCGACCGGGGCGATTCCCAGCTGCTCGCCGTGGGCCTCGATCACCCGCAGATCGTCTTGCAGGCGAGGGCGGTTTTGCTCGATCAGGTTTTCGATGAACCCTTCGACCTGCTCCGCCGTGCGCGCCTCCCGGGTTTCCAGGCCCAGTTGCGCTGCATCGGTCAGTCCCAGCAATTGAGCCCGCTCGTGACGCAGGCGCAATAACGCACGCAGTACGGGCTCATTGTCCAACGCACTGTCCGGCCCCAGATCGGATGCCAGGTTTCGCGAGGCGCGGTACACCGTTTCGCGCAGTTTTCGATCGTCGGCCCAGGCGAGCAGCGCCTCGACCGTCGCTTGCTCAAGGTCGAGCCGCCAGCCCTGTTCGCCAAGGGCTTGGGCATTGGCGGCCAGCCGCTCGCGCAGCGTCGACGGCAGGCCGGCCAGGTCGGACTCGTCGGTGATCAGGTAGTCCCAGGCAGTACGTGCCTTTTCCAGGTTGCCCAGGAACTGGTCTTGCAACCGGGCGATCGCCGCCTCGGTCTCGCGTAGTTGCACGAGTTCGGTCCCATGGAGACCATGCCCACCCAGGCGCAGGTCACGCAGGATGAGGGCGTGCACCACTTTCCGTTCGTCGTCGAGCTGGAGGGTGTCGAGACGCTGGTAGGCGTCATGCAGCCCAGGCTGGCTGTATTTGTCCTGCTTCCAGGCCATGCACAGTTCATAACAGGCGTTGACTGCGTCGCGCCAAGCGCCGTCTTCGTACGCCAGCGGTACGAGCAGATCGAACAGGCCTTCGATTCGCTGGTCCAGACGGTCGATCGCCAACACGAAATTGTCCCACCCAGGCGATTGTCCGTGGGCTTGGATGATCTGTTCGAGGGCCGCGATATTGGTATCGCGCAAGGTTCGGAAGAGGGGCTCGAGCTGCTCGGGTCGCAACGCGGAATAGTCAAGCAAGCCATGGGCCAGCGTGGGCAGACTGTCGGTCATGGGGCACTCCCTGGTGCTGATTGAAGGGCGGCCAAGGTAGGGCGCCGCTCAACCAGGTCAGGAAGCCATATCTAAGTGCAACAGGGCCGGCGCCCGTGCAGGCGCCGGCCCGAAGATCACTCGGTGGGCTTTTTCAGCTTGGGGTTGGGGAAGAACTGCACCGTCTGCACCTGGGCCGGGGCAGCGGCCTTGGGCGCCTGCTGATTGACCCGTGTGCCCAGTTCCTTGGGCACCGACAGGCCCTGCTCGTTGAGGGTGTCGGTGAAGCCGCAGGCGACGCACTCGCGGTGCGGCACACCGTCCTCGTTCCACATCATCAGCTTGTCCGGCTCGCTGCACGCCGGGCATACCGCACCGGCGATGAAACGCTTCTTGGTCTTGTTCACGACGACCTCGCTCATGCTGCCGCGTCCTCGCTCAGGCCACTGTGGCGCAGCAAGGCATCGATGGAAGGCTCACGGCCACGGAAGTCGACGAACAGCACCATCGGCTCACGCGAACCACCACGGGCCAGAATAGCCTCGCGGAAGGCGCGGCCGGTCTCGGCGTTGAGCACGCCTTCTTCCTCGAAGCGCGAGAAGGCGTCGGCCGACAGCACCTCGGCCCATTTGTAGCTGTAGTAACCTGCGGCATAACCGCCAGCGAAGATATGGGCAAAGCTGTTGGGGAAACGGTTGTACGCCGGCGGACGCATCACCGAGACCTCGTCGCGAACACCTTCGAGCACCTGTAGCACGCTGCGGCCATCGCCGTGACTGGCGTGCAACTCGAAGTCGAACAGCGAGAATTCCAGCTGGCGCACCATCATCATGCCGGATTGGAAGTTCTTCGCCGCCAGCATCTTGTCCAGCAGGTCTTGGGGCAGGGCAGCACCGGTTTCGTAATGACCGGAAATCAGCGCCAGGCCTTCAGGTTCCCAGCACCAGTTCTCCATGAACTGGCTCGGCAGCTCGACTGCATCCCAGGCCACGCCGTTGATGCCGGACACGCCAGCATGCTCGATGCGGGTCAGCAGGTGGTGCAGGCCGTGGCCGAACTCGTGAAACAGCGTGGTGACTTCATCGTGGGTCAGCAGCGCGGGCTTGCCGGGCGCTGCCGGGGTGAAGTTGCACACCAGGTTGGCCACCGGGCTCTGCAACGCGCCCTCGGCCGTGCGGCGACGGTCGCGAGCGCCGTCCATCCAGGCACCGCCGCGCTTGTTGGCGCGGGCATACAGGTCGAAGAAGAAGCGGCCGACGTGTTGGCCGTCTTCCTTGATCTCGAACAGACGCACGTCCGGGTGCCAGGTGTCGAAATCTTTGAGCTCGGTAATCTCGATGCCGTACAGGCGCTGGACGATGGCGAACAGGCCCCCGAGCACCTTGTCGATGGGGAAGTAGGCACGCAGGGTTTCCTGCGAGACGCTATAACGCTGCTCGCGCAGCTTCTCACCGAAATAGCCTGCGTCCCAGCTGGCCAGCTCGGCGCAGCCCTGTTCGGCAGCGTAGGCCTTGAGTTGCTCCAGGTCCTGGGCGGCGAAGGGTTTGGAGCGCTTGGCCAGGTCACGCAGGAAGCTCAGCACCTGGTCGCTGGACTCGGCCATCTTGGTCGCCAGGCTCAGTTCGGCGTAGTGCTTATAGCCCAGCAGCTCGGCCAGTTCCTGACGAAGATCGAGGATCTCGCGCATCACCGGGCCGTTGTCGAACTGACCGGCGTTCGGCCCCTGGTCCGAGGCACGGGTGCAGTAGGCGGCGTACAGCTCTTCGCGCAGCGCGCGGTCGCTGGCGTAGGTCATTACCGCGTAGTAGCTGGGGAATTCCAGTGTGATCAACCAGCCTTCGAGGCCTTTGGCCTGGGCGGCGGCGGCCATCTGTGCCTTGGCCGAATCAGGCAGGCCGGCCAGGGCGGCTTCGTCGGTGACGTGCTTGGTCCAGGCCTGAGTAGCGTCGAGCAATTGGTTGGAGAAGCGGCTGCCCAGTTCGCTGAGCTTGCTCTGCACCTGGGCATAACGCTGCTGCTGATCGGCCGGCAGGTCTATACCCGACAGGCGGAAGTCACGCAGGGCGTGCTCGAGAATCGTTTTCTGCGCCACGTCGAAGCCAGCGGCTTCGGGGCTGTCGATCAGCGCCTGATAGGCTTCGAACAGCGCACGGTTCTGTCCCAGTTCGGTAGAGTAGGCACTGAGCGCCGGCAGGCACGCCTCATAGGCCTCGCGCAGCTCCTGGCTGTTGCACACCGCGTTGAGGTGGCTGACAGGGCTCCAGGCAGCGCCCAGTCGGTCGTTGAGTTCGTCCATGGCCAGCACCAGGCCGGCCCAGGTAGGCTGCTTGCCTTGCTTTTCGAGGATCTGGGCAATGGCTTTGCGGTTGTCGGCCAGGATCTCTTCGATGGCTGGCAGCACGTGTTCGGCACGGATCGCCGAGAACGGCGGCAGATCGTAGGGCTGCAGAAGCGGGTTGTTCGCACTCACGGTTTGGATACCTTGGCAGAAGAAACACTGGACCATCTTAATTACAATCGACGCCGACCGCAGCAGGCAGCCTGCCTATCGGCACAGATGAGAGACGCTATCATGGCCATCCGAAGCTTCCAGCAACACACTCCGAAAGTTGGACCACGTGCCTTCGTCGACCGTTCGGCAGTGGTGCTGGGCGACGTGGAGATCGGCGAGGACAGCTCGGTGTGGCCGTTGACGGTGATCCGCGGCGACATGCACCGCATCCGTATCGGTGCGCGCACCAGCGTGCAGGACGCCAGCGTGCTGCACATCACCCACGCCGGCCCGTTCAACCCCGACGGTTTCCCGCTGATCATCGGCGACGAGGTGACCATCGGCCACAAGGTGATGCTGCACGGCTGCACCCTGGGCAATCGCATCCTGGTCGGCATGGGCAGCACCATCATGGATGGCGCCATCGTCGAAGACGAGGTGATCATCGGCGCCGGCAGCCTGGTGCCGCCGGGCAAGCGCCTGGAGAGCGGCTACCTGTACGTGGGCAGCCCGGTGAAGCAAGCGCGACCGCTTTCCGACAAGGAGCGGGCGTTCTTCCCGTATAGTGCCGGCAACTACGTAAAGCTCAAGGACCAGCACCTGGCCGAAGGCTACGACCAACCTGAGTGACTTCTTCGCGGCCAAGCGGCGCCATCCCTTGCGGGAGCGGGTTTGCCCGCGAAGAAGACCCCGCAGCATTCAAGTGGAACGCCTCATGCACCAACAGAACATCCTTTTCGACCTCGACGGCACCCTGACCGACCCTCGTCTGGGCATCACCCGCTCGATCCAATACGCCCTGGCCAAACTGGGCATCGACGAGCCGGACCTCACGCGCCTGGAGCACTTCATCGGGCCACCGCTGTTACAGGCCTTCATGCAGTTCTACGATTTCGACGAAGCCAAGGCGTGGGAGGCGGTGAACCACTACCGCGAACGCTTCCGGGTGACCGGTCTTTACGAGAACCACGTGTTCGATGGCGTGCCTGAGCTGCTCGAGGCACTCAACGACCAGGGCCGCACGCTATACATCGCCACCTCAAAACCGTGGGAGTTCGCCCGTGAGATCGCCCGTCACTTCGCTTTCGACCACCACTTCAAAGTGATCTACGGCAGCGAGCTGGATGGCACCCGCACCAACAAGGTCGAGTTGATTCGCCACCTGTTGGACCAGGAGGGGCTGGATCCTTCGCAGACGCTGATGATCGGCGACCGCAAGCACGACCTGATCGGCGCTCGCAGCAATGGGCTGCAGGCGGTGGCGGTCGGGTACGGGTTTGGCAGCCAGGATGAACTGGAGGCTGAAGCGCCGGCTTTTCACTTCGCCACGTTGGCGCAGTTGCATCAGGCGTTCATCAAGGCCTGATGGCCGGGGCCGCAGAGCGGCCCCAAACCCTCGTCGGCTTACCTCAACCGCTGCAACGCTGCTGTGCGCTGTTCGATCGGCAACTGCCCCAATCGCTCCACCCGCTGGTAGAACAGCCGCCAATTCCCGCCCACCTCGCCAAACAACGCCGCGAACGCTGGCACCCACTGGTCGTACAGACCAAACGGCAGCAGTTTGGCATTGTTCATCGGCCCGTAGATCCAGGCGTCGTAGCGCTTGTCCCCCGCCCACGGCCCATCGCGCAATACCCGGTACTCGCGCCGCAGGCGCTGAAATTCGGCCTGCTTGGCCTCCCGCTTGTGCGCATCGTCCAGCGGACCTGCATAGATCGCCTGCAGGCGCTCGCGACTGGCCAGTACCAATCGAGTGAACTGCGCCCGTTGTCCGGCCTGGCCATCCTCCAACGCCGGCAATCCAAAGGCCGCGCGCCATTGCCGGGCACCCTCCTGCTCGACGAAGGTGGCAAACGACTCATTGAACGCGGTGTCGTCACGCACATAGAAGCGCTGGTGCGCCAATTCGTGAAAGATCAACGCCGCCAGGCGCTCATCGCCCCAGCCGACCATCGTCGACAGAATCGGGTCGTCGAACCAACCCAGGGTCGAATAGGCCTCGACGCCCCCGACATAAACATCCAGGCCGTCCTGGCGCATCAGCGCCGCCGCACCGCGAGCTGCGCCCTGACGGTAGTAGCCGCGGTAGGCGACGCAGCCGGCGATGGGGAAGCAGTGAGTCACCGGT
Organism: Pseudomonas sp. HD6422; assembly: GCF_025377065.1. Lineage (NCBI taxonomy): Bacteria > Pseudomonadati > Pseudomonadota > Gammaproteobacteria > Pseudomonadales > Pseudomonadaceae > Pseudomonas > Pseudomonas sp. HD6422. The sequence goes on along the minus strand of NZ_JAHWIW010000012.1, from coordinate 71,456 downwards.
TGCAGCGACAGCTCGGGAGTCGCGAAGACATTCCACACCACATAGGGTCGACCGAGGTCGGCATAGACCCGGTAGCTGCGATTATCTGGCAGTTGCAGGTGTTCGCTGGCAAAGCGCCGCGCCTGTTCCGCATGAGCCAGGCGTTGGCGCAATAGCGGGCTGCTGGTCGGATCGGCCAACACGTCATCCACAGGCTGGCGCGCCCGCAGCAGTTGCCATTGCCCTTGGGCCAGTTGCCCGTAATAACCGACGCTGGTGCAACCGTTCAGCAGAAGCACGGCCAGCAGGGGAACCAATCTGCTGAAAATGCGGTCGAGTGGCCCAGGGCCCGAGCGCTGCAAAAGAAAAATTCGATCCATCTGGGGTCGTCCCGCTCGCTCACGGCCAATGCGCCCAAGACTATCTTGCCCGGGGGAGTACCGCCATGCGTGCACTGTTGGTCGCCAGTTCGCTGACCCTGCTATCTGCCTGCTCGACCTTGCCCGATCCCGATCCCAATCAGGCCTGGATCGATCTAGACCCGCATGCCGATACATCGTTGCACGCCGTCCAGGTGGACGAACGTGAATGGGCAGACAATCGCTACTTCGAAGTAGCGCCTGGCAGCCACGAGTTGACCGTGCGCTATCAGTTCCCTGTCACGCCGAGCAATATCGGCCCGGTGAATGAACCACTGTGGCGCGATTGCCAGCTCAACCTGACGTTCAAGGACTTCGGCGCCGGCCAGCGCTATCAGCTGCAAGCCGGCAGCATCGGCTTCCGGCCCTGGATCAAGCTCTACGATCACCAGCAAAAACTCGTCGGCCAAGGCCTGCCAGCGGGCTGTCAGCGCACCTGAACCGCCTGAACGGCGCTATGCTTGTACCTTGTGAGTCGCACGCGGGAGTATTGCAATGCGCCAGCCCATGATGCTGATCGCCCTCAGTGCCCTGGGGGCTTGCGCCAGCCCCTTGCCGCCGGCCGACCCCAAGCAGGCCTGGGTCGACCTCTACACCATGACCCCTGGGCGTCTGGTCATGGCCGACCGACTCGACGGTCAACGGCTGAACGATGGCCGCTACTTCCAGGTAACCCCCGGCAAGCACGAATTGGTGGTGCGCTTCGACTACGAAGTGTACTCAGGCGGCTTGACCACCGACCCTCGGGATCGCACCTGCTATCTCACCGTGCGTTTCGATAACTTCAAGGCCGGTGAACGTTATCGCCTGGTTGCCCGTGCGCCGGTCATGGACCCCGAGGTGGCGATGTACGACGCCAGCCGCAACAAGGTGGTGGATGAAGCGAGCAACGTGTTCTGCATACCCTAGGCGCAGCGACCCCATGGAAGCGGCCTTGGCTGCTTCCATGGGGCGAGCGCTTACTGATCGTTCTTCTGGTAGATGATCTTCTTGGTTCCGCCATCGCAGGAGCCGACGACCATATTCTGGTCCTTCACCTCACTATTGGGCACGATTTCCAGGGTATAGGACGGTACGCCAGCAGCCTGGATCTTCGCTTCGATCTCGGCCTTGAGCTCTTCGCACGGTTTGACCGCCGCTAATGCTGAAGTGGCGAGGACAGAGGCCAGTGCGGCAATTACGACGCGTTTCATAGGAACGGCTCCCGAAAAGGCAGCCTCGCTGCCAACGCACTTTAGACTACAGCAATCTGCCACCGTTTCGCGGCTCAGCCCTCGAGCGAAGCATCCAGGCTGATCTTTGCCTTCAGCACCTTGGACACCGGGCAGCCGGCTTTGGCCTTGTCGGCGATCTGCAGGAACTGCGCCTCGCTGGCACCGGGCACCTTGGCCTTGAGGGTCAGATGTACCGCAGTAATGGCGAATCCATCGGGCTCGCGCTCCAGGCTCACTTCGGCAGTGGTATCGATGCGCTCCGGGGTAAGCCCCGCTTCGCCGAGCATCATCGACAGCGCCATGGAGAAACAACCGGCATGCGCGGCGCCGATCAGCTCTTCCGGGTTGGTCCCAGGCGAGCCTTCGAACCGGGTATTGAAACCGTAGGGGCTCTCCTTGAGCGCCCCGCTTTCGGTGGAAATCCGGCCTTTGCCGTCCTTGAGTCCACCTTGCCAAACCGCCGATGCTGTCTTTTTCATGATGCCTCCTGGTCAAGGGTTACATACGTACTGATTCAGAGGCAGCTCTCGTACAGCAAGTTCAGATCAATCCACCGGCGAGCATTGATTACTGCGATTCTGCCCATACACAGAACAAAAGGCTTCTGGCCTATGTCCTTTTGCGGAGGCTCCGATGACCCAGCTGCGTGACCTGAAGATTTCCACACTCGACCTGGTACCGGTACGCGCCGACGCCGGTCCTGCCCAAGCGCTACACAACTCCCTGGACCTGGCGCGCCACGTCGAACGCTTCGGTTACAACCGTTTCTGGGTGGCCGAGCATCACAACATGGACGGCATCGCCAGCTCCGCCACCTCGGTGCTGATCGGCTATCTGGCAGGTGGCACCTCGACCATTCGCGTAGGCTCCGGCGGTATCATGCTGCCCAATCACGCGCCCCTGGTGGTCGCAGAGCAGTTCGGCACCCTGGCCAGCCTCTATCCTGGAAGGATCGATCTGGGCCTGGGCCGTGCGCCGGGGTCCGATCAAATGACCGCCCATGCCTTGCGCCGTGACCGTGCTGGCAGTCCCGACGATTTTCCGGACGACGTCGAGGAGCTGTCACGCTACCTGGGGCCGCGAACCGATGACCAGAAAGTGATCGCCGTGCCGGGTCACGATACCGAGGTGCCCATGTGGCTGCTCGGCTCCAGCCTGTTCAGTGCTCAACTAGCCGGTATGCGCGGCATGCCTTATGCCTTCGCCTCGCATTTCGCGCCGCGCATGATGCATGAGGCGATCCGCATCTACCGCGATCACTTCAAGCCCTCGACCACCCTGGACAAGCCCTACGTGATGCTCGGCGTGCCGATGGTGGTTGCCGACACCGACGAGCGGGCCGAGTACCTGGCCACCTCGGTGTACCAACGCATTCTCGCGCTGATCCGAGGACAAAGCCTGATGCAGCGCCCACCGGTGCCGAGCATGGACGGCTTGTGGTTGCCCCATGAACGCGATGCGGTGGGTAGTTTCCTGGGCCTGGCGATGATTGGCAGCCCTCAGAAAGTACGCGCCAAGGTGGAGGTGTTGCTGGAGCAGACCGGAGCGGATGAGCTGATCTTCACCTGCGACCTCTACGAGCATGCCGACCGAGTGCGTTCCTATGAGCTGATGGCCCAAGCGCTCAAGACTGCGTGACCTCATACGCGGGCAAACCCCTCGCATCAACCACGCCGGTAGACGATTTCCTTGGTGCCGCCCTCGCAGCTACCGATGACCTTGCCCGCCGGCTCGCCCTTGTCCACCACTTCGAGGGTATAGCCTTCGACCCCCTTGGCATCGAGCTTCGCGGCAATTTCCGCCTTGAGCTCATCGCACGGCTTGCCCGCCGCTGAAGCTCCGCCCGCCAACACCATGAGCGCTACTGCCGACATCACTTTATTCATCACTCACTTTTCCTGATTGAATGAAGCCGAAAAAGGGCGCCGGCAGCGGCACCCTCGAGAAGTATCAGCACGCCTGGGCCACTGGCCCCGGCCGAACTTCAGCTGTTGGCGATACGGAAGCCGACCTTGAGCGTCACCTGGTAGTGCTCGACCTTGCCATCGCGGATATGCCCGCGGGTATCGACCACCTCGAACCATTCCAACAACTTGATGCTCTTGGCCGCCTCGGCCAGTGCATTGTTGATGGCGTCCTCGATGCTGGTGGTAGACGATCCAACCAACTCGATTTTCTTGTACGTGTGATGATCGCTCATGACGTTCTCCTTGAAGGGTTGTGACATTTGAGCCTAGCAGCGCCGGCTTGGTTTACCTGCGAGCCGTCGACGGCGCGGAAAGTTCGATCGCACTTTCAACGCAGCGGGAAGTCGCAATCCTTACCACCCCTACCGCGAAGGAGAGTCCACATGCCACGCAATTCGCTGCGCAAAGCGTCCCTGGAAAGCATGGAGTCGGAGATCGAAAGCCTGCTCAAAGCCCTGGAAAACCTTAAGCACGACGCCTCCGAGGAGTCGCAGAAGTCACTCAAGACCATTCGCAGCAATGCCGAAAGCGCGCTGCGTCACTCGCGCAGCCTGCTCGGCGAGGCCTATGAAGAGGTCAAGACCCGCACCCGCCAAACCGGCATCGCTACCCGCGACTATGCCCAGGAGCACCCACTGACCACCGCAGGTGTAGCGGTGGGGGCGCTGGGTCTGCTGGCCGCCTGGTTGCTGTGCAAGCGCAACTAGGCCAACTGACTGTCCAACTCCCGGCGCAGCCATTGCGCCAACTGCTCGGCGCGCCCATCTGCGGCGCGCCGCGGCACCCATAGCGCCAGCGCCGCCCGGGTCGGCGAGAACCCCCAAGGCGCGCTCAACCTCCCGGCACGCAGGTCATCGGCCACCAACGGTTGCGGCGCGATGGCGACACCGAGGCCCGCAACCGCCGCTTCCAAGAGGTAGTAAAGGTGCTCGAAGGCCTGGCCATACTGAAGGGCACCGGCGTCCAGCCCTTGTTTGCCAGCCCACGTCGGCCATGCCTGGGGTCTTGAGGTGGTGTGTAGCAGAGGCTCTCCCAGCAGAGCCTGCGCCGGGGCCGTGCGGAGCCGCTCGAAGCCTGCGAAATGCGGGCTCAGTACCGGCCCGATGCGCTCTTCGGCCAGCACATGCACCTGCATGTCCGCAGGCCAAAGAGGCTCGGCGTAGACCAGCAGCGCATCCAGCCCGGGACGGCGTGGGTCGAGGTCACCTTCGCCAGCCGACAGGTGCAGGCGCAACTCTGGCAGATCGGCGTTCAATCTTCCCAACCGTGGTATGAACCACCTCGCCAGCAGACTTCCCGAACAGCCCAGCACGAATGGTGCCTCGCTGATGTCCCGGCTGAGCTCCGCGCAGATGCCCCGCAGCCGGTCGAAGGCGTCGAAGCTCGCATCGCGCAGGCGGATACCGGCATCTGTGAGTTTGATGCCACGGCCATCCTTGACGAAAAGCGCCACCCCCAGATGCTCCTCCAACACCTTGAGCTGCCGGCTAACGGCGCCGTGGGTCACGTGAAGCGCTTCGGCTGCCTGACTGACACTGTTGAGCCGGGCCGTGGCCTCGAATGCGCGCAGGGCATTGAGCGGGGGGAGATCGTGGGCCATCGTCGTGTGAGATTTCCTGACAGGTTAGCGCAATCTTATCGGTTTTCAGCCGGGCGTGTCGTGGTTAGAGTAAAGCCCATCACTCATTCATAACGCCCTGGAGCGCCCCATGACCCAGACCCAATACCGCCCCGGCCCGGATGCCAACGGCCTGTTCGGCTCGTTCGGCGGCCGCTACGTGGCCGAAACCCTGATGCCCCTGGTCCTGGACCTGGCCCGCGAGTACGAAGCGGCCAAGGCAGACCCGAAGTTCGTCGAGGACCTGGCCTATTTCCAGCGTGACTACATTGGCCGGCCGAATCCACTGTACTTCGCCGAACGCCTGACCGAGCACTGCGGCGGCGCGAAGATTTTCTTCAAGCGTGAAGAACTCAACCACACCGGCGCGCACAAGGTGAACAACTGCATCGGCCAGGTGCTGCTGGCCAAACGCATGGGCAAGAAGCGTCTGATCGCCGAAACCGGCGCCGGCATGCACGGCGTGGCCACCGCCACCGTGGCGGCGCGCTTCGGTCTGCCCTGTGTGATCTACATGGGCGCCACCGACATCGAACGCCAGCAGGCCAACGTGTTCCGTATGAAGCTGCTGGGCGCCGAGATCGTCCCGGTCACCGCCGGCACCGGCACCCTGAAAGACGCCATGAACGAAGCCCTGCGCGACTGGGTCACCAATGTCGACGATACCTTCTACCTGATCGGCACCGTAGCCGGCCCGCACCCATATCCGGCCATGGTTCGTGATTTCCAGTCGATCATCGGCAAGGAAACCCGCGCTCAACTGCAGGAGAAGGAAGGCCGCCTGCCTGACAGCCTGGTCGCCTGCGTCGGCGGCGGCTCCAACGCCATGGGCCTGTTCCATGAATTCCTCGAAGAGCCGAGCGTGCAGATCATCGGCGTCGAAGCCGGCGGCCACGGCGTGCACACCGACAAGCATGCGGCCAGCCTCAACGGCGGCGTACCGGGCGTGTTGCACGGCAACCGCACCTACCTGCTGCAGGACGACGACGGCCAGATCACCGATGCCCACTCGATTTCCGCCGGACTCGATTACCCCGGCATCGGCCCTGAGCACGCCTACCTGCACGAAGTGAAGCGCGTCGAGTACGTCAGCATCACCGACGATGAAGCCCTCGATGCGTTCCATGCCACCTGCCGCCTGGAGGGCATCATCCCGGCGCTGGAGAGCTCCCACGCCCTGGCCGAGGCGATCAAGCGCGCGCCGACCCTGCCCAAGGACCACCTGATGGTCGTGTGCCTGTCGGGCCGTGGCGACAAAGACATGCAAACCGTGATGAACCACATGGCAGCCCAGGAGAAACAGGCATGAGCCGTCTTGAACAACGCTTCGCCGAGCTCAAGGCCGAAGGCCGCTCCGCACTGGTCACCTTCGTCACTGCTGGCGACCCGGGCTACGACGCCTCGCTGCAGATCCTCAAGGGCCTGCCGGCCGCCGGTGCCGATGTGATCGAGCTGGGCATGCCATTCACCGACCCGATGGCCGATGGCGTAGCCATCCAGCTGGCCACCTTGCGTGCCCTGGACGCTGGCCAGACCTTGGCCAAGACCCTGCAGATGGTTCGTGAATTCAGAGTGGATAACCAGACCACGCCGATCGTGCTGATGGGTTACTACAACCCGATCCATCGCTTCGGCGTGGCGCAGTTCGTTGCCCAGGCCAAGGAAGCGGGCGTCGATGGCCTGATCATCGTCGACCTGCCGCCCGAGCACGACGCCGAGCTGGCGACCCCGGCCCAGGCCGCGGGCATCGACTTCATTCGCCTGACCACCCCGACCACCGACGACGTGCGTCTGCCGCGTGTGCTGGAGCGCAGTTCCGGGTTCGTCTACTACGTGTCGGTGGCTGGTGTGACCGGTGCGGGTTCGGCGACCACCGAGCACGTGACCGAAGCCATTGCTCGCCTGCGCCGACATACCGACCTGCCGATCAGCGTCGGCTTCGGCATCCGTACCCCGGAGCAGGCAGCGGCAATTGCGCGCCTGGCCGATGGTGTGGTCGTGGGTTCGGCGCTGGTCGACAAGATCGCCAAGGCCAACGATGACGACCAGGCTGTCAGTGATGTACTGAGCCTGTGCTCGGCGCTGGCCGAAGGGGTGCGCGGCGCGCGGCGCTGATCCGCGCCGCCTTTGCGGCAGCACCTGCTCTGTGGCAGCGGCGGTTCTGCGCTCCCACAGAGCGGGCTTGCCCGCGAGCGAACGGCACGACTCTACCCACCGAAAACCGCAAGATTCAGCGGTCGCACAGCCCCCATCCAGATCGCGTGGTCGCGGTGATCCACCAGCTCATCGCCGGTTAGCGGGTGCAGGAATACCACCAATCCCTTGCGATTCAACGCCAACCACGGCAACACCACTCCCACCACCTCCGGCCCGAAGGCCAACTGGCAGCTCCAGTCCGGATGCGGCCCTACCGGTTTCTGGTGCATTCGCCCCATGGTCACCGGGAACAACCGCGCCGCTTCCTCGCACAACTCGCGTGCCTGGTCGATGGTGCCGGCGTCATAATAGACGTGGGCGTGATATCCCTTGATCCGTTGCACGATAACTCCTGAAAGTGGTCAAACCCTTCATCATCTGGCAAGGGAGTGACGCCGTGAAAAATGCCGAAACGCCCGTTTTCAAACTGGTGCTGTTCGGCGCCGATAGTAGCCTGGGCAATGCCCTGATGGTCGAGCTGCTGTCGCGCCAACACGAGGTCACGGCGGTGGTGCAGGACCTCAACCGCCATGCACCGCGCCCAGGTCTGCACTTCAAGATAGGTGGGCTGGACAGCGCCGACCAGGCCGAACAAGCCGCGGCGGGCGGTTCGGCGGTGATCGCGCTGCTGTCGCAACTGGCTCCAGGCGACCTGCCGGCTCAAACACGGATGAGCGCAACACTGCTGGCCGGGCTCGCGCGCACGACTATACGCCGACTGTTGCTGGTGGGCGATTTCGCTGTGCTCGACATGCCAGGGCACTACACCGACGAACAGCGCATTTGCGTCGACCGAATTGTCGATGGCCTACAACGCAGTGACTTGCACTGGACGGTGATCAATGCGCCGGAGGATTGCCCAGGGCTTGGCATCGAGCATTTTCGCACAGTGCAGGGCACCCTCGAGCCTGCGATTGCCGAGCCCGTGCGGCGTTTGGCCGGGATTGCAGCGGGAATGGTGGATATGCTCGAGCTGGATCTGCACCGGGGAGAGCATCTGAACTTTGTGACCTGAGGTGAGGCCTACTGGCCACGTTCCTGCTCCAGCCAGTCCACGAATCGCGCGATCAACGCCCCGCGCCGTTTCCGCGGCGGAAGTACTGCGTAATACCCCCGTGACGAACGCAGATGGCCCGCCACGGGGCGACACAACAAGCCCTGCTCGACCAGTCCATCGACCAGATGTCCCCAGCCGATCGCCACGCCCTGACCCGCGATAGCCGCCTGGATCAACAGCGTGTAATTGTCGAACCGCAAATGGCCGGTCGGCGGTGCGCTCGCCAATCCGAGTCCACGAAACACGCCCGCCCAATCGAACCAGCGACTGCCCTGGCCAGGACGCAGATGAAGCAGGGGCAATCGTTGCAAAGCCTCGGCTGGCAAGGCCTTGCCATGGCTCAACCGGGGACTGCAGACCGGAAACACCTCCTCGTCGAACAGCCAGCGGCTCTCGCCCTGGTGAAATCGACCATCGCCGAACAGCACCGCTACGTCGATGTCCGGGCGCAGCATCGCCTCGGTGCGTTCGCTGGTCACCAGACTCACGTCCACCTGGGGATAAGCGTCGTGAAAGCGCTGCAAGCGAGGCATCAACCAGAAGGCAGCGAAGGCAAAGTCAGTCGCCACCTGCAACACTTCGCGCTGGCCCTGTCCACTGACCTGGGCAATGCCTTCGTTCATGCACTGCATGCCTTGCTGCACCTGCTCGAACAATACCTGGCCGGCCTCGGTCAGCGCGATGCCACGGTAGATCCGATCGAACAAGCGCGTCGCCAGCTGCGCCTCCAGGCGCTTGATCTGCTGGCTCACCGCAGGCTGGGTCGTGCCCAGCTCCAGCGCCGCCGCGGTGAACCCGCGCAGGCGGGCCGCGGCCTCGAACACCCGCAGGGTCTCCAGAGAAAACTCGGCAAGGTGTTCAAACATAAGCTCAGCTAATCCCAGTCATTGTCCGCCATGGGCTTTACCCCATTTATCCAGGGCCTCATCGTGGAAAGCAAGTGAAATGCATAACCCTCGACGATGGAAAGCCTACCATGACGCGCCCGAATATCCTGTTCATCATGGCCGACCAGATGGCCGCGCCGCTGCTACCGATCTACGGTCCCTCGCCGATCCAGATGCCCCACCTCGGCCGCCTCGCCGAGCAGGCCGTGGTATTCGATTCGGCCTATTGCAACAGCCCCCTGTGTGCGCCGTCGCGCTTCACCCTGGTCAGCGGTCAACTGCCCAGCCGTATCGGTGCCTACGACAATGCCGCCGACTTCCCCGGCGACGTACCGACGTACGCCCACTATCTGCGTCGCCTGGGCTATCGCACCGCGCTGTCGGGCAAGATGCACTTCTGCGGGCCGGACCAACTGCATGGCTACGAAGAACGCCTGACCAGCGACATCTACCCGGCAGACTATGGCTGGTCGGTAAACTGGGACGCGCCAGATGAGCGACCAAGCTGGTATCACAACATGTCGTCGGTGCTGCAAGCCGGCCCCTGTGTGCGCACCAACCAGCTGGACTTCGATGAAGAGGTGGTCTTCAAGGCGCGCCAGTACCTCTACGACCATGTGCGCGCCAATGATGGCCAGCCGTTCTGCCTGACCGTTTCGATGACCCACCCTCACGACCCGTACACCATTCCCCGGCAGTACTGGGATCGCTACGAGGGTGTGGATATCCCCATGCCGCACGACACGCCGAGCCAGGATCAGCTCGACCCACATTCGCAACGCCTGCTGAAGGTCTACGACCTATGGGACAAGCCGCTGCCTGTGGATAAGATTCGTGCCGCTCGCCGCGCCTACTTCGGGGCATGCAGCTACATCGACGACAACATCGGCAAGCTTTTGCAGACCCTGGAAGAGTGCAATCTGGCCGAGGACACTCTGATCGTGTTCTCCGGCGACCACGGCGACATGCTTGGCGAGCGCGGCCTCTGGTACAAGATGCACTGGTTCGAAATGTCGGCACGGGTACCGCTGCTGATCCATGCACCCAAGCGCTTCGCGGCGCAGCGGGTCGGCGCCTCGGTATCGACCTGCGACCTGCTGCCGACCCTGGTGGAACTGGCTGGCGGCAGCGTCGAGCCGGACTTGCACCTGGATGGACGCTCGTTGCTCGGCCACCTGCAAGGGCAGGGCGGGCACGACGAAGTGATTGGCGAATACATGGCCGAAGGTACGGTCGGCCCTCTGATGATGATTCGCCGCGGACCGTACAAATTCGTGTACAGCGAAGACGACCCCTGTCTACTCTATGACCTGAGCAACGACCCGCACGAGCGGGAGAACCTCGCCGGCAGCCCGGACTATCAGGCGCTGCTGCAAGCCTTCATCGAAGAGGCGCGCCACCGCTGGGACATTCCCAGTCTGCGTCAACAGGTGCTGGCCAGCCAGCGCCGCCGTCGCCTGGTGGCCGAGGCCCTGGCCATCGGCACCTTGAAAAGCTGGGACCACCAACCGTTCGTGGACGCCAGTCAGCAATACATGCGTAACCACATCGATCTCGATGACCTCGAGCGCAAGGCACGTTATCCACAGCCCGCCCCCATGGATTGAGAAGAGAGGCCGCCATGCACACGTTCGCCCGCACCGCTTTGACCCTGTTACTCGGTTTCGGCGCCATCAGCGCCCAGGCCGCAGACAACGCCCAATGCAGCACCGTCAGGCTTGCCGACCCCGGCTGGAGCGACATCGCTTCGACCAACGCGGTCGCTCGCTTGCTGCTCGAACGCCTGGGCTACGAGGTGAAGATCGACAACCTGGCGGTGCCGATCATCTATGGCGGCCTCAAGGACGGCAAGGTGGATGCCTTTCTTGGCAACTGGATGCCGGCGCAGCAGGGCTTTCATGACAAGTTCGTCGCCACGGGCGACGTCCAGCGGCTGTCACGCAACCTCCAGGGCACCGAGTTCACTCTCGCGGTGCCGGACTACGTGTGGAATGCCGGCGTGAAGGACTTCGCCGACCTGCACAAGTACGCTGATAAGTTCGACCAGAAGCTCTATGGGATTGGCTCCGGCGCGCCGGCGAACCAGTCGCTGAAAGAGATCATCGATAAAAACGAATTCGACCTTGGTCAGTGGAAGCTGGTGGAGTCCAGCGAGCAGGCGATGCTGGCGCAGGTCGACCGGGCAGCGAAGAAGCAGCAGTTCATCGTTTTCCTCGGTTGGACGCCACACCCCATGAACGTGAAGCTGAACATGCACTACCTCACTGGCGGGGAGAAGTGGTTCGGCAGCAAAGGCGATGTCTATACCCTGACCCGTAAGGGTTATCCACAGGCCTGTCCGAACGCGGCCAAGCTACTGGCGAACCTGACCTTCACCCTGGACATGGAAAACAGCATCATGGCCGAGGTTGTGGATAACAAGACCAGTTTCGACGAAGCGGCCGCGGCCTGGGTCAAGGCCCATCCGCAGGCGCTCGGCGGCTGGCTGCAGGGCGTGACCACTCGGGACGGTGGCAACGCCGAAGCGGCCCTCAGCGCCAGCCGCTGAGCTGCATCAGCCGCGGGCGAGCTGGCGGCGCAATTCAGCCAGCACTGGCGTGGTGTCCGGCCGGACGCCGCGCCAGATGAAGAACGCCTCGGCTGCCTGTTCGGCGAGCATGCCCAGACCATCGAGCACCTTGGCCGCCCCCAACCTGGTCGCCCACTGGCAGAACGGGGTCGGCTCCTTGCCATACATCATGTCGTAGCACACCGTGCGGCCAGGCTCGACCAGACTGTCGGCGATCGGCGGCAGTTCGCCAGCGAGGCTCGCCGAGGTGGCGTTGATGATCACATCCACCGGCTCCTGCAACCAGGCGTATCCGCTGGCCACCACCGGCCCCAGTTCGTCGAACTCGTGGGCCAGCTGCTCGGCCTTTTCCACCGTGCGGTTGGCGATCACCAGCGATTGCGGCTTATGCGCCAGGATCGGCTCCAGCACTCCTCGTACCGCGCCACCGGCACCCAGAATCAGAATGCGCTTGCCCGCCAGGGTCACGCCGGCATTCACCGTCAGGTCGCGGACCAGCCCGGCGCCATCGGTGTTGTCGCCTTGCAGGGTGCCGTCGGCAAGTCGGGTCAGGGTATTCACCGCTCCGGCGCGCCGCGCGCGGGGGGCCAGGCTGTCGCACAAGCGGTAGGCTTCTTCCTTGAACGGCACGGTGACGTTGGCGCCACTGCCTTGCTTGAAGAAGCCGCGGGCGCAGTCACTGAAATCGTCGAGTGGCGCCAGCAGGGTGGAATATTCCAGATCCTGGCCGGTCTGCTCGGCGAACAGCCGGTGGATCAACGGCGACTTGCTGTGGCCGATGGGATTACCGAAAACGACGTACTGGTCCATGGAGTTTCTCCGGTTATCCACAGGCTTACTGGCCGAGCCAGTCGCGGTCTTGCAGGAAGTATTCGGTCAGCCGCGCTTCCTCGCTGCCCGGCGCCGCTTTCCAGTCGTAGCCCCAGCGCACCTGCGGCGGCAGCGACATCAGAATCGATTCGGTCCGCCCGCCGGACTGTAGCCCGAACAGCGTGCCTCGGTCGTAGACCAGGTTGAACTCCACGTAGCGGCCACGCCGATACTCCTGGAACTCACGCTGCTGCGCAGTGTAAGGCGTGTCCTTGCGGCGCTGGACGATTGGCAGGTAGGCCTCGACATAGGCATCGCCGATGGCGCGAATGAAGGCGAAGCAGGTGTCGAAATCCCATTCGTTGAGGTCGTCGAAGAACAGCCCGCCGATACCCCGCGGCTCGCCACGGTGCTTGATGTGGAAATAGCGGTCGCACCAGGCCTTGTAACGCGAGTACACGTCGGCACCGAATGGCGCACAGGCCTGCTCGGCGACCCGGTGCCAGTGGATGCAGTCTTCTTCATTGCCGTAGTACGGGGTCAGGTCGAAGCCGCCGCCGAACCACCATACCGCTTCCTCGCCTTCCTTTTCGGCGATGAAGAATCGCACGTTGGCGTGGGACGTGGGCACGTGGGGGTTATGCGGGTGGATGACCAGCGACACACCCAGGGCCTCGAAGCCACGGCCCGCCAGTTCCGGACGGTGGGCACTGGCCGACGGCGGCAGGCCGGTGCCGAATACGTGGGAGAAATTCACCCCGCCTTTTTCGATGACCTTGCCGTCGCCGATCACCCGCGTCCGCCCACCACCACCGGCTTCGCGCACCCAGGCGTCCTCGACGAAGCGGGCGCCGCCGTCCTCGTTTTCGAGAGCAGAGCAGATGCGGTCTTGCAGGTCGAGCAGATAGGCTTTCACGGCCTCGGTGCGGCTAGTCATCGGGTCACCAGGAACGGGCAGGGAAGAATTCGCCGCGTAGCATACCACCGGCGGCCAGCGCGCCGCAGTTGACGGCGATCAAGCAAAGGCGTCCGATAGAGGGCCTTTCCCTATCCCGACGACAGGAGTACGAGATGGCCAAGCGTATCCAGTTCAGCCAGCATGGCGGCCCGGAAGTGCTGCAGCTTGTGGAATTCGAACCCGCCGCCTTAGCGCCGCAGCAGGTGCGAGTGCGCAACCATGCGATCGGCTTGAATTTCATCGACACCTACTTCCGCGGTGGATTGTATGCCCCGCCTGCGCTGCCGTCCGGGCTGGGCACCGAAGGTGCAGGTGTGGTCGAGGCAGTGGGCGAGGGCGTGACACGCCTGAAGGTCGGCGACCGCGTGGCCTACGGCACGGGGCCGCTGGGCGCCTACAGCGAAGTGCACACCTTGCCGGAAGCCAATCTGGTCAAGCTGCCCGAGCACATCAGCTTCGAGCAGGCAGCCGGGGTGATGCTCAAGGGCCTGACCACCCAATACCTGCTCAAGCAGACCTACGCCGTGCAGCCGGGCGACTTCATCCTGTTCCATGCCGCTGCCGGTGGCGTGGGCTCGTTGGCGTGCCAGTGGGCCAAGGCATTGGGCGCCAAGCTGATCGGTACGGTCAGTTCCGCCGAGAAAGCCGAGCGGGCCAAGGCGCTGGGCGCGTGGGCGACCATCGACTACAGCCACGAGAATGTGGCCAAGCGGGTGCTGGAACTGACCGACGGCCAGAAATGCGCCGTGGTGTATGACGGCGTCGGTGCCGACACCTGGCTGACCTCGCTGGACTGCGTGCGCCCGCGCGGGTTGATGGTGAGCTTCGGCAACGCCTCTGGCGCGGTTAGCGGGGTCAACCTGGGCATCCTGGCGCAGAAGGGCTCGCTGTACGTGACCCGGCCGACCCTGGCGAGCTACGCCAACAATGCCGAGAACACCCAGGCGATGGCGGATGATCTGTTCGCGATGATTGGGAGTGGGAAGCTGGTGGTGGATATCCAGCAGCGGTATCCGTTGACCGAGGCGGCGAAGGCGCAGGCGGAATTGTCGGCTCGCAGGACTGTGGGGTCTACGGTTCTGCTGCCTTGAGAAAACGCCCGGAGCGGGTTGTCCGCTCCGGGCTCAAGAACGAACTGCGCGCGGTGCTATCAATCGTCGTAGTGATAGCGACACTGCAAAATCGTCATCTGGCTTCCTTCAAAGAGGTAGACCAAACGATGTTCGCGAGTAATGCGACGAGACCAGAATCCTGAAAGGTCGCCCTTGAGTGGCTCAGGCTTGCCGGTGCCTTTAAATGGCGTACGCAGGCACTCCCTGATCAGTGCGTTGATCGTCGCGAACACACCCGCGTCAGCATCCCTCCAATGGCAGTAGTCTTCCCAACCTTCCGAAGTGAACGCAACGCTTACAGCATTTCTAGCTTCAGTCTTGTTGCGCTGTTTTGACTTCATGTTCATCGATGGACAGTTCATGGATAGGAGCTCTACCCGACTGCAGCTGATCAATGGAGGCACGCAAGCGCTTGGCATTAGCCGACGATCCCAACAGGTAAAGGGTCTCTTGCATCCCGTTGTAGTCCTCGAGCGAAATCATGACCACCGGTTCACCGCGCTGGCGGGTGATAATTGCGGGCTCGTGGTCCCGGCATACGTCATCCATCGTCTGCTTCAGGTCGGCGCGAGCCTGGCTAAAAGTCAGTACATGCATTGTTTCAAATCCTTCCCAGGCAGAGCCTGGATCAGGTTTTTCTCGGCCCAGGCAGGGTTGCTGGCTGGGCAATAGGCTTGATGGCTACTGACAAAAGAACATCGAGCAGGCGCCAACACGAACATTGTACAAGCCTATGTACAATCATCAACATCCCACGGTCGGATACTTTGAGGCTGGAAATGGTAGGTTGGGTGCCGCCGTGAATGAAAGGTGATGGAATTCGAAGGGATTGTTAGGACATTTCCCAAGCTTTAAGCCGGGCAACCATTCGAAACAGAGCCATCGGCCATACAAGGACAGCCAGGCCTGAACGGCACCCAAACCGTATAATGGCGCTGAATGTGCATCACGAAACGAGGGCAAAGCCCTCGCAGCCATCACCCCGGACGCACGACCTCGCCAGTGACAAGATCCCGAATCACACTCGGGTTCTTGCGCCCCCCCAGCGCCCCACCCAACACCAGATCCAGCTCGCCGTGGAAATACTGCTCGACCCGCAACCGGGTCTTCGCCGCCGGGCGCCCGCCTGGATTGCACGACGTGGAAATCAACGGCCCCACCAGCGCGCACAATTCGCGCACCAACGGGTGATCGCTGACCCGCAAGGCCACGGTGTCATGTTGCCCCGTCACCCACTCCGGCAACAGGTCCTGATGCGGCACCAACCAGGTGTTGGGCCCAGGCCAGGTGCTGCCCATGCGGTCGATCCACTCGGTGGGGAAGTCCTCGAAGAGAAAATCGAATTGACGGATGTTGTCGGCGACCAGGATCAAGCCCTTATCCACAGGCCGCGACTTGAGCGCCAGCAGGCGATACACCGCATCCTCGTTCCAAGGATCGCAGCCCAAGCCCCAGACCGCCTCCGTGGGGTAGGCAATCACTGCGCCCGCCCGAACTTCACGCGCGGCTTGCTGCACACGCCAACTGCTGACCATGTAATGTCTCTCCGCCATTTAAGCTATGGGCGCAGTGTACTTAGCCCAAGCGGGCAAACCAACGTCCAGCTTCATTGCTGACCTGGCCATTGAGCTCGAGTTCGGTCAACTGCGCCAGCACCTTGGCCAGCGGCTGCCGGCTGCGCAGGGCCAGGCTCTCACTGCTCTGCGGTTCGGCATGCAATAAGACGAGCAGGGGATGAGCGGGGTTTTCCACAACGGCTGGTGGCACGTTCTGCCAACCTTGCAGGCTGTCGAGTATCTGCCCGACGTCTTCCACCAGCAGCGCACCATCACGGATCAGCTGGTGGCAACCCTTGGCCCCGGGATGATGGATCGAACCGGGCAAGGCGTACACCTCGCGGCCTTGTTCGGCCGCCAAACGCGCGGTAATCAGCGAGCCGCTGGCCAGACTCGCCTCGATCACCAGAACGCCCAGCGACAGGCCACTGATGATGCGATTGCGCCTGGGGAAGTTGCCCGGTTGTGGCCCGGCGTCCAGTGGGTATTCGGAAACCAGCGCTCCGCCGCTGTCGAGCATTGCCCCGGCCAGCTCAAGATGGCGTTGTGGATAAAGTTTTTGCAAGCCGGTGCCAAGCACCCCAATCGTGCTGCCCCCGACCTGCAGGGCCGCCCGATGAGCGGCGCCGTCGATGCCCAGAGCAAGGCCGCTGGTGATGGTAAAACCGGCCTGGGCCAGGTGGCGGGAAAATGCCCTGGCGGTGTCCAGCGCGGTCGGTGAAGCACGTCTGCTGCCCACGATAGCCAACTGCGGACGCTCGAGCAGAGCAGGATCGCCAGCGACGAAAAGCAGCGGTGGAGGATCGTCGATCTCTGCCAGCAAAGCGGGGTACCCAGGGCCGTCCCACATCAGTAAATGCTGGCCGGGACGCTCTATCCAGGCCAGCGCGGCCAGGGCGCCATCACGCACGAGGGGGCAGCGTCGGGCATCGATAGCGGCTTGCGGCACGCCCAACGAGCGCCAGGCACTGGCCGGTGCACTGAGCGCCGAAGAGGCACTGCCGAAGGCTTGAAGCAGAGTGCTGAAGCGACGCAATCCCACTTCCGGAAGGCGGTGCAGACGCAACCGCGCCTCCAGCTCGGCGGGCGGGCAAGGCGACGAATGGTAGGTCGACATGAAGATCATCCTTGATCGAAAAGGGGCCATTGACGTGGCACAAGCTGTGGATAACTTTGTGGGTAACAGTTTGAAAAGCTGTCCATTGATTGGCAGCTATCGCACCCATAGACACCCTAGTCGAGCTTGCCAGGTGCCGAAATCCTCGATTCCCTTTATTATGTGTGTTCAGTTTTCAACCGAACGCACAGTGACTGCCTGACCCTATGGCCATTTTGAACATTCTCGAATTCCCGGACCCGCGCCTGCGCACCATCGCCAAACCGGTGACGGAGTTCGACGACGCCCTGCGCCAGCTGATCGACGACATGTTTGAAACCATGTACGAAGCCCCCGGCATCGGCCTGGCCGCGACCCAGGTCAACGTGCATAAGCAGGTCGTGGTCATGGACCTCAGCGAAGACCGCAGCGAGCCGCGGGTCTTCATCAATCCCACGGTCGAGGAACTGACCCACGACATGGGCCAGTACCAGGAAGGCTGCCTGTCGGTACCGGGCTTCTACGAGAACGTCGACCGTCCGCTGCGGGTCCGGGTCAAGGCTCAGGACCGCGACGGCAAACCGTACGAACTGGAATGCGAGGGGCTGCTGGCGGTCTGCGTACAGCACGAGTTCGATCACCTCAACGGCAAGCTGTTCGTCGACTATCTGTCGCAGCTCAAGCGCGACCGGATCAAGAAGAAGCTGGAAAAGCAGCACCGCCAGCAAGCCTGATCCCACCTTCCAGAAGGCTTGCTCCGGCAAGCCTTTTTCTTTTTTGAAGCGAGAACTCCATGCGCATCGTCTTTGCAGGCACTCCAGAGTTTGCCGCCGAACACCTCAAGGCCCTGCTCGACAGCCCCTACGAGATCGTGGCCGTCTACACCCAACCTGACCGGCCCGCAGGCCGTGGTCAGAAGCTCATGCCGAGCCCGGTAAAACAGTTGGCCGTGGCCCATGACATTCCCGTGCTGCAACCGCCGACCCTGCGCAACGCCGAGGCCCAGGCCGAACTCGCCGCGCTCGCCCCAGACCTCATGGTGGTGGTGGCCTACGGCCTGATCTTGCCCCAGGCGGTGTTGGATATCCCGCGCCTGGGCTGTATCAACAGTCACGCCTCGTTGCTGCCTCGCTGGCGCGGCGCGGCGCCGATCCAGCGTGCCGTCGAAGCGGGCGATGCCGAGAGCGGCGTGACCGTGATGCGCATGGAAGCGGGCCTGGACACCGGCCCCATGTTGCTCAAGGTGGTCACCCCGATCAGTGCCGAGGATACCGGCGGCAGCCTGCACGACCGCCTCGCCGAAATGGGCCCGCCCGCCGTACTGCAGGCCATCGCCGGCCTGGCCGACGGTAGTCTGCAGGGTGAAGTACAGGACGATGCCCTGGCCACCTATGCACACAAGCTGAACAAGGATGAAGCGCGCATCGACTGGAACCGCCCGGCGAGCGAACTGGAGCGCCTGATTCGCGCCTTCAACCCCTGGCCGGTGTGCCACAGCACCCTGGATGGCGAAAGCGTGAAGGTCCTGGCCGCCAAGTTGTCCACAGGCAAGGGCGCGCCGGGCGAGATTCTCGATGCCAGCAAGGACGGCGTGGTGGTCGCCTGCGCCGACCAGGCCCTGAGCCTGACCCGCCTGCAACTGCCTGGAGGCAAGGCGCTCAACTTCAGCGACCTGTTCAACAGCCGCCGCGAGAAATTCGCCGCTGGCAAGGTATTGGGCCAATGAATCCACGTCTCGCCGCTGCCCGCGCGCTGGCCGCCGTCCTCAGTGGCAAGGCGTCGCTGAACAGCTCGCTCCCGGCGCAGCTGGACAAGGTCGATGAGCGCGACCGGGGCCTGACCCAGGACCTGGCGTTCGGCACCGCCCGCTGGCAGCCACGCCTCGACCTGCTGGCCGCACAGCTGCTGCAGAAGCCGTTCAAGGCTGCCGACGCCGATGTGCAGGCGTTGCTGCTGGTCGGCCTGTACCAACTGTTCTACACCCGCATTCCGGCCCACGCCGCCATTGGCGAGACGGTCGGCTGCGCCGACAAGCTGAAGAAGCCATGGGCCAAGGGGCTGCTCAATGCCGTGCTGCGCCGGGCCCAGCGTGAAGGCGAGGCTTTGCTCGCCGACATGGACCGCGACCCGGTGGTACGCACCGCTCACCCGCGCTGGCTGCAAAAGTCCCTGAAGGCTTTCTGGCCGGAGCAGTGGGAGGCCATCTGTGCCGCCAACAATGCCCACCCGCCGATGATCCTGCGCGTCAACCGCCGCCACCACACGCGTGACGCCTATCTGGCCTTGCTGGCCAAGGCGGGGATCGATGCCAGCGCCTGCCAATACGGCAGCGACGCCATCGTCCTGAGCCAAGCCTGCGACGTACGTGGCCTGCCCGGCTTCGCCGAGGGATGGGTGAGCGTACAGGACGAAGCCGCACAACTGGCCGCCGACCTGCTCGAACTGGCCCCCGGCCAGCGTGTGCTCGACGCCTGCTGCGCCCCGGGTGGCAAAACTTGCCACCTGCTCGAAGCTGAAGCCGGCCTGGCCCACGTGGTGGCCATCGACCTCGAAGCCAAGCGCCTGGCCCGCGTACGCGAGAACCTCGACCGTCTCCAGCTCGACGCCGAGCTGATCGCCTGCGATGCCCGAGATACCGCCAGTTGGTGGGATGGCAAGCCATTCCAGCGCATCCTGCTCGATGCCCCCTGTTCGGCCACTGGGGTGATCCGCCGCCACCCGGACATCAAGCTGACCCGCCAGACCGATGACATTCCGGCACTGGCGGCGCTGCAAGGCCAGCTGCTCGACGCCTTGTGGCCGACCCTGGAAGTGGGGGGCATGTTGCTGTACGCCACCTGCTCCAGCCTGCCGACGGAAAACACCGAAGTCGTCGACGCGTTCCTTGCCCGCACTCCAGGCGCCCGCGAGCTGGACCTGGCCACCGAGGCCGGCCTGCGCCAGCCCCATGGCCGCCAGTTGCTGGCCCAGGAAGGCGGCCACGATGGCTTCTACTATGCCAAGCTGATCAAGATCGCCGCGTCACGCGGGTAAGAACCAAGGTTAGGGAGTAGCGGATGAAGATCATCATCCTCGGCGCAGGACAAGTCGGCGGAACATTGGCCGAGCACCTGGCGAGCGAAGCCAACGACATCACCGTGGTCGACACCGACGGCGACCGCCTGCGCGACCTCGGCGACCGCCTCGACATCCGCACCGTGCAGGGGCGTGGCTCTCTGCCCACGGTGCTGCGCCAGGCCGGTGCCGACGATGCCGACATGCTGGTGGCGGTGACCAACAGCGACGAGACCAACATGGTGGCCTGCCAGGTCGCCTACTCGCTGTTCCACACACCGACCAAGATCGCCCGGGTGCGCGAATCTTCCTATCTGAGCCGTGAGGAGCTGTTCGACAACGACCACATTCCGGTCGACGTGCTGATCAGCCCGGAACAGGTGGTGACCAACTACATCAAGCGGCTGATCGAACACCCAGGCTCGCTGCAGGTGATCGACTTCGCCGAAGGCAAGGCCCAGCTGGTGGCGGTCAAGGCCTACTACGGCGGCCCGCTGGTGGGCCAGCAGCTGCGCCAGATCCGCGCCCACATGCCCAACGTCGACACCCGTGTGGCGGCGATCTTCCGCCGCGACCGGCCGATCACCCCACGCGGCGACACCTTGATCGAAGCCGACGATGAAGTGTTCTTCATTGCCGCGCGCAAGGACATCCGCGCGGTGATGGGCGAGCTGCGGCGTCTGGACGAAACCAACAAGCGCGTGGTCATCGCCGGCGGCGGCCAGATCGGCGAACGCCTGGCCGAGGCTATCGAAAGCCGCTACCAGGTGAAGATCATCGAGATGAGCCCGGCGCGTTGCCGCTACCTCTCCGACACCCTGGAAAGCACCGTGGTGCTGCAGGGCAGCGCCTCGGACAAGGACCTGATGCTCGAAGAGAACATCGCCGACGCCGATATCTTCCTGGCCCTGACCAACGATGACGAGGCCAACATCATGTCCTCGCTGTTGGCCAAGCGCCTGGGCGCACGCAAAGTGATGACCATCATCAACAACCCGGCCTATGTCGACCTAGTGCAAGGCGGCGAGATCGACATCGCCATCAGCCCGCAGCTGGCCACCATCGGCACCTTGCTGGCCCACGTGCGCCGTGGCGACATCGTCAGCGTGCACTCGCTGCGCCGCGGTGCCGCCGAGGCGATCGAAGCGGTGGCCCATGGCGACGCCAAGTCGAGCAAGGTGGTGGGCAAGGCCATCGAAGATATCTCGTTGCCGCCGGGCACCACCATCGGCGCGATCATCCGCGACGAAGAGGTGCTGATCGCCCACGATGACACGGTGATCGAGTCGGGCGACCATGTGATCTTGTTCGTTGTGGATAAAAAGCATATCCGCGACGTGGAAAAGTTGTTCCACGTGGGGCTGAGTTTCTTCTAAAGGAGAGCAGGGCATGCGTGAATCGCTGGAGAAGATGCTCGCCAAGGGTGTGGATAACCCGCTGTTGCGCTTTGGCCTGGGCAAGGCCTGGCTGGACGAGGGCAACGGCGCCGAGGCGGCGCTGCACCTGGCCCGCTGCGTGGAGCAGGACCCCAAGTATTCCGCGGCATGGAAACTGCTGGGCAAGGCCTATCAGTTGCAGGGCGACCTGACGGCGGCGCGCAAGGCTTGGGAAGACGGGATCGTCGCGGCCCAGGCCCATGGCGACAAGCAGGCCGAAAAAGAGATGGCGGTGTTCCTGAAGAAGCTCGATAAAGCCTGAGATGGCTGGGGCTACTTCGTAGCCCATTCGCGGGACAAACCCGCTCCCACAAAGGTCCTGCATACACCGATCGATGTGGGAGCGGCCTTGTGTCGCGAAAGGGGCGCCAAGCGCCCCCAGGATCTCAATACCAGCGCGGCTCGCCAGCCGGGCGCTTCTTGAAGCGCTTCATGCTCCACATGTACTGGCTCGGATACTCGCGCACATAACGCTCGACCACCTTGCTCATGGCCGCCGCCGATTCGGTGACATCTGTGCTGTACATCGCTTCCGGGGCTGCCTCCAGGAATACCTTGAAGCCCGACCCGTCGGGCAGGCGCAGGGCATGCAGGAACACCCCGACGGCCTTGCCACCGGCCAGCATGTTCGGCACGAACTTGCTGGTCAGCGCCTGGGTGCCGAGGAACGGCACGAACACCCCCGCCGATTCGGCAGGCTCCGGGTCGGCAGGAATGCCCACCTGACCGCCACGGCGCACTTCCTTGATCACGCTGAGAATGCCTTCCTTGGTCGAAGGCGCGACGCGGTTGCCCATTTGCACACGCTGCTCGCGCAGCAGGTCATCGACCGCCTTGAGCTTGGGCGGGCGGTAGAAGATGATCGGCTTGCACTGGCTGCAATAGAAGTGGTTGAGCACTTCCCAGTTGCCCAGGTGGCTGGTGATACCGACCACGCCCTTGCCCGAGGCCAGGGCCTGCTCCAGCACTTCCAGGCCATGCACTTCCTTGACCAGCTCCAGCGACCGCTGCGGTGGCCAGATCCAGGCGCAGGCGCTCTCGGTGAACGACTTGCCGATGTCCTTCAATGCACGGCCCACCAACTGCTCACGTTCGACCGGATCCATCTCCGGGAAGCACTTGGCCAGGTTGATGCGAACCACGTTGCGCGAACCGTTGGGGATTTTCCACATCAGCCAGCCGATGCCGGCACCCACGCGCTGCACCGCGCCCCAGGGCAGCTTGGCAAACAGACGCAGCACCCCGACCATCAGGGCGCCTTTGAACTTTTCCACAGGCGGATTCCTTATTTCAGCAAGGCGCGCATTGTACCCTTTCAGCGCGCCAGCGCGGCGTAGCGATCACAGTCGATGGTATGGTCCATGACCATGCCGGTGGCCTGCATGAAGGCGTAGCAGATGGTCGGGCCGACGAAGGTGAAGCCGGCCTTGCGCAACGCCTTGCTCATGGCCTTGGCTTCATCGGTGACTGCCGGCACTTGGTCGCGACTCTTGAAATGGTTGATCCTGGGCACGCCGCCGACGAACGACCAGAGCCACTCGGCGGGGTTATCCACAGCCAGCCAAGCCCGGGCGTTACGCCGCACGGCGTTAAGTTTGAGGCGGTTGCGGATGATCCCGGCGTCGAGCATCAACTCAGCGATCCGTTCGTCGCTCAACTGCGCCAGGGCCACCGGATCGAAGCCGTGCAGCACCTCGCGATAGCGCTCGCGTTTACGCAGCACGGTGATCCAGGAAAGGCCAGCCTGGAACCCTTCGAGCAAAAGCATCTCGAACAGCAACGCCGGGTCACGCTGCGGCGTTCCCCACTCCTGGTCGTGGTAGGCCTGGTACAACGGATCGTCGGTACACCAAAAGCAGCGTGGCATAAGGCTCCAATGAGTAGAGGGCGAAGCGAATCAGGTTATACTCCCGCTCTTTACATCCGCATCCCCAGATACAGGTGAATTTCGTGAGCCAGCCTACGCCAGCCGTGCGTACCTTCCAAGACCTGATCCTCGCCCTGCAGAACTACTGGGCCGAGCAAGGTTGTGTGGTGCTTCAGCCCTACGATATGGAAGTAGGCGCCGGCACTTTCCACACCGCTACATTCCTGCGCGCCGTCGGCCCGGAAACCTGGAACGCCGCCTATGTGCAGCCTAGCCGCCGCCCTGGCGACGGCCGGTATGGCGAGAACCCCAACCGCCTGCAGCACTACTATCAGTTCCAGGTGGTGCTCAAGCCGAACCCGGCCAACTTCCAGGAGCTGTACCTCGGCTCGCTGAAAGCCATTGGCCTGGATCCGCTGGTCCACGACATTCGCTTCGTCGAAGACAATTGGGAGTCGCCGACCCTGGGCGCCTGGGGCCTGGGCTGGGAAATCTGGCTCAACGGCATGGAAGTCACCCAGTTCACCTACTTCCAGCAGGTCGGTGGCATCGAGTGCTACCCGGTCACCGGTGAAATCACCTACGGCCTCGAGCGCCTGGCCATGTACATCCAGGGCGTCGACTCGGTGTACGACCTGGTCTGGGCCGACGGACCGTTCGGCAAGGTCACCTACGGCGACGTGTTCCACCAGAACGAAGTGGAGCAGTCGACCTACAACTTCGAGCACGCCAACGTCGAGAAGCTGTTCGAGCTGTTCGACTTCTACGAAAGCGAAGCCAACCGCCTGATCAAGCTGGAGCTGCCGCTGCCGACCTATGAAATGGTCCTGAAGGCGTCGCACACCTTCAACCTGCTCGATGCGCGCCGCGCCATCTCGGTGACCGAGCGCCAGCGTTACATCCTGCGCGTGCGTACCCTGGCCCGGGACGTGGCGCAAAGCTATCTGCAAGCCCGTGCACGCCTGGGCTTCCCGATGGCCACCCCTGAACTGCGTGACGAAGTGTTGGCGAAGCTGGAGGCTGCACAATGAGTGCTCAAGATTTCCTGGTAGAACTGGGCACCGAAGAGCTGCCACCCAAAGCCCTGGCGAGCCTGGGCGATGCCTTCCTGGCCGGCATCGAGAAAGGTCTGCAGGCCGCCGGCCTGAACTACACCGGCAAGCAGGTATATGCCGCGCCACGCCGCCTGGCGGTGCTGATCCGTCAGCTCGACGTGCAACAGCCCGACCGCAGCATCAACATCGACGGCCCGCCCATGCAGGCGGCCTTCAAGGACGGCGAGCCGACCCAGGCTGCCCTGGGCTTCGCCAAGAAGTGCGGCGTGGAGCTGTCGGAAATCGACCAGAGCGGCGCCAAGCTGCGCTTCTCCCAGCACATCCCGGGCAAAGCCACCGTCAGCCTGCTGCCCACCATCGTCGAGGACTCGCTGAACGACCTGCCGATCCCCAAGCGCATGCGCTGGGCTGCCAGCCGTGAAGAGTTCGTGCGTCCGACCCAGTGGCTGGTGATGCTGCTCGGCGACCAGATCGTCGACTGCACCATCCTCTCGCAGAAGGCCGGTCGCCAATCCCGTGGCCACCGCTTCCACCATCCGGAAAACGTGGTCATCTCCGCGCCGGCCAACTACGTCGAAGACTTGCGCAAAGCCTACGTGCTGGCCGATTTCGCCGAGCGTCGCGAGCTGATCGCCAAGCGTACCGCCGAACTGGCCCTGCAGCAGGAAGGCAGCGCCATCGTGCCGCCGTCGCTGCTCGACGAAGTGACCGCCTTGGTGGAATGGCCGGTGCCGCTGGTGTGCTCGTTCGAGGAGCGTTTCCTCGAAGTGCCGCAGGAAGCCCTGATCACCACCATGCAGGACAACCAGAAGTACTTCTGCCTGCTCGACAGCGAAGGCAAGCTGCTGCCGCGCTTCATCACCGTGGCCAACGTCGAGAGCCGTGATCCCAAGCAGATCGTGCAGGGTAACGAGAAGGTCGTGCGCCCACGCCTGACCGACGCCGAGTTCTTCTTCAAGCAGGACAAGAAGCAGCCGCTGGAAACCTTCAACGAACGTCTCAAGAACGTGGTGTTCCAGGCTCAGCTTGGCACTGTGTACGACAAAGCCGAGCGTGTTTCCAAACTGGCCGCGTTCATCGCTCCGCTGATCGGTGGCAACGCTCAGCGCGCAGGCCGCGCCGGTCTGCTGTCGAAGTGCGACCTGGCCACCGAAATGGTCGGCGAATTCCCGGAAATGCAGGGCGTTGCCGGTTACTACTACGCGATCAACGACGGTGAACCGGAAGACGTCGCCCTGGCTCTGAACGAGCAGTACATGCCGCGCGGTGCCGGTGCCGAACTCCCGCAGACCCTGACCGGTGCCGCCGTGGCCATCGCCGACAAGCTCGACACCCTGGTCGGCATCTTCGGTATCGGCATGCTGCCGACCGGCAGCAAAGACCCCTATGCCCTGCGCCGCGCGGCCCTGGGCGTACTGCGTATCCTCATCGAGAAGCAGCTGGACCTGGACCTGACCACCGCGGTCGAGTTCGCGGTCAAGCAGTTCGGTGCCAAGGTCAAGGCCGCCGGCCTGTCCGACCAGGTGCTGGAATTCATCTTCGACCGCCTGCGTGCGCGTTACGAAGACGAAGGCATCGATGTCGCCACCTACCTGTCGGTGCGTGCCCTGAAGCCGGGTTCGGCCCTGGACTTCGACCAGCGCGTGCAGGCCGTGCAGGCTTTCCGCAAGCTGCCGGAAGCCGAAGCCCTGGCAGCGGTGAACAAGCGCGTGTCGAACCTGCTGAGCAAGGCCGAAGGCGCCATCGCCGACCAGGTCGAGCCGAAGTACTTCGACAACGCCAACGAGTTCTCCTTGTACTCGGCCATCCAGCAGGCCGACCAAGCCGTGCAGCCGATGGCCGCAGCGCGCCAGTACAGCGAATCGCTGGCTCGCCTGGCAGCCCTGCGTGACCCGGTCGATGCCTTCTTCGAAGCGGTGATGGTCAACGCCGAGGACGCCAAGGTCCGCGCCAACCGTTATGCCCTGCTCAGCCGCCTGCGCGGCCTGTTCCTGGGCGTGGCCGATATTTCGCTGCTGGGGTAAGTCTTGAAACTGCTGATTCTCGACCGTGACGGAGTGATCAACTATGACTCCGACGCCTACATCAAGACGCTGGAAGAGTGGATCCCGATCCCTGGCTCGGTCGAGGCTATCGCGCAGTTGAGCAAGGCCGGCTGGACGGTGGCGGTGGCCACCAACCAGTCCGGCATTGCCCGTGGCTACTACCCGCTGGACACCCTCGAGGCCATGCACACGCGTCTGCGCGCGCTGGTGGCCGAGCAGGGTGGCGAGGTGGGCTACATCGTGTATTGCCCGCACGGCCCGGACGACGGTTGCGAGTGCCGCAAGCCCAAGCCTGGCATGTTGCTGGCGATTGCAGAGCACTACCAGACCGAGCTGCGCGACGTATGGTTCGTCGGCGACAGCAAAGGTGACCTGGAGGCAGCCCTGTCTGTGGGTGCCCAGCCGGTGTTGGTCAAAACCGGCAAAGGCGAAAGGACCCTGGAAAAAGGCGTTCCCGACTCTACACTGATTTTCGACGATCTGGCGGCTATCGCCAGAGAACTAATTTAAATAGTGCGCCGATTGGCGCGCTTTCCTTCAGGCGGGCGAGCCCGCAACGGTACATGCCACTATGTCGATCCTGCAGGCGATCAGAATCTTTCTTTTTTACCTGCTACTGGGCACCAGTTCATTGCTGTGGTGCTCTCTGAGCTTCTTTATCGCGCCGTTTCTGTCATTCCCCAAGCGCTATCGCTTCATCAACGTCTACTGGTGCCGCTTCGCCGTGTTGCTGGCGCGCGTCGTATTGGGCATCGACTACAAGATCACCGGTGCTGAAAACGTGCCGAGCACGCCGTGCGTGATTCTGTCCAATCACCAGAGCACCTGGGAAACCTTTTTCCTGTCGGCCTACTTCTCGCCCCTGAGCCAGGTGCTCAAGCGCGAACTGCTCTACGTCCCCTTCTTCGGCTGGGCCATGGCCATGTTGCGCCCCATCGCCATTGACCGCGATAACCCCAAGGAGGCCTTGCGCCAAGTCGCCAGCAAAGGCGACGAGTTACTCAAGCAAAGTGTCTGGGTATTGATCTTCCCGGAGGGTACCCGTGTACCGTTCGGCACCGTAGGCAAGTTCTCCCGCGGCGGCACCGCCCTGGCGGTGAATGCCGGGCTGCCAGTGCTGCCGATTGCCCACAACGCCGGTAAGTTCTGGCCCAAGGCAGGATGGGGCAAACGCTCGGGTACCATCGAGGTGGTGATTGGCGAGCCGATGTACGCCAACGGCACCGGGCCACGCGCCATCGCCGAGCTCAACGATCGCGCCGCAGCCTGGAACGAGGCTACCCAACGGGCCATGGGTTCGCTGCCGCCGGTGAACGAGAAACCGGAAGAGCAGATTGCCTGACGATCTGTGGATAACTTGTGTGCAATTTTTGGATGGAATACTTGGATTTAACTCTAACTCTTTGATTTAGCTATTTATTTCCCTGTATGAATTTTTTCCGAGAATCGTGCATAAGTTTTTTCGGGGCATAAGAAAACCGGCTTTTACAGCCGGTTTTTTTATAGGGTCTCGCCGCCGATAGGGCCGCTCCTCAGACCTTGTCGATATCCACATCCTTGGTTTCTTTAAGGCAGAAGATCCCCACCACCAGACTGATGCCGGTGACCAGCACTGGATACCACAGCCCGTAGAAGATATCGCCGGTATACACCACCAGGGCGAACGATACGGTAGGCAGGAAACCACCGAACCAGCCATTGCCGATATGGTAAGGCAGGGACATGGAGGTGTAGCGGATACGGGTCGGGAACAACTCGACCATCACCGCCGCCAGCGGCCCATAGGTCATGGTCGCGATCAGGATCATCGCCACGATCAGCACCACCACCATCAACTCGTTGACCTGCGCCGGATCTGCCTTGGCCGGGTATCCAGCCTGCTCGATGGCTGCCCGCATGGCCGCCTCGTCGAAACCGTTGATGCTGGTCTCGCCTATCTTCACCACCACCTCACTACCGGCCGCGCTCACCGAGCTGTACGGCAAGCCTTGCTTCACCAGGAAGGTCTTGACCTTGTCGCACGGGCTGTCGAAGCGCGCCTTGCCGACCGGATCGAACTGGAAGGTGCAACCTTGCGGGTCGGCGCTGACCACGATAGGAGCCTGGCGGCTGGCCGCGTCGATCTGCGGGTTGGCGTAATGGCTCAGGGCCTTGAACATCGGGAAATAGCACACGGTGGCCAGCAACAATCCAATCATCAGGATCGGCTTGCGACCGATCCGGTCGGACAACCAGCCAAAGAACACGAAGAACGGCGCACCGATCACCACACTGATGATCAACAGGGTATTGGCCTGCGCCGCATCCATCTTGAGCATCTGGGTGAGGAAGAACAGCACGTAGAACTGCGCCGTATAGAAGGTCACGGCTTGGCCTGCGTTGATGCTGAACAGGGCGGTGAGCACCACCTTCAGGTTCGGCCACGAGGTGAACGACTCACGAATCGGCGATTTGCTCACCTTGCCCTGGGCCTTCATTTTCACGAACGCCGGCGATTCGTGCATGCTCATACGGATCCAGGTGGAGATGCCCAGCAGGATGATCGACAGCAGGAAGGGCAGGCGCCAGCCCCAGGTTTCGAACTGGTCGCCAGTGATGTAGCGGCTGGCCAGTACCACCACCAGCGATAGCAGCAGTCCCAAGGTGGCGGTGGACTGGATGAATCCGGTGTGGAAGCCGCGCTTGCCAGGTGGAGCATGCTCGGCCACGTAGGTCGCCGCACCGCCGTACTCGCCGCCCAGGGCCAGGCCCTGAAGCATGCGCAACGCCACGAGGATGATCGGCGCAGCGATGCCAATACTGGCGTAGGTCGGCAGCAGACCGACCGCGAATGTCGACAACCCCATCAGCACGATGGTGATCAGGAAGGTGTACTTACGCCCGATCATGTCACCGAGGCGACCGAATACCAGTGCCCCGAATGGCCTGACCAGGAAGCCAGCGGCAAAGGCCATCAGGGCGAAGATGAAGGCGGTGGTGTCGTTCACACCAGCGAAAAACTGCTTGCTGATGACCGCTGCCAGCGCGCCATAGAGAAAAAAGTCATACCACTCGAAAACCGTCCCGAGGGATGACGCGAAAATGATCTTGCGCTCTTCGCGACGGCTGGAGCTGCTGGCCGTCGCACCCTGCTCTTGGATGTAATCCGACATCGTTGCTGTCCTCGGCCCGCAGGCCACAGTGATTATTCTTGTTGTTCCACTGTCGGCAGCCTCCGACCGCAGGCTGCCGGTGTTGCACGCACCCGGTCAGGGCGTCGGTATTGCGTCTTGATTCAGGTAGGTCTGGGTGGGCGCTCCCTTGAGAATGAGTTCAGCCGCCTTCTCGGCGATCATCAACGTGGGTGAACAGGTATTGCCGGAGGTGATCTGCGGCATGATCGAAGCATCTGCCACGCGCAGGCCGGGAATGCCGTGGACACGCAATTGGTTATCCACAACGTCCAGCGCGCCATTGCCCATGCGACAGGTACCCACCGGGTGGAAGATGGTGGTGCCGATACGGCCTGCGGCCTCGAACAGATCCTGCTCGGTTTGCAGGGCAGGGCCCGGGAGATATTCCTGCGGCGCGAACGCCGCCAGCGCCGGGGCCTGGACGATGCGCCGGGTAAGGCGGATGGCATCGGCAGCGACCCGCAAGTCCTGTGGGTCGCTGAGGTAATTGGGGTCGATCAGCGGCGCACTGTTCATGTCGGCGCTGCTGATGTCGACGCGCCCACGGCTGGCCGGGCGCAGGTTGCACACCGAGGCGGTGAAGGCCGGGAAGCGGTGCAACGGTTCGCCGAAACGCTCCAGTGACAAGGGTTGCACGTGGTATTGCAGGTTCGCCGTCGGCTGATCGGGGCTGGAACGTACGAAGGCTCCCAGCTGGCTGGGTGCCATGGCCAGCGGGCCACTGCGGTCGTAGAGGTAGCGCAGGCCCATACCCATCTTGCCCCAAAGGCTGTTGGCCATTTGGTTGAGGGTGCGGGTGTTGCGAATCTGATAGATCAGGCGCAGTTGCAGGTGGTCCTGCAGGTTGCCACCAACGCCGGGCATTTCATGGCGTACGGCGATCCCGAGGCTGTCCAGCAGTTTGCGCGGCCCGATCCCCGAGCGTTGGAGAATGCCGGGAGAACCGATCGCTCCGGCGCACAGGATGATCTCGCGCCGCGCCCCGAACTCGTGCCAGGCGCCTTGCCAGAAGGCCTTCACAGCACGGGCGCGGGTATTGTTGAGCAAGACCTGATCGACCTGGACACCGGTAAGCACCGTGAGATTGGGACGGTTCTCGATTGGCCGCAGGAAGGCCTTCGACGCGTTCCAGCGCACGCCACTGCGCTGGTTGACCTGAAAGTATCCACAACCCTGGTTGTCGCCGGTGTTGAAGTCGTCAACCTTGGCGATGCCGCTTTGCTCGGCAGCATCGCGAAAGGCATCGAGGATCGGCCAGCTGTAGCGCTGGCGCTCGACCCGCCATTCGCCAGCGCCGCCATGATGCTCGCTGGCACCGGCAAAGTGGTTTTCACTGGTCTTGAACAGCGGGAGCACATCCTTCCAGGCCCAGCCTTCGTTGCCTTGCTTGGCCCAAAGGTCGTAGTCGGCGGCCTGACCGCGCATGTAGATCATGCCGTTGATCGACGAACAGCCGCCCAACACCTTGCCCCGTGGATAACCCAGGCTGCGACCGCCCAGGCCAGGCTGTGCCTCGGTCTTGAAGCACCAATCGGTGCGTGGGTTGCCGATGCAGTAAAGGTATCCGACGGGAATATGGATCCAGGGATAGTTGTCACGGCCACCCGCTTCGAGCAGCAGGACGCGGCAGGAAGGGTCGGCGGACAAACGATTGGCCAGCAGGCAACCGGCGGGACCGGCACCCACGACCACATAGTCGTAGACAGTTTCGGCTGATGGCATGGGCAACCTCGGGCCTGTTTTTTATTCTTGTCCCGGAACAGCTTAGTGAGTAATTTCGCTAAATAAAGACGAGATTTCGCGCAGCCGTTGTGCGTTTTAGCACAGCTATAAGGATCAGTATGTTCGACTGGAACGATCTGCGGTTTTTCCTCGAGTTACAGCGCAGCGGCCGCCTGCTCACTGCCGCCAAGCGCCTCAATACCACCCACAGCACCGTAGCCCGGCATATCGAAAGCATCGAGAAGAGCCTCGGCACCCCGCTGTTTATGCAGCACGCTCAAGGGTACGAACTGACTCCTTCGGGCCAGGCCTTGCTCAAGCACGCTGAAGCCATGGAAAACGTCGCCCTGCTGGCGCAGGAGGAGATCACCCAGGCCATCACGCCACTGGGCAAGATCCGCCTGGGGGTTACCGAGGGTATTGGCATCATGTTCTTCACCCCGCGCATGAGCGAACTGTTCAGCCGCTACCCGGGGCTGGAAGTGGAGCTGGTGGCGGTACCGCGCTTCGTCAGCATCCTCAACCGCGAGGCCGAGATCAGCATCCACCTGGAGCGGCCCAGCGCCGACCTTCTGATCACTCGCAAACTCACCGACTACCGGCTGGCACTGTACGCCAGCCAGGCCTATCTCGACCGGGCACCAGCACTGAACAACCGCGAAGACCTGGCCCGGCATAGTTGGATCGGCTACGTCGACGATCTCCTGTTCAGCCAGGAACTGCTGTTTCTCAACAGTTTCTGCCGAGCCCCCAACGTGGCTTTTCGCAGCACCAGCGTGATAGCCCAACAGCAGGCGGCGCGAGCCGGCCTGGGCATCGCCGTACTGCCCAACTACATGGCCCGCCACGACCCGGCACTGGTGCGGGTGCTGCCCAGCGAGACCATTCAGCGCAGCTACTGGATCTGTACCCGCCGCGAACTGCACAAGTCGGTTCGACTGCGAGTGGTGTGGGATTACCTGCTGGCGCTGTGCGCCGCCGAGCAGGCCGAACTGCTAGCCGAGTAATGCCTTGCCGGCGAGCAGTAGCGCTGCCAGCCAACCGGCCAGGGCGAACGACTGCTGCAGCCGCGGGCCGGCAATCTTGCTCGCCAGTGGCCGTGCCAGCAGCAAACCGAGCACCGCGCCTGCGGCGAACGGCGCCCCAATGCGCCAGTGCATCACACCTGCGAGGCTGGCACTGATCACGCTGCCGATGGACACCAGTGCGATCACGGCCAGCGATGTCGAGACGATGCTCTTCATGCGCAGGTTGGTATAGCGGTTCAACGCCGGGATGATCACGAAACCGCCTCCCACGCCGAGCAGGCCGGACAGCAGCCCGGACAATGCGCCCGTGAATGCCAGGGCTCGTGCGCAGGGCAGTGTCCAGCGCAGGCGGCCCTGCAGTGGATTGAGCACGCAGGGTTCGATGTAGCGATGGGCATCGTTGTGCTCACCGCGCAGTTCCTTGCCTGCCTTGCGCCAGATGCGCAAGCAGGCATAGACCAGCACCCCGGCGAAGACCAGTGCCAACGGTGTATTGGGCACACGGTGCGCGAGCATCAGACCCAAGGGTGCCGCCACGATACCGATCAGCGCGATGAAACACGCGGCGCGATAACGCACCAGACCTTCGCGCAGGCCCAGCCCAGCCCCGACCGCAGCCGCCAGGCCGACAGCGAGCAACCCGATGGGCGCCGCCTCGGCCATCGACAGGCCAAGTCCGAACACCAGCAAGGGTACCGCCAGGATTCCGCCCCCGGCGCCGGTCAAAGCCAGCACCGCGCCGATGATCGCGCCCAAGCCGGCCCCCAGCAATTGATGCGCGATCACTGTGTCGTCTCGACGGCCAACGGCTGTGGCCGCGCCAGCCATTCTCGGCCCTTGAGCATCGCCTGCCAGTACAGCGGTGGCAGCACGCGGGCTTTCAGCAGCCAGGCCAGACGGGTTGGTTGCCGCCCATCGAGCAGCCAGCGCGGAAAACTGGGCGCGACCTTCCCGCCATAGGTGAATTCGGCCAGCACGATCTTGCCGCGTTCGACGGTGAGCGGGCATGAGCCATAGCCGTCGTACTGGGCCAAGGTCGGCAAGCGGCCCAACGCCACCAACACATTATTGGCCACCACCGGGGCCTGCTTGCGGGCAGCGGCGGCGGTCTTGGCATTGCTGGTATTGGCGACGTCGCCCAGACCATGGACGTTATCGAACTGGCGGTGGCGCAGGGTGTAGGGGTCGACGTCGACCCAGCCGGCGGCGTCGGCCAGAGGGCTTTGGCGGATGAAGTCCGGGGCCACCTGGGGCGGTACGACGTGCAGCATGTCGAAGGCCTGGGTGAAGGTCTCGCTGCTGCCATCGGCCAGGGTGCGCACGAAGGTGGCGCGTTGTCCGGGCCCATCCACCGCGACCAGGCGATGGTGGTAGTTGAGGTCGACGCCATACTTGTCGATGTAGCGCATCAAAGCAGGCACGTAATCGGGCACGCCGAACAGCACCGCACCGGCGTTGAAGAATTGCGGCTTGATGGCGCCCAGGTGCCCATTGCGCAGCCAGTGGTCACACGACAGGTACAGGGCCTTCTGCGGCGCGCCAGCGCACTTTATCGGCATCGGCGGTTGGGTGAACAGCGCTTGGCCCTGCTTGAGGGTCTGCACCAATTTCCAGGTGTAGGGTGCCAGGTCATAGCGGTAGTTGGAGGTCACGCCGTGGCGGCCGAGGGTCTCACTCAGCCCATCGATGGCGTCCCAGTCCAGCTTCAGCCCAGGGCAGACCACCAGTTGGTCATAAGCGATGGCACGACCTTCTTCGAGCATCACCTGCCGACCGCTCGGGTCGAAGCTTTGCACACGCGCCTTGATCCAGCGCACGCCTCGAGGGATGGCCGAGGCCATGCTGCGGGCGGTGTCCGATGCGTCGAACACGCCGGCGCCGACCATGGTCCAGCCGGGCTGGTAGTAATGCACGTCGGCAGGGTCGATCAGCGCGATATCCAACGACGGCTCGCGCGCCAAGAGGCTGGAAGCCGTAGCGACACCGGCAGCGCCGGCACCGACGATGAGCACCTGATGGTGCTCGGTAGGGGAAGGGGACAGCAAGGCAGGCATGGCAATGAATCCTGGATTATGGTGAGGGCGGGGCGCTCAGAGCTTGTTCAGCGGGATCTTCAGGTAGCTCACCCCATTGTCTTCCGGGGCGGGGAAGTGGCCGCTGCGCATGTTCACCTGCACCGAAGGCAGGATCAGCACCGGCATGTCGAGGGTCTTGTCACGGGCCTCGCGCATGGCCACGAAGCTGTCCTCGTCGATACCCTGATGGATATGAATGTTGCGGGCGCGCTGCTCAGCCACGGTGGTGACGTACTGCATTTCACGTCCGCCAGGCAGGTAGTCGTGGCACATGAACAACCGAGTCTGATCGGGAAAGGCCAGCAGGCGGCGGATCGAGCGGTACAAGGTACGGGCATCGGCTCCAGGGAAGTCGCAGCGCGCAGTGCCGTAGTCGGGCATGAACAGGGTATCGCCGACGAATACCGCTTTTTCGCCACTGTCCTCGACGACGAAGCTCATGCACGCCGGGGTATGCCCGGGCGTATGCAAAGCGCGGGCATGCAGGTTGCCGATGCGGAACCCTTCCTCGTCTTCGAGCAGCACATCGAACTGGCTACCGTCACGGGCAAACTCCGGTTCGGCGTTGAACAGCGTACCGAATGTCTGCTGAACCTGGGTGATGTGTGCGCCGATGGCAGTATGGCCACCGAGCTTTTCCTTGAGGTAGGCCGCCGCCGAGAGATGGTCGGCGTGCACATGGGTTTCCAGTATCCAATGCACCTTGCCATCGAGTTCGGTCACCCGCTCGATCATGCGGTCCGCACTGGCGGTGCTGGTCCGACCGGATTTGGGGTCGTAGTCGAGCACGCTGTCGATCAGCGCGCACTGGTGGGTTTCAAGGTCCAATACCAGGTAACTGATGGTCGAGGTTGCCTTGTCGTAGAAGGCATCCACGTGAAGGTTGTTGCCGATGATCATCACGCTCTCCAGATTGTCCACCAGGGCTTATAGAGGCCTAGGCCGTATCCAGTGGTTTATCAAGATGCATGCCAGGGATTTTGCTCGGCCCGAGCCCGTGAAACGGGGCCGCCACCGACCAGCCCCGCGTACATTGGCAGTCAGGTTGGCAGTCGACTGTCAGCCAATGGCAGTGTTTGGCAGTGGCTGTTACGCTCATCCAGGTTATCCAAGAGTTGTCGCCATGCCTGCGCCCCATTCGATCATCCTCGCCTTGGTCTCCTACCTCGAGCACGATGCCTTACCCACCATCGTGCTGGACACCGACTACAACATCCTCGCGGCAAACGCTGCCTATCGCCGCCAGTTCGGCGATGCCGAGCGCGCACCGCTTGGCGAAAAGTGCCACAGGGTCTCCCATCACTACGCAGTGCCCTGTGACCAAGCCGGCGAGGATTGCCCCATGCGCAAAGCCTGGGACAGCAAGGTGCCGGAGCGCGTCCTGCACATTCACCACACCCCGCGCGGGCCAGAACATGTGGACGTGGAACTGCGTCCGATCCTCGACGAAGAGAGCAGTGTCATCGCTTTCGTCGAACGTCTGACCAGCATCACCTTGGCTTCGGCACAACCACAGCAGCACGGATTGGTCGGCCGGGCACCAGCCTTCAAGGCGGCATTGGCCAGTCTGCAGCGCGCCGCACCGGCGCAGATTCCGGTACTGCTACAGGGCGAATCGGGTACCGGCAAGGAACTGTTCGCCCGTGCCATCCACCTGGGTAGTCCACGTGCCAATGGTCCCCTCGTGGTGGTCGATTGCACCGGCCTGACCGAATCGCTGTTCGAGAGCGAGCTGTTCGGCTACGAGAAGGGCGCCTTCACCGGCGCCAATCAACGCAAGGTCGGCCTGGCCGAAGCGGCGCATGGCGGGACGTTGTTCCTCGATGAGATCGGCGAAGTGCCATTGGCCATGCAGGTCAAGCTGCTGCGCCTCATCGAGTCCGGCAGCTTCCGCCCAGTGGGCAGCCTTCGCACCGTGCATTCGGACTTCCGACTGGTGTCGGCGACCCACAAACCGCTTAAGCAGATGGTCGCCGCCGGTACCTTCCGCGAAGACTTGTACTACCGCATCAGCGGCTTTCCGATTCGTCTGCCGGCGTTGCGCGAGCGCGTCGAGGATCTGCCGCTGCTGGCCGCAAGCCTGCTGCAGCGCATGCCGGGTCACCCGCCCGCGCAATTGGGTGCAGCGGCGCTGGCGCGGCTGGCACTGCACGCGTTTCCTGGCAACATCCGTGAACTGCGCAACCTACTGGAGAGGGCCCGGTTGTTTGCCGACGATGGGCTGATTCGACCCGAACACTTGCCAGAGGATATTGGGCCACCGGGCACCTCCATCGGGATCCGCCGACGTGGCGGCAAAGACCTGGGCGACCTTGCGCAAGCGCTCGAACAGTTCCAGGGGTCACGCAGTGAACTGGCCCAGCACCTGGGTTTGAGCGAGCGCACGTTATATCGCCGCCTGAAAGCCTTGGGCCTGGGATCGAAGTAAGTTTGCGACCTTACATACCTTTACCGGACCTTTACCTGATGCTGAGGTTGGCGCCTGTGAAACTGTGTTTTCATGACGCCATCGCACCAGGCATAGACGACGTACTTGCCGGTCGTTCACAGGAAGAGGAACACCCGATGAAAAAGACGCTTAAAGTGATCTGCGCCGCGCTGATGATAAGCGCCCCTTTGGCCAGCTTCGCTCAACCCGGTCCGCCCCAAGGCGGCCAACCGGGGCGTCCGCATCAAGCCCAGCATCCAGGTCACCAGCAGGCCCCTAAACCGGACCACGATCACGGCTATCGCGATCCGAGCTACCGCCCGCAGCCAGGAATGCCAGTGCCGCACACTCAGTGGAAACGGAGCCACGTTGTCGACCGTGGCTATCGCGGCGACCGTTACTGGGTAACCGACTGGCGCGCACGTCACCTGCCAGCACCTCCCCATGACCATCGCTGGTTGCACATCAACGGCGACTATGTCCTGGTCGCCATCACCAGCGGCGTGATCATGAACATTCTGCCGGGTTACTGATCGCCCAAGGAAAAGCCCGCAGAAGCGGGCTTTTTCATTTGGATCGGCCTCAGTCATCAGCCGGCTCAGGTAGAAGCCCTGTGTGCTGCAGGCTGATGGCTAGCCGCCAGAAGATGACGAATTTTCACCGGGACCGCTTCGCTCTGAAACCGCCTTACGCGCGCTTCGATCTTCAGCTCCGCACGTGTCACGCGATGGTGGTGACGCAAGTGCTCGAGCCATGATTCCTCGAAGAAGAACTCCTGCCACAGTGCAGGCTCAGCGCTATCCTGGACTAGCCCCCAGGACAGTGCACCGTTGCGCTTGCGCATGGCTTGCAAAGCAGCGGCAGCCTCCAGAAACGCCTCGGCTTTGCTCGGGTCGATGTGGTATTCGACGGTGACCATGATCGGGCCGCGTTCTTGGTCCATTTCACCGTCGATAACCGGTGCAGGCCAGTGCAGCGAGGGCATGAGCTCCTCGGCAGGTGTTTCCGGCAACGTCACCCGGCAAGAGAGCAGCGTGGCCAAGGCGAGTCCGCCGCCAGCCGACAACAGACTCAAGGGGATCGATGCATGGCTGGCGAGCGTCCCCCATAGTAAACCGCCACCGGCCATGGCCCCGAAGAACACCAGGATGTAGACCGACAACGCACGCGCCCGAACCCAGGCGGGTACCGAGGTCTGAGCGGCGACTTGCAGGTTGGAGAGTACCGCGATCCATGCCGCCCCACTGAGCAGCATGGCCGGCAACAACACATAGAAATTGCGCACCGAGGCCAGCAGCACCAGGAACACCGCATACATCAGGCTCGCGATCATCACCAGACGATCACGGCTGAGGCGCTCCCGCAGCCGCGGCAGCAGTGTTGCACCACACACGGCACCAATCCCGATCGCGGCAAGCAATATCCCAAAGTCAGCGGCGCTGCCATGCATCTCCCCACGGACGATCAATGGCAACAGCGACGTGCCGGCGCTCGCGAAGAGAAAGAAGGCGAGGGCACGTACCAGTACCGCCTGCAACGGCTTCGAGCTGCGGGCAAAGCGTACGCCAGTACGCATCGCACCCATGAAGCGCTCTGCCGGAAGCAGCGGCGCCTTGATCTCGCGCTTCCACATGAACAGCACCACGATGACCCCAATGAACGACACAGCATTGAGCGCAAAGGTCAGCCAGGGCCCAACCAGGCTGACCACCACGCCGGCCATTGCTGGCCCTATCGCTCGCGATACGTTGATCCCCACGCTGGAGAGGGCCACCGCATTGGGCAGATCCGCCTGACCGACAAGCTCAGGAGTGAGGGCACTCCAGGCAGGCATCATCAACGCCGTGCCGACACCCAGCGCCAGCGTCAGCACGAGCAGCAACGGCACACTCATCACACCGAGCAATGTC
This sequence comes from Pseudomonas sp. HD6422, assembly GCF_025377065.1. Classification (NCBI taxonomy): domain Bacteria; kingdom Pseudomonadati; phylum Pseudomonadota; class Gammaproteobacteria; order Pseudomonadales; family Pseudomonadaceae; genus Pseudomonas; species Pseudomonas sp. HD6422. Next base: position 32,225 of record NZ_JAHWIW010000012.1, on the reverse strand, counting down.
AGGCTCGCCAGTGCCACCGCAACTGCAGACATCCAAAGCTGAACCAGCAACAGATAACGACGTTTGTCGATGATGTCCGCTGCGGCACCGGCTGGCAGGGCCAAGAAGAACATGGGCAAAGAGCCGGCGACCTGGATCAGCGCAACGTGCAGCGGGTTGGCCGACAGGGTTGTCATCAACCAACCAGCGCCCACCTCGTGCATCCATGTACCGATGTTGGATGCGATGGTGGCGATCCACAGCATGCGGAATGTGCGGTTGCGTAGGGGGCTCCAGGCGCCTGAAGTCGAAGTGCTCATATCGTTGCGGCCTCGGAAGAGGGGTAGGAATCAGGAGACGTTCTCCCTGAAGGGGAACCTCGCCCGAGCGGTATGAAAGCACTCTACTGACAGTGACGCTTGGCAAAAACCGGGTTGGCCAAGTAGGACTGTCTCGGCTGGATGGACAAATTGACCCTGTGGCCACCAGCCTCATCAAAAGGTTCCACGTGGAACATCAACGGTTCAGTGCGGACCGTCCATGGCTCGTTGCAGAACTTCATACACCCGAGGATCGGCACACTGCGCGACATTAAATCGTAAATAGTCCCCAGCGCACATTGACTGGCTGAATGCATTGCCAGGCGCCAGTACCACACCATGGGCAAGACAAGCCTTGGCGATTCCAGCTGCGTTCTTTGCTTGAGGGAGCTGACACCACGCGTACATACCGGCTTTGGGATGTAACCAAGGTTTCATGCCAATCGCCTCGAGCGCGCTGAGTGTCTTGTCCATTTCACTGGATAGCCTGGTTCGGATCCATTCCATGTGCTTGCGATAGCCGCTGTCGGTAATAGTCCGGTAGACGATATCAGCCGCGAGTCTACCTCCCCCAAACGAGGTCGCGATCTTGAGGTCGATCAGCCCTTCGATCCAATCCTCCCTGGAAGCGATGTAGCCGCACCGGGCAGAGGCAGAAACCGTTTTGGAGAAACTTCCAATCTGAATGACGCGGGACAGGCCGTCAAAAGCCGCCAGCCTGGGAGCAGGCGTATGCTCGAAGTCTGCGAAGATGTCATCTTCGACAATGATCAAATTGGTTGAATCAGCCAGCTTCAGCAGTTTATGGGCAGTAACCGGAGACAGAGTTGCACCGGTAGGATTGTGGATCCCGGAATTCGTTATGTACAAACGGGGCGAGTGTGCCTGCAAGGCTGCACCGAAAGATTCCACGCACGGACCCGACTTGGTATAGGGCACCCCAATTACATTCACCCGGTGAGCTTTCAGCAGGGCTTGAAAGTTGAAGTAGCAGGGATCATCGATGAGTACCGTATCCCCAGGTTCGAGGAAGAATCGGCAGATCAGATCGATTGAATGGGTTCCGGACTCGGTGAGCATGATGTTCTGGAATGGCGCGTCGATTCCGAAGTTCGCCAGACGACGGGTCAGGAACTGACGTAAGGGCAGGTGGCCAAGGGGTGACGCGTACTCCGTCAGCGTCGAGGTCTCGGAGCGTGCAGCACTTCGCAGCGCCTTTCGCACACCCCTTTCGTACATCCACGAAGCAGGAAGCCAACCGCAACCTGGCTTGAGCCTATCGGAACTGGTTTCCAAAGACTGCCGGGAGATCCACAGAGGATCGACAGCCCTGTCGAGTTTGGGCCCAAGTTCGGTCAAGGCCAGGGGAGCTGATGGGCCCGCTACGTAGAACCCAGACCCCGGCCTTGAGGTCAACGCGCCTTCTGCAGCCAAACGCTCATAGGCCTCGAGCACCGTTGAGACAGAGACCTGCTCTGCCTTGGCCATCGCCCGAACCGATGGAATCCTCGCGCCAGGCGAGTACATCCGAGCAGTGATCCGTGAACGAATCTCGTCCATGACCGTTTGGATTCGCGTACCGTCGCGTCTCATAGGACCTCGATTGTATTGGTCTGTTATGTATAACAGTTCGGCCAAACTGTACTGGATTGTACATGGCCTCGATTCGTCCGTCAGTGATCTACTGGTTGCGTACAGACGAGGGATTAGCGATGGAAAAAACAACGAGCGGGTGGATAAACGGCTTCATTGGGGTCGCGATCTTTGCAGGATCGCTGCCGGCGACGCGCGTGGCAGTGGCAGACTTCGATCCGACGTTCCTGACATGTGCCAGGGCGACCATCGCAGCCATACTGGGTATCGGTTTCTTGATCGCACTCCGTCAGCCGCGACCGAGTCGAGCCGATTTGCTGTCACTGGTCATTACTGCGCTCGGGGTGGTGATTGGGTTCCCATTGCTGACAGCCCTGGCACTTCAGCACATCACCTCCGCCCATTCCATCGTCTTCGTAGGTCTGCTGCCACTCTGTACGGCTATTTTTGCAGTGCTACGCGGTGCAGAGCGGCCGCAGCCATTGTTCTGGCTGTTCTCGATCATCGGTGCAAGCTTGGTAGTTGGATATGCGTTGAGCAACGCCGGTGAGGGGTCGGCAGTCGGTGACCTGCTGATGATGGCTGCAGTTATCGCATGCGGCTTGGGCTACGCAGAGGGTGCGAAGCTTTCCCTGAGATTGGGCGGATGGCAAGTAATCAGTTGGGCCTTGGTAGCAGCGCTACCCCTGATGCTTTTGATGACCATTGTCAGTCTTCCCACAGCTGAGGCGCTAGACCAGGTGAGCGTCCCTGCATGGTTCAGCCTTGGTTATGTGTCGCTGTTCAGCATGCTGATCGGATTCGTCTTCTGGTACCGGGGACTTGCCCAGGGTGGCATTGCAGCTGTTGGTCAACTGCAGCTCCTGCAGCCGTTCATGGGGCTGGGGTTAGCGGCACTGTTACTTCACGAGCACGTGAATTGGATGATGCTCGTGGTCACTTTGGGAGCTGTCCTGTGTGTGGCCGGGGCGAAGAAGTTCGCCCGCTAGCCACGGCACCGCTGCAGAGTGCACAGGTACAAAAAAGCCCGCTAGTGCGGGCTTGAAGGGGAAACCGTGCAGATTTTCTGTGAACCTACACTCGATGTAGGTTCACAAAATAGGTGATAGGCCAGACCCCGTGAAATTGGAATCTTCGCCATTTTTTTTGTGAAATGAAGGGGTGCTTTTCACAGAAAAGCCGAGAAATCCCTACTCACCAATCACAAAAGTTGATTGGCCTGGAAAGGGCCGTTTACGACCGACGCGTGACTTTTCGGTAAGGGATGAGGAGTAGTCGCAGCGATCCTTTAGCTCCTAGTCTGGCGACCTTGGGTTCAGAATCCGACTGGCAATGCCCGCCGTCACTACTTCAGAGGAACCAGCTTCCTCTGCTGCCAAAATTGCGGGGGGCTCATGCTGGTACCCAGGCCCGACAAATGCGCAGTTGCAGCCCTCAATTGCAAGGCTATCCAAAGCGGCACGCGTGTCAATCAAGATCTGATGCATGACGATGGCCGGCCTCACGGAGGTGAAACCGGAGATTCAGATTGACTAAACCGACCCCGTAGACACCAACCTCCACGAAGGCCGCTATCGACCCAAAGCTGTCCTTCAAGAAAGGCAGCTAACGGCGAGAAGCGGTCATTTTGTATCTACAGGTTTCGGGGCGATTCACTCGTCTGATGCTCAGGAGCACCAGGATGGGCGTCAAGGAGGTGGTCATCTTGAGGTGGACTATGCTGACCAGTTGCTCTCAAATCTAATCGTGAGGTCCTCCATGGCAAACCCCAATCTGCTGGCTCTATTCAGAGATGAAGTCCTTCTGACCGGGCCTGAAAGCTCCCTTCCAAGCAACCTATCTCAGTTCTGGCTTGAGGAGCTCCAGAGTCATCTGGAGAGGTATTTCGACGGTTTGAACTCGGATTCAGATGCAGAAGAGAAGGATCTCGACATCTCTCTCCCACTCGCAGCGATCATCCACATCTTGTTCGCGAAGAATGGTGGGGAGGAGATATCCGAGAGCTCTGAAAAGCTGTACGAGTATTTCCAAGACTACCGGCTCGAACTGGCCCTTGAAGAGATCACGCGAAAGACTCATGTGGCTGCCGAGGCTGCAACCATTGAGACCATCTTCACCAACCGAGATGTCCTGGTGGAACAAGGCCCCCTTCTTCAATAGGTACCTCCACCGATGCCATCGCCGGCGGGCACGCTCCGAGGCATTGATGGAATGCATTTTGACGGCTGCCGAGATCAGCGAATGAAAGAAATTGCTGCGCCGATGTTCGATCTAATCGCTTTGTCGCTTCCACGAGGGTTGGGGTTTGGGGACAGCCCGCCAGTAGGGGCATGGCTTAGTGAGGACGGAATTTCTTGTGCCGCTCTAACCCGAAATATCAATTCCGGCAGCTTCGGAATTGTCACCTTGCGGCGTCGTGTCGATAGCGTGTGGGTGCTCCTCAGCCATGGTGAGTGCACCACTGGCGAGTCCGAAGCCCGCGCCTCAATCAGCCATTTTCTCTATACCCAAGCCCATCCGCTTCCACTCCCTTCAGGTGAACGACGACGTGCTCCTCTAAGCAGAATGGGTAAGCGCACACCAAGCGTGGTGTTCAAATCACTATTTGATCCAAGCCGCCGTATTGGGGCGTGGGCGCTGAATCAACTGTATCTCGCACTGCCATCCCCAGACAGAAATTGGGTTCCCGATTGCCAGACTGAGAATTTTCACACCCGCCTCTGGGAAGCCCACCTATTAGCGATTTTTCGTGAACAGGGACTCTTGGTCACCCAGCCTAAAGAATCACCCGATTTTCACATCGAGAATAGGCTGGGAGATGAGGCCTGGGTTGAAGCAGTGACAGCCAACCCGGAAGAGCGGTATGAGCATTTTGGCGCCTCGCCGGTCCCCCCACCCGCTGACCGACATGAGCGTTTCTTAGGAGCGGCTGCAGAAAGGTTTGCGAGGACCATCCAAAACAAATTGGACAAGCGTTACGAATCCCTACCGCACGTGGAGGGTAAGCCGCTCATTCTGGCCTTAGCCGATTTCCATGCGCCCAGTTCAATGCTGTGGAGCAGGGAGTCGCTCATCAGCTATCTCTATGGCTTTGCAGTTCACTCATCTGCGCATCGTGGTACGCACCTGATAACTGTGGAGGAAGAGACATCTCTGCTATCAGGGCGCCCCAACGGCCTATTTACGCTAATGGAAAATGCCCATCTTTCAGCGGTCATTTTCACCAATGCCTGCACAGTGCCAAAGCTCAGCCGAGTGCCGATCTCAGGTGGAGCTCATCTAGACGGGTACCGATACTTGCGGTTTGGTGAGTTTTTCGACCGTTCTCCGGGAGCATCACGAGGTATCCCATTTCTGTTGGATGTAGCGTCCAGCGACTACGGTCAGCTCTGGCCGCAATATGGCTACGAGCCGTGGTCTGCTGAAGTGGAGGTATTCCATAACCCTATGGCACTATACCCGGTGCCTAATGAGTTGATACCAGAAGTCACCCACTGGAGAGAAGTAAACGGAAGAGTCGAGTGCGAATCTTTCTTTGATGTATCCATACTCCGATCCAGAACACTCGTCCTCAGTGCAAACGCTAAGGTTCCGTCACTCGATGAGTTGCTGACAGCAGCCAGTCCTCCAGAGCTCTGACGGCGGCGGGGTGGCCGCATCGTTGCCACGCAGGTAGATGAGAATTTCTCAGCAAGCTACCCAGCCAGGGGAAGGACATGAGATCCCCTGCGCAATTCAGGACCGTTGAAGCGTCACCTCTCTTCGGGTAAAAGCATGACCGTCATACAACGCTACAACAGCGTCATACCCGAGAGCATAGGAAGAAAAATGTCGATCCAAGGACTAAAACGATACTTTGGAAACAAGATTCACGCAGTGATAATGATGGCCCCGCTTAAGCGGGAAATGATACGCCTCGGCATATGCACCCTTATGGCGATTATTCTGAATATCATCTTGTATACCGGCGTTGAAGTAGACGGCACCATCAAGCCGTGGGCAGAAACCCCGATAAAACTGTTTGCATCGTCGATGTTATTCGCCTTCATGATCAAGGCTTTTCTGCCAGTTCTCGGCTGGACGATACTGAAAGCAATGCTGTTGAGTGCGAACAATGCCTTCAGCGGCATACTGAGTTTTTTGGGCAATCAGTTCACAGGCGTCATGTACTGTACCGGAATTATTATGGGTTCTATCACGATTAAATTGTATATGGTTTCCGGGGTTTTAGACTCTGAGTTTGCTTATCTGTCCGCAATCGTATTTGCTTCCGGGGTTTTATATTTCTATGTGCTGCAATGCGCCATTCAAAAAACAATGAGTCCGGCCCTGCGTACACCAGCAGTACCGCGTTAAACCACTAGGCTGTGACTATTCATCTCTGGTGCTCAGTAGGCGCTCGCTCTGCTGAACCCTCACCCATACACAACCATTAATGGACTGGCCCGCCTTCGACTTTATGAAGAAGGCGAGCGAGCACGTGACTGATTGCGCATGTATTCCGAGATGAGACTTTCGAAATTGATGTCCGCCTCCTCAACGAGAATATTGACGTGACAGTACAGCTCTTCAGGACCTCTGAGATAATTGAAAATCCTTGATCTAACGATGCCGCAAACCCCTTCTTTGACCGCCGTAGAGGGGAGGTTGATAACATCGCCAACGCACGGGATAAGAGCTAGGCCATGGTCGCTGTTGAAGACAATGTCAGCTGGACAGGCATCAATGCTGGCATCGGATTGTCCTTGCGAAACCTGCTGATAATCAATGCTATACCTCATGTACAGCCTACCTCATTTGTTGAGTGAGGAATCAGCGCCGCGGATCGTAAACAGAAACCTCAAGTTCGCAAGCGACGGGAGCATGTAGCGGATTTTCGGTACTAGAGAGCTTGGCAACTATCGTTTTTCAAGCACATACCCTACGCCCCGAAGCGTATGTATCAGTTTGGTCTCGAAAGGGTCATCTATCTTGGCTCTGAGTCTTCGAATCGACACCTCTACAACGTTTGTGTCGCAGTCAAAATTCATATCCCAAACCTGCGAAATAATTTGGGTGCGGCTCAGCACCACACCGGTATTACGCATCAGGTAATGCAGTAACGCGAATTCTTTCGTGGTCAGGTCAATGCGCTGACCGTCCCTGAATGCCCTGTGCCGGCTCTGATCAAGCTCCAGGTCAGCGACGCGAATGACCTCTACGGATGCAGGGTGATCTGACCTGCGCATCAAGGCGCGAACCCGGGCCAGCAGCTCAGGGAACTCAAATGGCTTGATCAGGTAGTCATCTGCTCCGTTCTCCAGCCCCCGGACCTTATCCGCCAGCCGGCTTCTCGCCGTCAGCATCATGATACGGGAAGGGCAGTTTTTACGACGCAACAACTCAAGGACCTGCCAACCGTCCATCTCTGGCAGATTTATATCCAGGATAATCAGCTCATATTCGTGCTGCTTAGCCAAGAATAATCCATCTGACCCGGTGTGGACGCAATCTACGACATAGCCACATTCCGTCAGACCTTGACGCACATACTCCGCAGTTTTTACTTCATCCTCAATTACCAGAATTCGCATGGGATTTTGTCTCGATATCACTGAGCAATTAACCGCGCACGCGCGCCGGCATTATTGAAAGGGATGGTAAATCAAAATGAGCGTGCCGGGGCTCAAATGACGGATTTGTAATTTCTAGGTAATACAGTTGATAGTCTGGCGGTATATCTTGTCGCGGTTTGGGTTTGACAGTTGCGGGCCCTCTCTCCAGCAGGTGATTTGACCTTATGAAGTATTGGGTTATTTTCTTCTTTGTGCTGGCTTCGTTCCGCTCAGATGACGGCGAGGTCGCTCACATTGAAGAGACTGGTCATTGGTGTAGTCATGAACTTCACCGGCATGCGATGCGTACAATCGAACGCCTACTTGAATTTTAGGCAAAAAAAAGGCGCCCAATGGGCGCCAAATATCCACCTTTTACCAAAGGAGCACTTAAGCCACTCAAGGTGAATGCGTAATGCTCGTTTTACTAACAGGACCCGCCAATGGATAACTGGCCCAGTTAGCGAATTACAGAATCGAAAGCGGGTACTCGATGATTACACGAGTTTCATCCAGATCCGATTCGAAAGCAGTGGCACGCGTGGTTGCCTGGCGCAACCGGAAGGACAGATCTTTTGCCGGACCGGTTTGGACAACGTATTTGACTTCGACGTCACGCTCCCAACGCTTCTGATTGTCGAGCGGGTTGCCGTTGTCGTCGGTGCGCATGTAGAACTGGTTAGCGTTCGAGTAATCCGCACCCGAGCCTCTGGCGTAGCGCGTCATGAACGTCAGGCCTGGAATGCCGTAGCTGGTGAAGTTCAGGTCATAGCGCAGCATCCAGGAACGCTCTTTCGGCGAGTTGAAGTCGCTGTACTGGATGGAGTTGTCGACGAAAATCGAGTCCGACTGACGCAGGTAGTCGAAATCGTCGTCGCCGTTGTTGCGCTGATGCGACAGGGCCAGGGTGTGGGCACCGTAACGCACACCGACCTTGGCACTCCAGATGTTGTTGTCGAATTCACCCAGGCGCTTCTTACCTTCATCTACGGCTTTGTAGTAGTTGAAGCCACCGATCAGCGCCAGATCGTCGCTCAGCGGGTAAACCACGCTTGTGCCGGCGTAGTACTGATTCCAGACGTCTTTCAGCTGGCTGGCGTAGACGCTCACAGTCCAGTTGTCGTTGATCGAGTAGTCACCGCCACCGTAACCGATCCATGGCGAGTTGACCGGGCCGCCGTAGAACGTCACGAAGTTGTCGTTCAGGTTGCTTGAGACCGGCTGGCTCATCGCATGCAGACGACCACCCTGGAGGGTAAGGCCCTGGATGCTGGTGTTCTCAACGGTCACACCGCGGAAACTCTCTGGCAGCAGGCGAGAGTCACCCGATGCGACGACCGGGGTCGATGGGAAGACATCACCCACTTTCACGATGGTATCGAACAAGCGGACTTTGGCTGCGCCGCCGACCTTGGTGTATTCGTCGCGAGCTTCACCCTTGTTATCAACGGGCAGCACGTCGAAGGAGCTACGGCCGCCGTTGCGCCCATCACCGGTGTCGAGCTTGAGGCCGATCATGGCAAAGGCATCAACGCCAAAGCCAACGGTACCTTGGGTAAACCCGGAGTTGAATTTGCTGATGATCGCGTGCGCCCAGGCTTCGGAGTAGCCGTTCGTATTGCCCTTGCCACTGTTGTAAGTGGGGGCGGTGCTGTCGCGGTTATCACGGTTGAAGTAGAAGTTACGGTTCAACACTGTAAGGCTGCTGCCTTCAATGAAGCCTTCTGGCTTGTCTTCAGCTTGTGCCGAAATAGCATAGCTTCCAGACAGCGCAGAAACTGCCGCCAAATACAGTGGTACTTTGATTTTCATCCGATGCTCCTTTGATTCACGGCAGTTTTTATTATGTTTACCGGCGCGGGTGTCGTTAATTGTTCTGACCAGGCGGCGCGCCTAGCGTAGCGCGAGCTCATATTTGCAGGCCGAAGATAACGGGGGGGTGATAGGAAAATTACAATTTCGTCATCTACCTGTTGTTCGGGCCTTCGCACCGCGTGTTTGCCATCTCCGTTGCTTGTAACGAAATCATCGTGTCGGGTTTGGTTTCCCAGTATTTTCGGGCATTACAGGACATTCTTACGGAATTGTAATTTTCTAGCCACCCCTCTGATAGCTACCGCTCATTAGAGTGCCATCACCTAATCAAGTGGGGCTTGGCAGCTGTTTCGGCGTTCTCGCCAAGCTTTATCGAAGTTTGTGCACGAGGACCATCAAAGTGCCCCGGTATAACCGCAATGTCTTACCCAAGACCCCCGTCTCGCCCTGGAAGATCGCTGCACTCTGTGCAGTCATCTCTGGGTTGATGGCGCCTGCAGCCCTTGCCCAAAGCATCAGCTTGCCCCAGGCGCTTTCGACGGCCATGGATGCCAACCCAGACCTGGCCGCGGCCAGGCAAGAAATTGGGATCGCTGATGGTGCTCGCAAGCAGGCCGGGCTTATCCCCAACCCCACAATCTCGTATGACGTGGAAGACACCCGTCGTAACACCAGCCAGACGACTGTCTCTCTCAGCCAGACCCTTGAGCTGGGCGGTAAGCGGGGGGCTCGTGTTGACGTCGCCACATACGGGCAGACCGCCGCACAGCTTGAGTTAGACCGTCGCGTTAACGGCCTGCGTGCAGATGTCGTCCAAGCCTTTTACGCCGCGTTGCGGGCCCAGACAGGTCTCGACCTGGCCAAGCAATCTCTCGAACTGACTGAGCGCGGTCTTCGCATCGTCGATGGCCGTGTTCGCGCAGGTAAGTCGTCCCCAGTGGAGGCGACCCGCGCTCAAGTGCAACTGGCCGAAGCCCAGCTGCAAGTTCGACGTGCAGAAACGGAAAAAGCGACCGCTTACCAACAGCTCGCTCAAATTACCGGGAGCTCAGTCACCGTGTTTGATCGACTCGAATCGCCAACCCTCTCCCCGGGCTTGCCACCTCGCACTGAAGATCTGCTGGCTAAGCTCGACCAAACAGCAGAAATGCGTCAGGCCGTGGTGCAGATAGACAAGAGCGATGCCTCGCTCGGCTCAGAGAAAGCTCAGCGTATCCCGAACCTTACTGTCAGTGTAGGTAGCCAGTACGACCGCTCTGTGCGCGAGCGGGTCAACACTGTGGGCCTGTCTATGCCTTTGCCGCTGTTCGATCGTAACCAGGGCAACATTCTTTCCGCTTCTCGTCGTGCAGATCAGGCCCGGGACCAGCGCAATGCTGTTGAGCTGCGCCTGCGCACCGAAACCCAAACCGCGTTGAACCAATGGTCCACCGCCATGCAGGAGGTCGAGTCCTACGACAAGACCATTCTGCCTTCAGCCCAACAAGCCGTAGAGACCGCAACCCGCGGCTTCGAGATGGGCAAATTCGGTTTCATCGAAGTGCTGGATGCCCAGCGCACCTTGATCGTCGCTCGTGGCCAATACCTCGAATCGTTGGCAGCGGCGACCAATGCGCGTGCGCAGGTGGAAAGGGTTTATGGCGAAGTCGGCTCAACCGCCGGCACTCGCTGAACGGGCCAAACATTTTCTTCGGCACACAGCCTTGAACAAGCCGGTGCCTACGATCAGCAGGAGTAGCAATGGATAACAAACGCAAGATCGCCCTCGCGGTAGCCGCTGTGGCAGCCCTCGGATTTGGCAGCCTTGCCTGGAACAACAGTTCCGGACAGCAGGCCGCCAGTACTGCCGAGCATGGCGCTAACGATGGCCATGGCGACGAAAAGAAAGCCGCATCTGCCGCCAAAGAGGAAGGTGATGAGGGCCATGGTGAAGAAGGCCACAGCGAAGAGGGCGGTGAAGAAGAGGGCAAGCTGACGCTCAGCGCTGAACAGATCAAGGCCGCTGGTGTTGCCCTGGAAGCTGCAGCGCCTCGTGACCTCGGTACCGTCGTGAGCTTCCCTGGCGAAATTCGCTTCGACGAAGATCGTACTGCCCACGTGGTTCCTCGTGTTCCTGGCGTTGTTGAGGCTGTCCAGGCCAACCTGGGCGAGACGGTCAAGAAAGGGCAAGTCCTCGCGGTAATCGCCAGCCAGCAGATCTCTGACCTGCGCAGCGAACAACAGGCCGCACAGCGTCGCGTCGAACTGGCGCGTGTGACCTTCGAACGTGAGAAGCAACTGTGGCAGGACAAGATCTCTGCAGAGCAAGACTACCTCCAAGCACGCCAAGCGCTGCAAGAAGCGGAGATCTCCTTGGCCAACGCCAAGCAGAAGGTCGGCGCAATCGGTGCCTCGGTTAACTCCGTTGGCGGTAATCGTTACGAGCTCCGCGCTCCCTTCGACGCCGTGGTAGTGGAGAAACACCTGACCGTCGGCGAAGTCGTCAGCGAGGCGACCAACGCCTTCATCCTTTCCGACCTGAATCAGGTCTGGGCGACCTTCGCAGTTCCGCCGACAGATCTGGGCAAGGTCACGACTGGCCGTGCAGTGAAAGTCTCTTCGCCTGACATGAACGTCGAGGTCGAAGGGAAGGTGGGTTATGTCGGCAGCCTGCTGGGCGAGCAAAACCGTGCAGCTACTGTCCGCGTCACCTTGACCAACCCCAACGGCGCCTGGCGTCCAGGCCTGTTCGTAAACATTGCGGTCACCTTCCAGACCGATCGAGTTGCCGTAGCGGTCCCTGAGCACGCTGTGCAGACCGTTGAAGACAAACCTTCGGTATTCGTACGCACCCCAGATGGCTTTGACACCCGCCCGGTAAAACTGGGTCGCCGCGACAATGGGTACGTGGAAATCATCGACGGTATTGAAGCCGGCGCCCAGGTAGCAACCAGTGGCAGCTTCACACTCAAGTCCGAGCTCGGCAAAGCTTCTGCCGAACACGGTCACTGATGCGAACTGACAGGATGATTTCTCATGTTTGAACGTATCATCAGATTCGCCATCGAGCAGCGCATCGTAGTAATGATCGCCGTTCTGATCATGGCGGGTATCGGTATCTACAGCTATCAAAAGCTGCCCATCGATGCGGTACCCGATATCACCAACGTCCAGGTGCAGATCAACACTGCAGCGCCTGGTTACTCGCCCTTGGAAACCGAACAACGGATCACGTTTCCAGTTGAAACGGCCATGGCCGGTCTCCCGGGCCTTCAGCAGACCCGTTCCCTGTCTCGCTCTGGCCTGTCTCAGGTCACCGTGATCTTCAAGGATGGCACTGACATCTTCTTTGCCCGCCAGTTGATCAACGAGCGGCTGCAGGTTGCGAAGGAACAGCTGCCAGAAGGTGTAGAGGCCGTCATGGGTCCGGTATCTACCGGCCTCGGCGAGATCTTCCTGTGGACTGTTGAAGCCGAAGATGGCGCGGTCAAAGAGGACGGTACGCCGTACACCCCGACCGACCTGCGCGTGATCCAGGACTGGATCATCAAGCCTCAGCTGCGTAACGTCCCGGGTGTGGCCGAGATCAATACCATCGGCGGTTATGCCAAGCAGTTCCTGGTTGCGCCGGATCCAAAGCGCCTGGCTACCTACAAGCTGACACTCAATGACCTGGTCGCAGCGTTGGAAAGTAACAACGCCAACGTCGGTGCCGGCTACATCGAGCGTAATGGTGAACAGTTGCTCATCCGTGCACCGGGTCAGGTAGGCAATATCGAAGACATCGCCAACATCGTGATCACCAGTGTGGATGGTGCACCGATTCGCATCAGCAGCGTTGCTGACGTCAGCATCGGTAAAGAGCTCCGTACAGGTGCTGCTACTGAGAACGGCCGCGAAGTCGTGCTCGGTACCGTGTTCATGCTGATTGGTGAAAACAGCCGCACCGTATCTCAAGCTGTCGCCGCCAAATTGGCGGACATCAACCGCACCCTGCCAAAGGGCGTGGTGGCTGTGACTGTTTACGACCGTACCAACCTGGTTGAAAAAGCCATCGCGACGGTGAAGAAGAACCTGGTGGAAGGCGCGATCCTGGTTATCGCCATTCTGTTCCTGTTCCTCGGCAACATCCGTGCGGCTCTGATCACCGCGATGGTGATTCCGCTGTCCATGCTGTTCACCTTCACAGGCATGTTCAACAACAAGGTCAGTGCCAACTTAATGAGTTTGGGGGCACTCGACTTCGGCATCATCGTCGACGGTGCCGTGGTTATTGTAGAAAACGCGATCCGTCGACTGGCTCATGCGCAACATAAGCATGGCCGCATGCTCACCAAAACCGAACGCTTCCACGAGGTCTTTGCCGCGGCGCGAGAAGCTCGCCGGCCGCTGATCTTCGGTCAGCTGATCATCATGGTGGTGTACCTGCCGATCTTCGCCCTCACCGGCGTCGAAGGCAAAATGTTCCACCCGATGGCCTTCACCGTTGTGATGGCGCTGCTGGGTGCAATGGTCCTGTCCGTTACCTTTGTTCCTGCAGCTATTGCCATGTTCGTCACTGGCAAGGTGAAGGAAGAGGAAGGCGTGGTCATGCGCACAGCTCGACTGCGCTATGAACCGGTTCTGCAATGGGTGCTGGGACATCGGAACATCGCTTTCTCGGCCGCAGTAGCCTTGGTCGTGCTCAGTGGTTTGCTGGCAAGTCGTATGGGTAGCGAGTTCATCCCAAGCCTCAGTGAGGGTGACTTTGCGATGCAGGCCATGCGTGTGCCTGGAACGAGCCTCACTCAATCTGTCGAGATGCAGCAGCGTCTGGAGAAAGCGGTGATTGCGCAGGTGCCTGAAGTTGAGCGGATGTTCGCACGCTCGGGTACCGCAGAAATTGCATCTGACCCGATGCCGCCGAACGCCTCTGACGCCTACATCATGCTCAAGCCTCAGGATCAGTGGCCTAACCCGAAGAAGCCTCGTGATGAGCTGATTGCTGAAGTGCAGAAGGCCGCAGCGGGTGTTCCAGGAAGCAACTACGAGTTGTCGCAGCCAATCCAACTGCGTTTCAACGAGCTGATTTCGGGCGTGCGTAGTGACGTCGCTGTGAAAGTCTTCGGCGATGACATGGACGTGCTCAACAACACCGCCAACAAGATCGCGGCAGCGCTCAAAGCGGTCCCGGGCTCATCGGAAGTGAAAGTTGAGCAGACATCCGGCCTGCCGGTGCTGACCATCAACATTGACCGCGAAAAAGCAGCACGCTACGGCCTGAACATCGCGGATGTTCAGAACTCGATCGCTATCGCCGTGGGTGGCCGTCAGGCCGGCACGCTGTATGAGGGCGACCGTCGGTTCGACATGGTAGTACGCCTACCAGAGACCGTTCGCACCGACGTAGCGGGTATGTCCAGCTTGCTGATCCCGGTACCTGCCAATGCGGCACAGGGTGCCAATCAGATCGGCTTCATCCCGCTGTCCCAGGTCGCCAATCTGGACCTGCAACTGGGCCCGAACCAAATCAGCCGCGAGAACGGCAAACGTCTGGTTATCGTCAGCGCCAACGTTCGAGGCCGCGATCTGGGGTCCTTCGTTGAGGAGGCGACCGCATCGCTGGACAAGAAGGTGCAAATCCCTGCGGGCTACTGGACGACTTGGGGGGGCCAGTTCGAGCAGCTGCAGTCGGCTGCCAAACGCCTGCAGATCGTTGTTCCAGTCGCCTTGCTGCTGGTCATGACCTTGTTGTTCCTGATGTTCAACAACCTGAAGGACGGCATGCTGGTCTTCACCGGTATTCCATTCGCACTCACCGGTGGTGTTGTGGCGTTGTGGCTGCGGGACATCCCACTGTCGATCTCGGCAGGTGTCGGCTTCATTGCACTGTCCGGCGTTGCAGTACTGAACGGCCTGGTGATGATTGCCTTCATCCGCGGGCTAAGGGAGGAGGGACGAACGCTCAGACAGGCAGTCGATGAAGGTGCATTGACCCGTCTGCGACCTGTTCTGATGACAGCCTTGGTAGCGTCCCTGGGCTTCATCCCGATGGCTTTGGCCACCGGCACCGGTGCCGAAGTTCAGCGGCCATTGGCGACGGTGGTGATTGGCGGGATCCTGTCCTCCACCGCACTGACCTTGCTGGTACTGCCTGCCCTGTATCACTGGGCACACCGCAAGGATGAAGACGGCGACGAGGCCGAAGTGGTTAGCTAACAGCCTCCGCTAAAGAGAAGCCCACAACACGTGTTGTGGGCTTTTTTGTTTAAAGTGAAGTAGATGCACTTACCTTTCAAAATTGTAAGTTTCTCGTCATGCCGGTGATGCCTATGCATTGCTAAGGTTACGCCCGAGAAGTTTTGAAATTGAGAGGGTTTTATGAAAAAGCTAATTATCGCTGCTGCACTTGTTGTTTTCTCGGTGGCTTCGCAGGCCAACACTTTCTCCGAGAGCAAGCAGCTTCAATACACCAAGGAACACCAGACCGCAGTGGCCAAGTACGCGGAGAAAAATGGCAAGCCAATGCCAGAGATTCAGGATTACAAATATGGCATGAAGATAGACGTTGCGAAATTCGTACGTCAGTCGCAGGACCCCCGTACCTGCCAGGTCTATCCACGGTTGATGACCTTCGAGGACTCCCAGGGCACGCTCAAGACTGTTCGTTACTCGATGTATTCGCAATGCATCAACAACAAGTAGTAAACGATTTGAACAGAACAATTAGAGAATTCATAAATGCCAGGCAGTGCCTGGCATTTTTTATTACGCCCGATACCCCATAGCTTCGAAATGTTAACGCCTGGGCTCGGGCAAACCGTGCAATAGATCTTAGCCAACCAACAGAGACGGCTCCCCAACTGCAGAGGGCAATTGGAAGCCTTGACCCCAGAAGGGACGAGTTATGAAGAGTTTGCTTGAACGCCCTGATGACCAAGCCGGGCATGAAGGTCATAGCCATGAGCATGGCGGCATTTTTGGAATGAACACAGAGCTGATTTTCGCGCTGATCTGTGGTGCTCTCCTGGGTGCCGGAGCTCTCGCAGGAAAACTTGGCCTGATTGATCGTCTGCCTCTGATTCTGTACGTGTCGGCCTACGTGTTCGGTGGATGGTTCACCACTAAGGAAGCGGTTACCAACATCCGTCAGAAACGCTTCGAGATCGACTCGCTGATGCTTCTCGCCGCAGTCGGTGCCGCGAGCATCGGCGCCTGGGCGGAGGGGGCTCTGCTGCTGTTCCTGTTCAGTCTGGGGCATTCCCTTGAAAGCTACGCGATGGGGCGGGCCAAGAAAGCGATTGAGGCACTGTCCAAGCTCGCACCAGCCACCGCGATCGTACGCAGAGCAAATGGCACGGTGGAGATGCCCGTGGAGCTGCTGGTTCCCGGTGACGTTGTCATCGTGCGCCCCAATGACCGCCTGCCGGCCGATGGTTTTGTAGTCGTAGGCTCCTCAAGTATCAACCAGGCGCCAGTAACCGGTGAGAGCGTCCCCGTGGACAAGCAACCTGTTCCTGATGCCGAACTCGCACGCAGCAAGCCAGATGCAGTGGATGCAGCCTCGAAAGTCTTCGCCGGTACCATCAATGGCGAAACGCTCATCGAGGTTGAGGTAACCCGGCGCTCTACGGAGAGTACCTTGGCGCGGGTCATCAAGATGGTCAGTGAAGCCGAAGTCAGGAAGTCACCGACCCAGCGATTCACGGACCGCTTCCAACGCATATTCGTCCCGTTGGTTTTACTGCTGGTAGTCGGGCTGCTATTTGCCGGCATTTTCCTTGACGAGCCGTTCCGTGACTCGTTCTACCGGGCGATGGCCGTACTGGTTGCAGCCAGCCCCTGCGCGCTCGCGATCGCTACACCAAGCGCCATTCTCTCTGGCATCGCCAGGGCAGCCCGAGGTGGCGTGCTGATCAAGGGCGGTGCGCCACTTGAAGAGCTTGGATCATTGAATGCCATGGCATTCGACAAGACCGGTACCCTGACCGAAGGGCGCCCACGTATCACCGATGTAATACCCATAGGCGGCACGCAGATCGAGGATCTGCTAAACGTCGCCATCGCTGTGGAGTCGATGAGCGACCATCCGCTGGCTGCGGCAATTGTGCGTGACGGTGAAGAGATGATTGGCACACGGCGCCGATTCCAAGCCAAGAACATGAGCAACATGATTGGCCGCGGCGTGCGTGCTGAGCTTGATGGGCAGTTCGTCTGGATTGGCAAGGTCGAGATGTTCGGTACCAATGGTATTCCCGCACTCAGCAAGGCAGCCCTGGAGGCTGCGGAGCGTCTACGTCAGTCAGGCCGTACCACCATGGTGGTACGGCGTGCTGACAAGGATCTGGGCGCTATCGGGCTATTGGACACACCCCGGGAGGGGGCCAAAGAGGCACTCCAGAAGCTTAGAGAGATGGGCATCGAACGCATGGTCATGATTTCTGGAGACCACAACCGCGTTGCAGAGGCTGTAGCCAAACAAGTTGGCTTAGATGAAGCGTGGGGAGACCTGATGCCGGAAGACAAGGTCAAGGCCATCAAAAACCTGCGCCTTAGCGCCAAGGTGGCCATGGTGGGTGACGGCGTCAATGATGCCCCTGCCATGGCCAGTTCGAGCGTTGGTATCGCAATGGGGGCTGCTGGATCTGATGTTGCCCTGGAAACGGCTGATATCGCGCTTATGGCTGACGACATCAGGCAACTCCCATTTGCGGTGGGGCTGAGCCGTCACACGCGATCGATCATCCACCAGAATCTGTTCGTCAGCTTGGGGATTGTGGCCATCCTGGTTCCGTCCACCATCATGGGCTTGAGCATTGGTGCCGCTGTTGCGATCCATGAGGGCTCCACACTGTTGGTCGTCTTCAACGCCTTGCGCCTGTTGGCCTACCGCAGAAGCACCTGATCCCTGAGCTTCAATCATGAAGCTAAGCAGGGAAATGACCTGAAGTAGAAGTACGGGTCGTGCGCGATCAGCGCACGACCCGTACTTTTCTCTCACTCGTCGATCCCGATGCGCTTGAGGCTTTCAAGGGCCTTTCCGCACTCAGGTGAGCCATGCCGTAAGCCGCAGGCCAATGCAGCTTTGAGGCTCATGACACCGGCTACGAAACCGACTTGATTGCCGACTCCGTGTCCGTCCGCAAATCCCTGATCATACGCAATCTCGACAAGCGCATTGATCGCCGCCAGGGTGTCCTGTTTGTTTTTACTCTTTTGCATATCTACTCCGCGAGCATTCAGCTCATATCGCTCGGTTAGGTGGCGGCGCCTTCAGGTTTGGGGTGAGCGAATCCCGCTCCCATAGCCAATCCCTAACGGGGGGCTCAGCCCGCCACCGTAAGGAAAATCAGCTATTGAGAGCAGATGACTCGTTTTGGTCACCCGTGCTGCTCGCCTCACCGCATTGGCACTGAGTGGGTACATCCGGGTAGTCGCTGTGATTCTCAATGAACAGCGTTCGGCAGGTTTCGCACCCATAGATCCGGGGCAGGGATTTAAGGCCGCTCGGAAGCACGTCACTCAGAGGCTCGTTATGCCAAGGAGCCCCGTCAAGGATTCTTGAACGCAGGATGTTTCCCAGGCGCCAGGTGTCACTTTGTGCGCGCCAGGACCACATCGGCGCAGAAAGCGAATACTGGATGAAGGTCTCTTGTGACTGCCTGGATAGCGGGTACTTGGGGCGGGTCCAGCCGGAATCGATGATGCTGAACCCCATGCCCATTTCTGCGCTCGGGTGGGTCTTTTCACCAAAGAAACGGTCATGCGTCGCTGGAGCCGTCGCATGATGGTCAGTCGGTGGGAATACCCACAGATAACACTCATCCCGGTTGACCATGCTGATGAGCTCGCTTGGCCCCCGCATGGGGGAATTTGCAGCCAGGGCGAAGCGATCCTTCCACGACATTTTGGGAGGCGGCGCAATACCAGCAGCGATGGCCAACGTGGCAGTCTTGGGGACGAAGCGATCGCCTAGCTCGTTCAGATCCAGGTTCTTGCAGAGAGCCTTGAAGGCCTTTTTGCGAGTCTTCGAGCTGAAGGAGGGGTCAAGGAGCAGGCGAACCTGGTTCACGCCGATTCCCGCAGTTCGTAGCACCTCAATGACTTCTTCAGCCACACCGACTGCTTGAAGATCGGTCAATCCTAAGCACGTTTTCGCCCGCTCGACCGCCGCGTAGAGGTTGTACTGCCGTGTCTCGTTGTCACGACAGACCTGAATTGGCAGCTTGTCTTGGATGGCAACTTGCGGTGCAACGGAGCCGATGGCCGCGTGGAACAGCTGGTGGAGGTGCAGATGAGAGTACGGGCGGCCAGAAGCCGAGAACGAGGCGTGCAGCTGAGCAGCGAGAGGTTGAAGCAGCTTTTTTGCAGACATGACTATCCCCTAATGAGCGACGTTGGGGTAGCTGCGCTTGTAGGGCCGTTAGACGCGAAGCTGGACGTCGAATCAGGTTCAATCATGAATAGGAGTCAGGTTTGATTTGCTTGCACGGCCACCATGCAAAGCCCGACGCGGCAATCACATCAGATTCGCCGAGCTTTGGCAAGAGCGGTCATCGGTAAGCGAAAGCAGGTAGGAGGAGGGCGCTCCATGCTTGATCACCTCCAGAAACAGGAAAGCCGGAAGCACGTTGAGCGCTTCCGGCTTTCTCACGTCAGACTGATGAGAGGGATCAGAAGACGTATTGCAGGCGGGTCACGATGGCATTGCCGCTGTCGTCGCCCACGGTGTTCTCGTTGTTGTCGGTGCGCACGTTGATGTAGTTGGCACTGACTTTCACCGCCTCGTTGACGTACCAGTTCACACCCACCGTGTGGCTCTTGGCCTTGCGCTCGTTCGATTGGTCCGCCGCGGTGACCAGGTTGCCGTCTTCGACCTTGATATCGTCAAAGCGGTAGAAGACTTCCCAGGCCCCCAGTTCCTTGTTCTCTGGTTTGATAGTGTCGAACTTGGCACCATCGAGCTTGTAGATACGCGGCTCGCCGGTCAGGGTGTAAGCCATCTGGGCGTAGTAACCGGAGGCCTTCATGTCGTTGTTGGCCTGGTCAGCTTTCAGCTTGCGGCGAAGGTATTCCGCTTGAACCGAGAACGGGCCGGTGGCCCAGGCACCTTCGAGACCCCAGACCGAGTCGTCCTTCCACAGGCCATCTTGTGCAGCAGCACCGCCAAACAGCATGCGGTTGCCGTTGGTGCCGGCATCGCCGCCGCCATTGGTATCTACACCGCGGACGCCCAGACGCGAACGAATCCGGGTATCGACCGCACTGTTTTTGAGGTCGCGGTAAGCGTACTGAGCACCGACGTGCAGGACGTTGCCATCACTGTGCAGCGGTGCGAACACGCCACGTACGTTGTAGCGCTTGGTGCTGTCGCCATCCGAGTTGTTATTGGTTTCGCTGAAAACGCTACCGGAAACATAAGCCATGTCAGCGATGGTGCTGGTGGCTTGAACACCCATGCCGGCGTTGTCGTTGATCCAGTCCGCCAGGTCGTACGAGAGGTTCCGCTCCATGGCGGTGGTCCACTTCGAACTGGTGGCTTTCTCAAGACCGAAGTCGGTGTAGAAACGGCCAAAGCGCAGTTGCACCGGCTTGAAACCCGTGTAGGTCAGGCTGGCTTCGTCGAAGTAGCCGTCGGAGTCGTTGCCCGTGTTGCGGGAAAGGTCGTAGTTGAGCTGATACTTCCAGTCGCGGTACAGCACGCCACCGAGCTCAAGGTAGGCGCGACGGAAGTAGCCTGCGTCAGCGGTATCGCCATTCTTGGTGAAGACACCATCGAAACGGCCGTAGTCGGCCTGAACTCGGCCGCCCAGTTTGAAACTGAATTCCTTGTCAGAAGTCGATACTTCAAGACCGCCCTTGGTCTTCAGAACGATGTCAGCTCCGTCAGTGGTTACTGTTCCGGAGAATGCTTGCGAGGAAAATGTGCCTATTATTGCGGCAGCCAACAGCTTTTCCCGCATGTTCGAAGAACGGATCATTGCTTGCCTCTCGTATGTTAAGTGCTTAGCTACCGACGTTATATTTCGCCCTGCGCCGGCCTAAATTTATCTTGCAGATGGGAGCAGGCCACGGTTGTCACCCGCTGTAACAAGATGCCTTTGTTCTAAGCACTCTGACTAGGTTGCAAGCGAATATGACAGTTGTGTTTCTGTAGTGTTAACGGAGGAGTTTGAAACCTAACAAAACTGTTACCGAACAAGCCAGTCCTTCTTATCAAAGAAGCTCTTCTTGATCAATCTTCGAATTTCCAAAACCTGCGGATTGCGGACAAGCTTCGTTTTGATAACAAGATAGACATCTTTCTCCTCCAGGTCGTCCAGGAAACCCGGCACGGGTAGGATATTTCTCTCCAGTTTTCGGCTGTAGTCGGGCAGCACTCCAATACACGCACCGCCAACGACAAGGCCTCGTGATAGGTTGTAGCTCTTGACCCGAGTGGTACCGCCCTGATGCTCAGCCATTATCGATGCCCACTTTCGTGAGCCCGCCAAGATCTCTTCATCCCAAGGGACAACGAGCATGAAGTTGTGCAAATCCAAGCTCTCCACTGGAAGGGTGACGCTTCTTGAATAGCGGCTGGAAATGAACAGGGCGTGCCCAATCCGGCCAAGCCTTTCAAACCTATACGTAGGATGGCGATCAAGCGCGCCTTTATCATCTGGGCTCACCAAAGCGATACCCACATCGACTTCACACTCAGAAAGCATCTGCGTTGTGCATTCTGAATGGATTTCCAGCTGCATTTCGGCATGATCACGCACGTAGGCGACTAGATCGCGGTTTACGATGTCGTTCAGCACTGGCTCTGTGATCGCGATGGTAAGCCTGGGGACTTCCTTTTCACCGGACTTGCCAAGGCCGTCTGGGCCGAAGAGCTGGCACAGGTAATGGCTGACCCTCTCGCCTGTGCGGGTCAGGGCAAGCTTGTTGTGTTTGTAGACAAACACGGGAGCACCAATGTGCTCTTCCAGTTTCTCCAAGCGTTTCCGCAGGCCTACCACTGGCACATTGAGCCCTCGGGCAGCCTGTTTGAAACTGGCACAACGTGCTGTTGCGAAAAACTCTACGGCCAGCTGATCATCAATTGGCAAATCATCCAATATGTCAGGGCTGTAAGGAACAACGCTGCTTGTATATGTTTCATTTTGTGTAACCATTAGGTCCCCCTTAATTCGGGGAATCTATCTCAATGCCACCCGGTGTTTCCTTATCTTGTCAACATTGTAATCCACGGGTCATGCATGCGTTATCGGAAGGCTTTTATTTCGAAAGCGTAATTTTCAGGCAATCCCTCTGATATTGTAGCGTGCTAGCCTAGTGCGCCGACTTGTTACTTACCATATATAGATTCGGCTAATTACGCATTTACATTTAGTTCACTATTTTTTCACCTTTGCCTCCATAGGCTTTGGGCATGGAAAATCAAACCCCACCTCTTACTACCTTACTGATTCGTTATCTGGGGATCGGCTTCATAGCAACGGGAGTCCATTATGCGGTGTTCCTATTGCTGGTTACGACAGAATTCGTTACTCCGTTACTGGCCAGTATCTGTGGCGGCATGGTTGGCGCAATCGCGAGCTTCATTGGAAATAGGGCGCTCTGTTTTGTGGCAGATGGCTCTCGTAAGTTTCAGCCTGTCAGGTTTGCACTGGTCGCGTTAACCACAAACTTCGGCAATGGCGTGGGTATGTGGTTCCTCATCAAGTCGAATCTGTCACCGCTCATCTCCCAAGTCGTAGTGACCTTAAGCCTCACTGCACTTGGATTCATTGCACATCGTTTTTGGACATTCAATCATGCAGACATTACATCGCTTTCCCGAGCGCCCTGATCCCTTGTTAACCATCGTGGTCCCTTGCTTCCAGGAAGAGGAAACCATCCCCGAGTTCCACCAGCGAATCACCCGCGTGGTGAAGCGCTTACCCGTCTCCTGCGAAATCCTCTATGTCGACGACGGCAGTAATGACCGGACGGCCGACATTCTTCGCCACTATCAGGATGGGTCATCTGTACGTTGCCTGTCCCTGAGTCGCAACTTCGGCAAAGAGGCTGCACTGAGCGCCGGGATAGACCATGCCCGTGGCAGTGCGCTGATCTTCATTGATGTCGACCTGCAGGATCCACCAGAGCTCATCGCGGCCATGGTGGACTACTGGCAACGCGGCTACGACGTGGTGAACATGCAGCGCAACCTGAGAATCGGTGATTCGTGGTTCAAGCGCATGAGTGCCCGGGCTTACTACTGGGTCATGCAGCGCCTGGTGGAGAAGGTGGACATGCCGGCCGATGTCAGCGATTTCCGATTGATTGGGCCTGCGCCGCTGGCAGCCCTGCGGGCCCTGGATGAACGCTCCAGGATTCTCAAAGGCATGATCGGCTGGGTAGGCTTTCGTACCATCGAACTGCCCTACAATCGCACTGTTCGCCATGCCGGGAGCACCAAATGGAATGCAGCTGGCCTGTTCAATCTGGCCATCGAGAGCATCGTCAGCTTCTCTCGCAAACCACTGCGCATTTTCAGCCTCATCAGTTTCGGTCTTTTCGTCTCCAGCATCTGCTACATGCTTGCGTCGCTTGTGGCAGGCAGTTTCGACATCCATCACCTGATCGTCGGAATGGCTTCATTCATGTGCGTCGGTGTCGCCATGGTGGGGGAGTACCTGGGCGTGACACTCGCGGAAGTGAAGCGCCGGCCTCTCTATTTCCTGAAGCACAGCAACAAGGCAGATCCCGTGTCACTCCACCCTTCGATGGCTTCGATCGAGGGTAAGAAATGCTGAACCTGAAGAACGAGAGGACGCTGTGGTGGGTCCTGGGTTTGATTTTGCTATTGCGTTTGGTGGGGCTGGGCATCTACCCGCTGATGGACACATCTGAGGCCCGTTACGCTGAAATGGCTCGCAAGATGGTCGAGTTGAATGACTGGATCACGCCCATGTTCGACTACGGGGTACCGTTCTGGGGCAAGCCTCCGTTGTCCTTCTGGACCCAGGCCGCGAGCATGACGGTCTTCGGCGTTAACGAGTTCGCTGCGCGCTTCCCAGCGTGGCTACTCCACCTGGCAAGCTGTTTCATCATCATCAAACTCGGCACGCAGCAGATTTCTCGTAACGCCGGCATCTGGGCTGCCATTATTTTTTCCAGCACCACACTTGGCCTGGTCTCCAGCGGTGTTGTGCTGACTGACCCTGTTTTGTCGTTCTCGATTCTGCTGGCCAGCTACGGTTTCTGGCGTTGGATGAAGTGCGCCAGCAAGGCGGATGCCTACCTGATGTTCGCAGGTCTCGGGCTGGGCTTGCTTGCCAAAGGGCCGCTGACCCTGGTGCTTATGGGGGCGCCGGCATTCGCCTGGTTCGTTATCTACAAGGAATGGGGACGGGTACTGAGGCTTCCCTGGATTAGCGGCCTTGTACTCATGTTCGGTATATCCGTGCCATGGTATGTCGCGGCCGAGATGAAAACGCCCGGCTTCATGGAGTACTTCTTCGTTGGTGAGCACTGGAGCCGCTACGTCGTCAGTAACTGGGCAGGGGACCTCTATGGTAGTGCTCATGCCAAGCCGTACGGCAGCATCTGGATCCAGCTCGGATTGTCGCTACTGCCATGGGCCTTGTTTCTACCACTGTTGATCCGCAAGCGTGGATCGATGCAGCGCTTCAAAGCCTACCTCTGGCTGTGGGCCTTGGCGACACCGGTCTTCTTCACATTTGCAGGCAACATTCTGTGGACCTACCTGCTACCCGCGCTGCCAGCGTGGGCATTGCTGCTGTCTGCACGGGTCAGCGAAGTTGGCCCGAAGACCACCTGGGCTGCCGCTGCGAGCGCATTGGTGTTGCCAATCATCGGTGCGGGCATCATCTACGCCGGGGTACTAGAGGAGCGCCCTCAGAATCAGCGGGATGTGGTTCAAGCCTGGCTCAATGTGCAGTCTGCTCATTCCGCTCCCCTGATCTATCCTGGCCGCCGCTCATACTCGTCGGAGTTTTACAGCAGCGGGAAGTCCGAGAACATCAAGGATCCTGCCAAGTGGCCGCGGGATGGCTCGTTCTATCTGTCCAGGCGCTTGCGAGACAGCAAGGATGGTCTGCCCGCTGATCTAGCTTGCACATCGATCACCGAAGCGAACGCCAGCCAGCTCCTGCTGTGCCATTGGAAACGCCCCGCACAAGGTGCCGAGGGTCTGGCCGGAGAAAGCAATGCGGAAACGCCTCGCAAGAACGAAGGCTAAATTCCAAGCACAAAAAAGCCAGGTTTTACCCTGGCTTTTTTGTCGATTTCTTTCGTCATTTGAAGTCCTATTTAACCGCCGATTAATTGTCGGCTTGTTCCTTACCATCCTTGCTTTCTTTCTTTTGCTCTTGAGCGACTTGTTGTTTGTTCTGGTCCGAAGAGTCATCGCTCCATAGGCGAGCCTGTTCGGTTCGGAAGTTCTCGTTGAACTGTTTCGTTCGCTCGAAGCCGCCTTCAGCGTAAGCGGTACCCATGAGACCCAGCAGCAGGCTGCCAATAGCGATAGATTTGACAAATTTCATTGTGAACCTCGGTTCATACTAGGCCAACCTGATTAGCGGCCTTTGTTGGTTTGTAGTTTAGGAACGCGAAGCTAACGACAAGGTGAGTCAATAATTACAATTCCGTAATTTTGGCTGCAGATAGGATGCGTTAAATCTTCAAATCTGGAAGGATCATGTCTATCTCGGCACTGTCGAGGGCGACTTCGAATTTTCTCTTAAATTACAATTTTGATATCTAGCGCGTTAATTCAGCGCGGCGTTGTTGGCCGCCCTAGGAGATAGCCATGAATGACATAGAGCCCTGGGCAGTTGCTATCGGTGACTTTCGCCGCTGCACTGAAAAACTCACTGTCCAGCTCGATGAGCTGACCTCGCAGACGCGCACCTCCAGCGCTGTTCTGGAGAGGTCGAACGAACTGGTGGAGCAGGTGGACGCTGTCGGCCGGCAGATTCAGGAGGAGGTGCGAAAGGCGGAGAAGGCTTGGTCGAACGCGGAGGAGGTTGCCTTGCGCGCCGCTGCATCAGCGTATTCAGCTGCATGCCGCGGAGTCGACACCGCCATCCAGCCACTGATCTCGGAGCTTACAGCAGCGACAAAGGCGGCGGACGCCTCTATCCAGGAGCTCAAGCGGGCACCGGTGCTGGCCAAGCGTTATGTGATGGTGGTCGCCACGGCGTTCTTCATTCTGGCGCTGATCTGTGTCTACTCGACCATGCGCCTGATCGATGCCGCCGGCAGCGTAAGTGCTCAAGAGAAAGTGAATGCTCAGTACTTCTCACACCTGTGGAAAAACGCCAATCCTGACGAACAGAAGATTATTAAGTCGGTGATTCTGCGGTCGCCCATGGACCCTGTGGTCCTTCGGCACTGATGCATTGAGGCAAACAAAAGGCCCGTCGATTGACGGGCCTAATCGTGTCTGCGCAATTTAAGCGGCGGTCATTGCCGGCTGCATTTGCTGGGCTTCCGGAAAGTGAAGGTGGAACCAGGTGAAGTTTTCTTCGGTCACCTCCACGCTCGCCGATCCCTGGTGCAGACTCATGATCGACTGCACAATGGCCAAGCCAAGACCGGTACCGCCTTCGCTCCGTGCTCGGCTCTTGTCCACACGGTAGAACCGCTCAAACAAGTGCGCGTGGTGTTCCTTGGCAATACCACGGCCGGGGTTGCCGACACTCAACGTCGTACCGCTCGCACTATGCTGCACCTTAACGTAGACCGTGCGGCCGCGAGGGCAGTAACGGATCGCGTTCGAGACCAGATTCGAGACGGCACGTTGAACCATCAGGCGATTCCCGCGCACCACGTCATCACTGCCGGAGATCTGCAGCTGAATCTCGCCTTCTTCTGCTGAAATGCTGAAGAGCTCGCACACTCGCTGAACCTCGTCGACCAAGGAGACGGATTCGAACTCCACCATTGATGCTGGATGACTGACCTGGGCCAAGAACAGCATGTCGGAAACCATGCGGCTCATGCGGTCCAGCTCTTCTGTGCACGACTCCAGAACCTCCCGGTACTCGGAAAGCGATCGTTCTCTGGTCAAGGCAACCTGGGCCTTGCCCATCAGGTTGGAAAGCGGTGCTCGAAGTTCGTGAGCAAGGTCGTCAGAAAACTGCGAGAGCTGCTGAACCCCATCATCCAGGCGAGCCAGCATGATGTTGATGCCGTCGGCGAGCATTTTGAGTTCTGCCGGCATCCCATCAGTTGGAAGGCGATGGTCGAGGCTCTCGGTTGAGATTTTCGAGGCGATCTTGAGGAACTTGGTCAGTGGTAGCAGGCCTCTGCGCACAGTCCACCAGCCAATGGCCAAGATCAGTGCGAGGATGACGGGGGACATCATCAAGGCCCAGGTCAGCAACGCATCGAGCAGCGCCTCACTGGATGACTGGTCCATGGTCATATAGACGCTGACCTCTGTTCCATCGCCCAAACGCATGATTCGAGAAGCACTCAGCAGAGGACGGTCCTGCGTATCACGCCATTCGTGCTCTTTGGGCTGGGCCGCCGGCTGAAACTTGTGCACCTCCAGATTGACCTGTTTCGAGCCAATCGAGAGCAGGGGAGTCTGATTCTGTGAGGTATCGAATATGCTCACATACAGGTTGTTGTGGCCCATGACCAAATCGACAAGCTGATGCGCATCCGCGTTGACGCCGGAGATGTCCGGGATGGTGGACAGGTTGTGAGCCATCCCCGCCATCTTTACTTCCAGGTCTGCTCTGGCATTTCTTTCCAGAGCCTTGCCTACCATCAGATAGCCAAAGGTGGCGAACAGAAGCAGCAACGCTGCGCTCATCAACCCAACTTTTAACCCCAGCTTTGCAGCCAGGCTGAATGGCCTCATGCGCGTTCCTCAAAAACGTACCCAACGCCACGAAGCGTGTGAATGAGCTTGGTTTCAAACGGGTCATCGATCTTCGAGCGCAAGCGCCGGATGGCTACATCGATGACATTGGTGTCGCAATCGAAATTCATATCCCAGACCAACGAGATGATCTGAGAGCGAGTCAGCGCTTCGCCCGTTCGGCTCATGAGCAGGTGCAGAAGCGCAAATTCCTTGGTGGTGAGATCGATGCGTGTGCCACCGCGGAAGACGCGATGGCGGACGGAGTCGAGTTCCAGATCGGCAATTTTCAGCGAGCTCTTCTCGACTAACTCATCACCACGGCGTTGCAGCGAACGGATGCGAGCAAGCAGCTCAGGGAATTCGAATGGCTTCACAAGGTAGTCATCCGCGCCGCCGTCCAAGCCCTTGAGCTTGTCATTGATGCGTCCGCGGGCGGTCAGCATGATGATGCGGACCCGGCTGGTCTTACGGATGGTTTCCAGCAGGTCCCAGCCGTCGATACCCGGGAGGTTCACGTCCAGGAGGACCAACGAATAGACATTAGTGTTGAACAAGTGCAGAGCATCTACACCGTTGTGCACGATATCTACGACATACCCGCTTTCGGATAGGCCCTGCTGAAGATATTCGGCAGTTTTAATTTCGTCTTCCACAACTAGAACGCGCATAACTTATCTCAAGGTGTGAGGAAGGAGTTGGCCTAATCCGCCAAGATTATGGTTGCAGGCTGTTCGAAAGTTTGGCTGAGGGTATGGCATGTGGTAGTCGCTACCTCTGTCCATACGCCGGGTCACCTGAGGACGCTTGAATCTTAACGCGAAGAAGCTGGCCGCGGCGAAATCCTACAAATTTGTAATGTAGCCGCAAGATTTCTGACAGTCATGCAGGCTCCACCCCTAAGCATAGCGGATTCTGGGGCCTGCGGCGGTGTATGACAGATTCGCCTGGCAGGTGGAATCGGCCAGGACAGGCAGCATTTCGGTCGTTAGCTTGCAAGGACTGGTACTGGCCTTGGATCGAGGGCGCCACGCAGGCAGACCCCATGCACGGCCGCAAACCGCAGCGCCTTTCTGCAAATTAGTTCACGTGGCGGCTCGATATTCTCTCGAATAATTATCTTACAATCTATTACATGTCCAAATTGTAATTGCCCGATCATCTTGGTGTTAGCCTCCTTTGCTAGTTTAAGGGCAGCGGAAGAGGCATCGCTGCTTTGGAAATTGTCTCATTTCAAAGCAGCTTGGCAAGAGCACCGAGCAGTTGTTCGCGCCAGTGCATTCACCTGTAAACCATACGCTCCTTTGGTAGGTGAATTTTAGCGCCCCCCTACGGGCGCTTTTTTATTAAGGGACTTCTTA
This sequence comes from Pseudomonas sp. HD6422, assembly GCF_025377065.1. Taxonomy (NCBI): domain Bacteria; kingdom Pseudomonadati; phylum Pseudomonadota; class Gammaproteobacteria; order Pseudomonadales; family Pseudomonadaceae; genus Pseudomonas; species Pseudomonas sp. HD6422. Next base: position 2,737 of record NZ_JAHWIW010000012.1, on the reverse strand, counting down.
TGAACACTACTGTATCAGCGATCGCCGTGTTTTTGCTCTTTACATCACTAACAGCCAATGCCCAAAGCGGTATGGAGATCAATAAACGCATCGAGCGTACTGCTAGAGAGGCTACAGCGGATTATGCTCAACGCGTAAAAAAGCCCATGCCTCAACTAGAAGACTACGCCTATGGCATGGACCTGGACGTTGGTAAGTTGGTGTATGTATCACCCAGTGTGCGGTACTGCGGTAATGTAAGAAGCATGATGACCTACGAAGACTCGAAAGGCGAACTGCACATGGTTCGCTACCTGGTGAAGGGCGAGTGTGTTAATAGCCGTTAAGACTCATCAAGATGATCCCTGCGGCCACCGGATCATAGAAGCTCAATGCCGAACCGGCGCAGCAGTATGGCGAAGCCTCCGAAGCTGGCCATTGTGATGAGGATGCTGCTGATCAGTGTCGGCCAAAAGCCGAGCTTAGGTAGCAGCAATGGAAAAGCAATAAACATCGGTAGGGTCGGAAGCACGTACCAGAACGTGTACCAAGCATGGTTGGAGATCTTCTCCATGCTCTGGTTCTCTAAATAGAGCCAGACCAACGTCACGACCGTGACCAAGGGTAGGGCGGCGACCAAGCCGCCCAGCTTGTCGCTGCGTTTCGCCAGCTCTGACACGAGAATCACTATACCGGCAGTGAGTAGGTACTTCGTGATGATCCAGGCCATCGCTGAGCCTTCTGGAGGTTGTTGACGAGGGCAGGCGAAGCCATTCACCAACCCCCTTGAAGCGCTCCTGCCGTTTACGGCATCCCTCACCGCATTTTTTTTGCAACATCACCCTCAGCCAGGAGGGTGATGTGTTTGCATGGTGTTTACCGATCGGTCAGTGCGAGGGTGAGGGAACGCTCTCGTGGAAAGCTGCCCGCTCGATCTGGATGGTGCAGTGATGGATTTCGAATGCATCGCTGACAGCATCCACGACGGCCGCCAACACAGCATCCCCATCTGCAGAATCCCGAACCACTACGTGCGACGTCATCACGTTACTGCCACTGCTGACAGCCCACACGTGCAAGTCATGAACGTCCGTCACGCCATCTACTCCGAGGATGGTGGCCTCGATTGCCGTAACGTCGAGCCCCCTCGGGACACCCTCCATGAGGATCCCCAGGCTTTCGCGAAGCAACTGCCACGTCCGCGGCAGAACCCAAAGGCCGATCGCCACAGCGACAATCGTGTCGACCCAGGTCCAGCCGGTGAAGCGGATGATAAGTGCCGCGATGATTACGCCAAGCGAGCCGAGCATGTCGCTCCAAACTTCGAGGTAGGCTCCTTTGACGTTGAGGCTTTCGTTGCTCGCAGATGCCAGAAGGCGCATCGAAATTAGGTTGATGATCAGGCCGGCGATTGCGATCCACATCATCGCTCCGGTAGCGATCTCCGCCGGCATGAAGAAGCGCTGGTAGGCCTCATACAAGATGTACATCGCCACCAGGAAGAGCAGCACGGCGTTGAACGTCGAAGCCAGAATTTCCAGGCGCGCATAGCCGAAGGTTCTTTTCTGATCCGCCGGCCGCTTGGCTATCTGAAGTGCAATCAGTGAGATCGCCAAGGCGGCAGTATCTGTGAACATGTGAGATGCGTCCGACAGCAGCGCCAGGCTGCCGGTAATCCACGCACCGATCACTTCTGCAATCATGAAGCTGCCAGTCAAGCCGAGCGCCATGATTAGCTTCTTCTGATGCCCCTCGCGTACTGCAGCGCTGCCATGGTCATGATTTGAACCCACGTATTTCTCCTTGCGCAGGGTTGTGGTCTCGTTGGCCTTCCTGTCTACCTAGCCTTAGAGCGTCGCTTGGCCACAGTGACTGCAAAATCTTGCTCCTGCACTCAGCAGCGAGCCGCAGGCGGTGCAACCACTCGATAGCGGTGTTCCGCAGTTTAGACAAAAGCGTGCTGACGGATCGTTGGCCGTCCGGCACTGCCTGCAGCCCTGCAGATCTTTGATGGGGGCAGGAGTGGGAGGGCGCCCGCCGTCATACACCTGATTACCGCCGTCGCAGCCCTGCTGCCGGCCATGGCGATCATATTGCTCGGCCCCATGTCCCCCGCTGTGGTGCTTGCCTCCACCGTGGTTTCCACGGCCATGGTGCCCGCCCAGGATGTTTTTGAAAAAGCTCATGGTATTCGCCCCTCATTGATGGGTGACATATTAACGAGCAAAAGTTGAAAATAATATTCTGCTCGCGAGAAAGACTTGTAAGTTGAATTGAAAGTTCAAAATTAGCCTACGACAAAACGAAACCGTTTTGTTTGTGAAATTAAATTTATCTAGCTGAGCGGAGCATTGCTTTTGGTGGGTAGTATCCCCCTAATTTTGATCATAGCGTGATCAATGACAATCAAAACAGCAGTAATTGGATTTCTGTCAGCATTGTAATCCCGAGGTCATCGTGTCGTTATCAGGTCCCGGAAATAATGCGCTCAGCGAGATTCATTTCTCTTTTTATCCCTATGCCTCACACATACTAAGCGTCCCCAACGCCTAGGGGCCTAAGGCCTCTGACGCTCCGCACATTGCGCAATCGCTCAGCATCTGTCGACGGTTTGCCTTGTAGCTCCCGCTAACTCCATAGCTACCGCCATGGATAAGCAGCTTCCAGAGTTTGATAATGACTGAATCGCCCCTAGTTTCGTAGACACCTCCAAGCCTCATAATGAGGCCCAAATAGGAGGTGCCATGAGTCGTCAGCG